>PFJX01000100.1 GCA_002784045.1 Hydrogenophilales bacterium CG_4_10_14_3_um_filter_63_21
AGGCAGGGTCGCAAATATGTATAGTCATTTATGAGACACTACACTAGATTCCTCAGTTGACCGCTCCCCAGCCCTTGTGAGGCCGCATGGATGCTGACGTTATCGCCTCCGGTTGCGCTCACCATTTGGGTGACGCCGCTACGCGCCCGATTGCACGGTTTTCGAGCCATCTAGCTGCGTTGCTCCTCCTTGCGGGCCTCGGCCCGCTGCGTCGTCGCGCCTTGCCAGATGACTCGGAAACCGCACACTCGGGCGCGTTCAACTGAGGAATCTAGGTTGAATCGGTTGGTGGACCCGGCCTCCAGTGCGTAACTGGGCGGAATTGGTCGACCCCGAAGTCTTTCTGCGCTGGGCGACCTACGCGGATGCGCTTAGGAGCGATGCCGTGCCCACAGCGAAAACGAACAACGTTACCCAGGCCGGGCAGAATATTTCGGTTAACCAGGGGTTCGCCACCCAGGAAGGTTGGTTGCAGATTCCTTACCAGGAAGCCGGTACCAATCCCTGGCTGGCAAACAGCAACCCGTACTGCTACTGACTCCAGAACGGTATCAACTCCGCCCTGCGTGGAACATGCGGTACCCCTGTTCGGTAAGGACCGCATCCAGCGGAATGTCCCAGGGATCGCTCGGAACCTGTTCCACTTCTTGCAGCGAGAATGCCACACCGACTACCCACGGCCGCCGCCAGTGGTGAAAGCGTTTCAGGTAGGCCAGGCTGGCATCATAGTAACCCCCGCCCATACCCAGGCGAAAGCCGCGTGCGTCAAAGCCCAACAACGGCATAAACAGCAAATCCAGGTTTTGTACTCGTACTCGTTTTGCTAGTGGGTGCCGGTATTCAGGAATCCCGTAGCGATTGGCTACCCAGGCGGGGCGCTCACCCATTTGCGAGAACCACATGCGTTTGCACCCCTGCCGGGGCACTATAGGAAGGAAACAGCGCGCCCGCATGGCCAGTGCCCGGTTAAGCAATGGCAGCACATCGAGCTCACTTTTTGCGGGCATGTAGATGCCGATGCGGCGGCCTCGCGCCAACAGGTGATGACGTAACGCGAGCCCAACCACGGTCTTGCTGGCCGCATGTCGCTGAGTGAGGCCGATCGCCTTGCGCAGTGTGCGAAGTTGCCGCCGCAGGGCCGCCTTATTCAGTTGATCAGGGGTGTTCGCCATGTTCGAAAGGAGGGTCTCCCCGCTTGCGCCGTCCAGGTTGCTTTCCTGAACCCAGGGTCCAAGAGTGGCCGCAACGCATCTGCTTCAGGCACTTGGTTTGGCCATGCGCACAACAGCAGACTTGATCGCCGCAACCGTCGCTTACGCTTATCGGTTCAAAGAATTCGCAACCTTCGCGAACGCAGCAGGGAGATTGATGGGTGGGCCGCTGCAACCGGCCCCTGTCAAAATAAATTATTTTGCTGGGCGAGGGCCTGATCAAGCAGGCTGGACATGCGCCCGATCTGTTCGCGGCGTATAGGTTCATCCGGGTCGACTGGCCTCGCCGCCAAGTAGTCGTGGGTGATGTTGAGCGCGGCCATGATCGCGATGCGTTCCAGGCCGATCACTTTGCCATGGTCACGAATCTCGCGCATCTTGCGGTCGAGGTAGGTCACCGCCTGGAGCAGGCTTTCCCGTTCTTCTTCGGGGCAGGCGACCCGAAATTCCCGTCCCATGATGGCGACGTCGAGGCTCACGTTGGTTTGGGCGGCCATTTTAATCCGGGATTTTGTTGAGCAACGATTCCATGCGGGCGCGAGCTTCACTCAGTCGCTCGGATAGCTGTTTGTTGGTATTTTCCATGGCGACCAGTTGTTGCCGCAGCCGAAGGTTCTCCTCACGCGTGCCTTGATAGCGTTCGAGAATCTGCGCGAGTTTGCTTTCGAGGGCATCCAGTTCGGCCTGCATGCCCGCACTATAATTGCCGGCATTTTCCCGCGTCAACCTGGGGATGTACTTATCTCCATCTGAATGCCCGCTTCCACAAAGAACAGGAGTGCTCTTTTGTACCGCGGCCGCTTTGCCCCCACGCCATCCGGCCCTTTGCATTTCGGCTCACTGGTGGCCGCGCTGGCGAGTTATCTGGAGGCACGCTCACGCGGTGGGGAATGGTTGCTGCGGATCGAGGATGTCGATCCACCGCGTGTGGTAGCCGGAGCCGCCGCCAGCATCTTGCGTGTTCTGGCCGCGCATGGTTTCGAGTGGGATGGCTGCGTGCTGTATCAGAGCCGGCGTAGCGAGGCCTATCAGGACGCCTTGGCGCGCTTGATCGACGCCGGCAGGATCTATGCCTGCACCTGTAGCCGCAAGCGCATGGCCGACCTGTCAGCGCCCGGTGTGGACGGTCCGGTCTACCCCGGAACTTGTCGGGGTAAGGATGCCGATGCCGCGGGTGCCCTGCGTTTCCTTCTGCCCGAACAGCGGGTGAGGTTTGACGATGCCTTGTTCGGCCAGGTGGCCTGCAATGTCATGCGGGAGTGTGGCGACTTCGTGCTGAAACGAGCCGACGGCGTATTCACCTATCAAATCGCGGTCGTCGTCGACGATGCCGAGCAGGGGATTACCCATGTGGTACGCGGCGCCGATCTGCTGACCTCGACGCCGCGCCAGATCGCGCTGCAACAGGTGTTGGGCTATCCCACACCCCGATATAAGCATGTGCCCGTGGTTCTGGATGCGCGGGGCCGCAAGCTCGGTAAGCAGACTCGGGCAGCCCCACTAAATGACGCCGACCCGGTGCCGGCCTTGCGCCTTGCAGGGCGCTTTCTTGGATTGCCCGAGATCGGGTTTGTCAGCCAGCCGAGGGATTGGTTGACAGCGGCGGCTCGTCTCTGGCCCGGTGCGGCGACGCCGCCACTGCGTGGCCGCGCGCTGGTTCTCCCCAAGACCTCTGGTTAAGGAGCCGAGATACACCGTACGGTGCGTCGTGCGTACCCTATGGAATCGTTTTTTATTTTTTCTTGCGCGCGATGGCGCGCCAGCCGATGTCCCGACGCATCTGGCGACCGGTGAATTCGACGCCTTCCGCGATCTCATAAGCGCGCGCTTGCGCGACCTTGACCATGTCACCCAGCGCGGTGACGCACACAACTCGTCCCCCCGTGGTGACCACCTGATCGCCGGCTAGGGCGGTGCCGGCGTGAAAAATGTGGAAGTCCTCGCCGGCCGCGTCCAGGCCGGTAATGGCATCGCCCTTTCTCGGTGCATCCGGATACCCGGCGGCGGCGAGCACCACGCCCAGGGCATAGCGCCGATCCCACTCCACTTCCACCTGATCCAGCTTGCCATCCACCGCCGCTTCCAGCAGCGCATAGAGGTCACTTTTCAAGCGCATCATGATCGGCTGGGTTTCCGGGTCACCCATGCGGCAATTGAATTCCAGCACTTTGATCCGCCCCTGAGGGTCAATCATCAGGCCGGCATAGAGGAAGCCGGTATAGGGGGTGCCTTCCGCCTTCATGCCGGCGACCACGGGGCGAATTACCTCACGCATGGCGCGAGCGTGGATTTCCGGTGTGACTACCGGGGCTGGCGAATAAGCGCCCATGCCGCCGGTATTGGGGCCCTGATCGCCATCCAGCAGGCGCTTGTGGTCCTGGCTGGTGGCCAGTGGCAGTACATTTTCGCCGTCCACCATGACGATGAAGCTGGCTTCCTCGCCGGACAGGCACTCCTCGATCACCACGCGCTGTCCCGCTTTGCCCATGTTTCCGGGTTTACCACCCGCGGCCAGCATGGCATCGACCGCGGCGTGGGCTTCATCCAGTGTGGCCGCGACCACCACTCCCTTGCCAGCGGCCAGTCCATCGGCCTTGATCACGATGGGTGCGCCTTGGGCATCGAGATAGGCATGGGCGGCGGCAGCTTCGCTGAAGGTAGCGAAGGCGGCGGTGGGAATTTTGTGGCGCGCCATAAACTGCTTGGCGAAATCCTTGGAGCTTTCCAGTTGCGCGGCAGCCCGCGCCGGGCCGAACACCTTCAGCCCGGCGTTGCGGAAGGCATCGACCAGGCCGGCGGCCAGCGGCGCTTCCGGGCCGACCACGGTGAGCTGGATGTTTTCCGACCGCGCGAAGGCGAGTAGATCGGGAATGGCCGAGATGGCCACGTTCTCCAACCCTTCCTCGCGTGCCGTGCCGCCGTTGCCGGGGGCGACAAAGACTTTCTGCACGCGGGGAGACTGTTTCAAGCGCCAGGCCAGCGCGTGTTCGCGCCCGCCGGAGCCGATGACGAGGAGTTTCATATCAATGCCTGCTCAGTGTCGGAAATGCCGCACGCCGGTGAACACCATGGCGATACCGTGCTCGTCGGCCGCCGCGATGACTTCCGCGTCGCGCATCGAGCCGCCCGGCTGGATCACCGCCGTGATGCCGGCGGCGGCGGCGTTGTCGAGGCCGTCGCGAAACGGAAAGAAGGCATCGGAGGCCATCACCGAGCCAGGCACCGCCAGGCCGGCTTGTTCAGCCTTGATCGCGGCGATGCGGGCGGAGTTGACCCGGCTCATCTGGCCGGCGCCCACACCCACGGTCATGCGGTCTTTCGCATAGACGATGGCGTTGGATTTGACGAACTTGGCCACCCGCCAGGCGAACAGCAGGTCTTCCATTTCCTTGGCTGTGGGCGCGCGTTGGGTCACGACCTTCAGTTCGCCATGCAGCAGGATGTCCGCGTCCTGCACCAGGAGACCGCCGGCCACCCGCTTCATGTCCATCTGAGCCACGCTTCCAGTCCAGACTCCACATTCCAGCAGGCGCACATTTTTCTTCGCGGCGACCGCTTCGGAGGCTTCCGGGCTGACCTCGGGGGCGATGATGACTTCGACGAACTGGCGCTCGACGATGGCCTTCGCCGTCTCGCCGTCGAGGCGGCCGTTGAAGGCGATGATGCCGCCGAAGGCGGATTCCGGGTCGGTCTGGTAGGCGCGGTTGTAGGCGTCCAGCAGGTTGGCGCCGTAGGCCACGCCGCAGGGGTTGGCGTGCTTGACGATGACGCAGGCGGGGGCGGCGTCGAACAGCTTCACGCATTCCAGCGCCGCGTCGGTGTCGGCGATGTTGTTGTAAGACAGTTCTTTGCCCTGAATCTGGCGGCTACGGGCAATGCTGCCGACTGGGGCGTTGGCTTCGACATAGAAGGCGCCGCTCTGGTGCGGGTTCTCGCCATAGCGGCAAGTCTGCGTGCGGCTGAATTGCAGGGTCAGTTTCTCGCCGAACGGGTCCTTGCCACCTTCAGCATTCAACGAGGCCAGGTAATTGCTGATGTGGCCGTCGTACTGGGCGGTATGGGTGAAGGCCTTTTTCGCCAGGTTGAAACGGGTGGTGTCGGAGAGCGTCCCGTCACTGGCCTTCATCTCCTCGACCAGGGCTGGGTAATCGGCGGGGTCGGTGACGATGGCGACGTGCTGATAGTTCTTGGCAGCGGAACGCACCATGGCCGGGCCACCGATGTCGATGTTCTCGATGGCGTCGTCCAGGGTGTGCGGTTTCGAGATGGTTTGTACGAACGGGTAGAGGTTGACGCAGACCAGGTCGATATAGGGCAGGTCGTGCTCGCTCATGGTGGCTACATGCGCGGGCAGATCACGCCGCGCCAGGATGCCGGCGTGCACCTTGGGATGCAAAGTTTTGACCCGGCCATCGAGCATTTCCGGGAAGCCGGTGTAGTCGGCGACGTCGATCACCGGCAGGCCGGCGTCGCGGATGGCGCGGGCGGTGCCGCCGGTGGAAAGGAGTTCCACGCCGGCGGCGGAAAGTGCGTGGGCGAAGTCGATGAGGCCGGTTTTGTCGGAGACGGAGAGAAGGGCGCGTTTGATCATGTTTACCACCGCAGCGTCGGCATTCCTGCCGGCATTGAAAACAGCCGGCAAGGATGCCGGCGCTACAAAATCATTTGATTCCATGCTGTTGCATCTTCTTGCGCAGCGTATTGCGGTTGATACCCAGCCATTCGGCGGCGCGGCTTTGGTTGCCGTCGGCGTGGTAGAGCACCAGGTCGAGCACCGGGCGTTCCACGCAGTTCACCACCATATCGTAGATGCCGGCTGGCGCTTCGCCGTCGAGATCCTTGAAATACTCGATCAGAACACGGCGCACGCAGGCTGCCAGTTCGCTTTCGTCGATGTGTTGTTCCATGGCTTTCTCAGGCGGCTTCCTGGTAAACCAGGCGGCTGCCGCGGTGGCGCGCGCGCGAGAAGAAATCGTTGACCGCGTCGAGTTGTTCGCCGGTGTTTTCCAGTTGGTTCAGCGATAAGCGAAAGCTGGCCGAATCCGCCAGGCCGCGGGTGTACCAGGCGATGTGCTTGCGCGCCATGCGCACGCCGCCGAGGTCGCCGTAAAACCGGTAGAGGTCGTCGAGATGGGTGAGCAGTACGTCGTGAATCTCCGCTACCTCGGGCGCCGGCAGCTTCTCCCCGGTCGCCAGAAAATGCGCGATCTCGCGGAACAGCCAGGGGCGGCCCTGAGCGGCGCGGCCAATCATGATGGCGTCGGCGCCCGTTGTTTCCAGCACGAATTGCGCTTTTTCCGGGGTGTTGATGTCGCCGTTGGCGATGATGGGGATGCGCGCCTCGGCTTTTACCGCGGCGATAGTTTCATATTCCGCCTCGCCGGAATAACCGCAGGCGCGAGTGCGGCCGTGGATGGCCAGAGCCTGGATGCCGGATTCCTCGGCGAGATGCAGGATAGCGAGCGCGTTCTTGTGCGCCTTGTCCCAGCCGGTGCGAATTTTCAGGGTGATCGGGGTACCCGGCACGGCGGCCACCACGGCTTCGAGGATGCGCGCGACCAGGGGTTCGTCCTGCAACAACGCGGAGCCGGCCATCACGTTGCAGATTTTCTTGGCTGGGCAGCCCATGTTGATGTCGATGATCTGGGCGCCATTGTCGACGTTATGGCGTGCCGCCTCGGCCATCATGGCCGGGATGGAGCCGGCAATCTGCACGGAGATTGGCGCTACCTCGCCCTCGTGATTGGCGCGCCGGTGGGTCTTGGCGGAACCATAGAGCAGGGAGTTGGAGGTGACCATCTCGGACACCGCCATGCCTGCGCCCATTTTCTTGCATAACTGGCGGAACGGCCGATCAGTTATCCCGGCCATGGGCGCTGTGATCAGATTGTTCTTCAGTTGGTACGGGCCAATGCGCGGGCCGATAAGCGAACCGAAGGGGGAGCCGAAGTGGGCGCCGGAGGGCATGGAGGAGGGGGTGGGAAGCGAAGAGAACGGGCTGCGCATTTTATACGCAACAGGAAGAGGGACAAAGCTTGGTTTCCCCCTTCCGACGCCCATCCGGCGCTAGCAAAAAGTCTAATCCTGCCCCAGCCGGTGCTTGTGCCGGTTCAGGCTGCCAGTGAGTTCTGAAATGATCTCACCCGCCGCGCGGATGATCTGGTTGGGGGTGAAGCCGCAGTGGCGCATTTCTTTAAAGAAGGCTTTTGCCAACATGCGCGCCACCTTGTCCGGCTCATGGGTGGAAAGGGAAATGACCGAACAGGCATCGGCGCGTCCCTCCAGGGTGAAAGCCATCTGCGCGAAGCGCGAGTCGAGTATGCGGTCGAGGCGGGCGACGTGGATGATCTGGCCGATCAGGCGGGCGGCGAGTTTGGCCATATCGACATCGGAGGGGGTGAAATGCGCGCGCTCGATGGGTTCGCTGATGTTGAGCACACCCGCCGCTTTGCCGGCAAGTGGGATGGGGCAGGCAATGAAACAGCCGGTATCGCCCTGGCGGCGCGCCAAGTTGCGCCAGCGGGAATGGCTGATATTTTTGACATGCAGGCATTGGCCCAGCGCGAGAACGTGCTGGGCGATGCCGTCCTCGGGCGGGGCGTCGTCGCGCCAGGCGGCTTCCGGCAACTCACCATAGAGGGCGGCGAGCTTCAGGCGCACCTCTTCGCCGCTAGCGGTATCGCGCAACATCAGCGATACCCGGCGCGCCGCCATGGCGTCACCCGTGATACAGGTGAGCCGGTACAGGCTGTCCTCGAAGCGGCCGGTGGGCTCGAAGCCCGCCAGTTCCAGTAGTTTGGCTTGTCGCGGTGAGGTCATGCAGTAGCTCCAGTGAGAATCGCTCAATTCAAGGCGCTGGCGAGTTCGCGCCGATAGGGGAATACCTTTCGCCCTAGCAGCCTGTCGGGCTTTGGTCGTCGATAGCGAGAAACGGCCCCGGCAAGGCCAGTTTTTGCCGGATTTGCCGCCAAATAGTCGAACTATGGGGCAACAAGCCGGTGAAAAAATGGACCGCCGCGGTCGGTTTGCAGCCGACGATTCCAAAGTCCGACAGGCTCCTAGCCGCCCAGCAGGCTGAATACCGCGAGCATGGCTGTGCGTGCTGCTCCGAAGATGGAGATATTGTGCGGCCGCCGGCCGGCCTCGAACAATGGGGTCTCGCCGCCACCCGGTTTTCAGCTACTTCTTCCTGGCGCGCGGGTGCGCCCGATCGTAGACCTGGGCCAGATGCTGGAAATCCAGATGGGTATAGACCTGGGTGGTGGACAGGCTGGCATGTCCCAGCATCTCCTGCACCGCGCGCAGATCCCCGGACGATTGCAGCACATGCGAGGCGAAGGAATGGCGCAAGGCATGCGGATGGACATGCGCCGTGACACCGTGCCGCACGGCCAGCTTGTTCAGCGCCAGGCGCAGCGCCGTGGCGCCGATGCGGCCGCCGCGGGCACCCACAAACAGGGCTGGCGTGTCGTTTGCTACCTGCCCGCGCCGCGGCAGCCAGGCGCGCAGGGCTGCCAGCGCCTGGCTGCCAACTGGCACGATGCGCGTCTTGCGGCCCTTGCCGATGACCGTCACCTCGCTCGCGTCGAGGTCCACGTCGCCGACATCCAGGCCGATCAACTCGGCGCGGCGCAGTCCCGACGAATACATCAGCTCGAACATGGCTTGGTCACGCAGCGACCAGAAAGCCTCCGCCGGCCCTTCCAGCAGCTTCGCCATTTCATCCACGGACAGCGCATTGGGCAACTTCCGGTCGCCCTTGGGTGGGCGCAGGCCCAGGCAGGGATTGGCCGCAACGAAGCCCTGGCGCGCCAGATAGTGATAGAAACTGCGCCAGGCCGACAGCGTGCGCGCCAGGGTTTTTGGCTGCTGCCCTCGCGCATGCAACGTCGCCAGGGCGCGGCGAATGTCGTGGGAAGCCAGTCCGGCGGGATCGGCCTCCCCCACCAGTTCCAGCAGATGCGCCAGGTCGATGGCATAAGTGGATAGCGTGGCCGGGCTGTACTGGCGCGCTTGCAGCGCCTTCAGAAAAGCTTCGGATAGGGAAGAAAGGAGTTGGGGCACGTTGCCATCGGTTCGGAGGAAGCGACAGGACTATAGCGGATGCGCCGCGTGGCGGTGCTGGGCGATGCCGGCTTGACAGCCCCCATCCCGGTCAATAAAAGGTGGCTCTCCACGACCTGAGCTTCACTCTCCGCCATGTCCGCCGTATTCATCCCGCCCGCCCATCCCGTTACCGACGTTCCGCCGGTACTGGAAGAAACGCTGCTCCCCGACGAGCGGGACGGATTGGTCGCGCGCATCAAGCAACTCATGCGCGAGCAGGACGCGGTGCTGGTGGCGCACTACTACACCTCGGGCAACTTGCAGCGTCTGGCCGAGGAAACTGGCGGCTGCGTGTCGGATTCTCTGGAAATGGCCCGCTTTGGCCATGCCGCCAAGGCGAAAACGTTGATCGTCGCCGGGGTGAAATTCATGGGCGAGACCGCCAAGATCCTCAACCCGGAAAAGCGCGTGCTGATGCCGGATCTGCGCGCCGAATGTTCGCTCGACCTGTCCTGCCCGGCGGACGAGTTCACCCGCTTCTGCGATCTCCACCCCGAGCGTACCGTGGTGGTCTACGCCAACACCTCGGCCGAAGTGAAGGCGCGCGCCGACTGGATGGTGACCTCCAGCATCGCCGTGAAAGTGGCGGAACACCTGAAAGCGCTCGGCGAGAAGCTGATCTGGGCACCAGATCGCTTTCTCGGCGATTATGTGCAGAAAGCCACCGGCGCCGACATGCTCCTGTGGCAAGGCTCCTGCGTGGTGCATGAGCGCTTCAAGGCCGAAGGTATCCGCGCATTGAAACTTGAATACCCGGAGGCCGCCGTGCTGGTGCACCCGGAATCACCTTCCGCGGTGATCGCCTTGGCCGATGTGGTGGGTTCCACCACCCAGCTCATCAGGGCGGCGGCGGCGTTGCCAAACTCGGTGCTGATCGTCGCCACCGACAACGGCATCTTCCACAAGATGCATGAAGCCGCGCCCGGCAAACGGCTGATTGAAGCGCCCACCGGCGGTACTGGCGCCACCTGTGTGTCTTGTGCGCATTGCCCATGGATGGCCATGAACGGCCTGAAAAACCTGCTTGCCCTGCTGGAAACCGGCAACAACGAAATCCAGGTAGCCGAGGCCATACGAGTGCGCGCCGTGCGGTCCATCAACCGCATGCTGGAATTTGCCGGCCAGAGCGGCATTGCCGTCGCTGGGCGGAGCGCGGATTGAACGGCGGGACCATTTTCCAGACTTCCGAGTGAGCGGCCTCATAAAACTTCCTATCCTGGCCGTGTTCCCATCCATCCGTCCCGTTATTGTTAGGAAAAACCATGAGCTTCATTCAGGAATTCAAGGCCTTCGCCATGCGCGGCAACGTGGTCGACCTTGCCGTCGGCGTGGTCATCGGCGGCGCCTTCGGCAAGATCGTCGATTCGCTGGTCAAGGACATCATCATGCCGCTGGTCGCCACCCTCACCGGCGGTGTCGATTTCAAACATCTCTACCTCAATCTGGGCAGCCAGACGTTCGAAAGCCTGGAGGCCGCCGAGAAAGCCGGCGCGCCGCTGATCAAATACGGCGCCTTCATCAACAGCATGGTGGATTTCACGATCATCGCCTTCACCATCTTCCTCGCGGTGAAAGCCATCAACCGCATGCAACGCCAGGAGGAAGCCGCGCCCGCCGCGCCGTCGCCGACGCCCGAGGACATCGTCCTGCTGCGGGAAATTCGCGATGCCCTGAAAAAATGAATTCGCGCAGACGACGCTTTCTCCTCTTGCTCGCCGGCCTGGCCTATTCAGCCGTGGCGCGGGCCGGGGGCTGGTCCGCCATCACCGCCGCCGAAGCCACCCAGGCCCTGCGCGACAGCCTCAGCCAGGGTACGCGCGCGGCCATCACCCGGTTGGGCCGGGCAAACGGTTATTTCGGCAACCCCAAGGTCAAGATCGGCCTGCACAAAAACCTCGCCAAGGCCGAGCGCTACCTGCGCGTCATCGGCCTGGGCAAGAGCCTGGATGATCTGGTGCTGGCCATGAACCGGGCCGCCGAGGCCGCCATCCCGGAAGCGCGCGAAGTCGTGCTGGAAGCGTTGCGCAAGATGAGCGTGGGCGACGCCAAAACCATCCTTTCCAGCGGCGACGGCGCCGCCACCGCCTGGTTCCGCAAGAACACGGAAGCGCATCTTGCCGACAAGCTGCTGCCGATCATTCACGCCGTTTCCGGGCAAAGCGATCTGGTGCGTTCCTATAACGCGCTTTCCGGAAAATTGCTCAGGCTGGCCGGCATCAAGAGCGAGCTAGCCACGGTCGAGAGCTATGTCAGCCGGAAGGCGCTGGATGGCCTCTACACGCTGATCGCCGAGGAAGAACACGCCATCCGCGCGCAGCCCCTCAACTACGCCGGCAGTGTGGTCGGCAAGGTATTTGGATTATTGAATTGAGCAGAACCACAGCCTTTAAAACCACGATCGAACAGGAGTCGAACATGCGTATTACTTTTCTTTATTGAATACCCTCGGTGTGGCACTGATTGCCACCCTGAATGTCCAGGCGGCGGAAACGCCGTATTACAACCCGGCCAACCCGGCCAGTCCCAGTGGGATGACCATTGGCTACGAGCTTTATAAAACCATTGGTTGCCCGGGACGAGGCCTCCTGGAGGCGCCCTGCGTGGGGCCTGTGGAAACCAAGGCCGCGGCGGCCGCTACGTTGGCCGATAAGCTGGACGCTAAGTTGGCCGAAAAACCCGCTGATAAGCCGGCCATGAAGCCGACCGATAGCGACGGCGATGGCGTGGTCGATGCGCTGGACCGCTGCCCGGCCACCCCGGCCGGCCGCAAGGTCAACGCCGAGGGCTGCGAGCTGGATAGCGACGGCGATGGCGTGGTCGATGCGCTGGACCGCTGCCCGGCCACCCCGGCCGGCCGCAAGGTCAACGCCGAGGGCTGCGAGCTGGATGGTGATGGCGATGGCGTGGTCGATGCGCTGGACCGCTGCCCGGCCACCCCGGCCGGCCGCACGGTCAACGCCGAGGGCTGCGAATTGGATGGCGACGCTGACGGCATCGTGGACGCCGCCGACCAGTGCCCCGGCACCCTGGCGGGCGAGCCCGTCGACGACAAGGGGTGCACCCTGCCGAAAACGCTGAAGCTGGAAGGCGTGAACTTCGACAACGACGAAGACGTCCTGCACCCGGACAGCCTTGCCATTCTCGAAGGGGTGGCCGCCACTCTGAAGCGCTACCCCGGCTTCAAGGTGGAAGTGGCCGGCCATACCGACAGCCACGGCAGCAGTGCCCACAACCTCGACCTGTCGAATCGTCGCGCCAAAGCGGTGATGGACTACTTCATCGCCCATGGCATCGCCGCCGACCGCATGAGTGCCAAGGGCTATGGAGAAACTCAGCCGATCGGCAACAACTATCTGGAAGAGGGCCGCGTAAAGAACCGCCGCGTGGAACTGCGTACCCTCAACTAACGCTCGCGCATAATAAGAACGGGCCGCCCAATGGGCGGCCCGTTCTTATTGGGCCTCCGGTATCCGCTGTTGAAAGCGGCCAGTCGGATACCCGCGTCAGCCTGTCCCTACTCCTGGATGAAGCGGCTGGCCTCATGCGTCAATGCCCGCATCACCGAGGAAGCCGTCTGGATGCCCTCTTTTGCCATGCCGCCAACGAGCGGCGCGAGGGTGGCCACTTTGTCCTGATCCCGGGCTGACGCATTGCTCCGGTTTCCAACGCGACAATCTCCCGATCCATTGGCGCCCTCGACCGAGGCGGCGGGACGAGACAGGGCAGACAACACACAGCTATCGGCGGCCTGAGCCGCTCCGCCGGACAGCGACAGGAAGGAAATTGCGCAAACGCCGAGGGCCTTCAACATCGTGCCTGATTTCATAACATGACTCCTTGGTAAACCCGGTTGACGCGGAATGCGTGGCGGGTGGCGTGCATCCTGGGGGGGCGATGTAAGCCAGGTGTTGGCGGTGTGTTGCCGGGCCGTAAGGAATTGTTACAGACCCGGTCCAGCCGCTCACTCGCGATACACATACAACGCCACACACAACCCGGCACCGACGGCATACAACAACCAGGTCTCGGAAATGGCATAGGGGTACAGCATCAAGGCGATCCCGATCCACCTGGGCTTGGCAAGCGCGGCTTTCTTGCCATAACGGTAGGCCGCGTAACCGGTAATCCCGAACAGGATGAGGCCAAACAGGTAGGCCGGGCTCGGCAGCGCGAGGCCGAGTGAGGCGAGGGTATTCAGGTTGTCCATTACGCAATCTCGAAGGGAAAAGTTGGGCCGGAATTTTGACTGGATTATCGGGCTGGCGTCGCTTGCGGAAGCGGCAACCGGAGGATTGCCTTGCGCTTTCGCTGCGCCGCGATCAAGTCAGCGATTGCCGCGTGATTTCATGGTATTTATCCCGGCCATGCAGAAGCGTACCCATCCCCCCCTCGCCGCCCGGAGGCTCGCGTGATCGAACTGGCCCGCCACGAACACTCCTCGGTGCCGTGGGTGAAAGGGTTCCAGGTGAACGCCGAGTTGACCGCACAGGGGCTATCCATTCACTACCGGCTCGATGCCGACCAGGGCCACCTGGCCATTCCCGACATGGCAGCGCCGGAACGGACTGAAGGCCTCTGGCGCCACACTTGCTTCGAAGCCTTTGTCATGGGCACTGACGCACCCGCCTATCGGGAATTCAATTTCTCTCCCTCAGGCGCCTGGCAGGCATATGGCTTCCACGCCTATCGCCAGGGTGGGCCGCTGGCGGAGGCGATCACCCCGCGCATCGAGCGCACCGCGGGAGCCGAACTCGACCTGCGCGTCTTCTTGCCGCCGCAAGCGCTGCCGCCAGGGCAGCGTCTCCTTCTTGGCCTGTCCGCCGTCATCGAGGCGGTGGATGGCTCACTTTCTTACTGGGCCTTGCACCACCCGCCCGGCCGCCCCGATTTCCACCATTCTGATGGCTTCGCCCTGGAGCTTTTACGCCCATGAAATTCGGCCCGATTTTTGGTCTGGAGCGCCTGCTCAGCACCCCGGAACTCCGCAAACCGCTACATGGCCGCCGGGTCGCGCTACTGGCGCACCCCGCCTCGGTGACCGCTGACCTCACCCATGCCCTCGACGCCCTCGCCGCTCTGCCAGACCTCAAGCTCACCGCCGCCTTCGGCCCGCAGCACGGCCTGCGCGGCGACAAGCAGGACAACATGGTGGAGTCGCCCGATTTTCTCGACCCCGCCCACGGCATTCCGGTGTTCAGCCTCTATGGCGAAGTGCGCCGCCCCACCCCGGCCATGCTGGAGACCTTCGATGTACTCCTGGTCGACCTGCAAGACCTCGGCTGCCGCATCTACACCTTCATCACCACCCTGCGCTATGTGCTGGAAGCGGCGGCGAGTGCGGGAAAAAGCGTCTGGGTGCTGGACCGCCCCAATCCCGCCGGCCGCCCCGTCGAGGGGCTGGCCCTGCGCCCTGGTTGGGAGAGTTTCGTCGGCGCCGGCCGCATGCCCATGCGCCACGGCCTCACCCTGGGCGAAATGGGGCACTGGTTTATCCGCACGCTGAAGCTGGACGTGGATTACCAGGTGATCGCCATGCACGGCTGGCAGCCCGAAGCCGCGCCCGGACAGGGCTGGCCGCTGGGCGAGCGCATCTGGGTCAACCCCAGCCCCAACGCCGCCAACCTGTGGATGGCGCGCGCCTATGCCGGCACCGTGCTGCTGGAAGGCACCACCCTGTCGGAAGGACGCGGCACCACGCGGCCGCTGGAATTGTTCGGCGCCCCCGACCTTGACGCGCGCACCCTGCTCGCCACCATGCGCGACCTGGCGCCGCACTGGCTGCAAGGCTGCCGGCTACGCGAGTGCTGGTTCGAGCCGACCTTCCACAAACATGCCGGCAAGCTCTGCGCCGGGGTGCAAATCCACGTCGAGGATGCCGCCTACGACCACGCCGCTTTCCGCCCCTGGCGCCTGCTAGCCCTCGCCTTCAAGGCCCTGCGGCAACTCCAGCCCGACTACCCGCTATGGCGCGACTTCGCCTACGAATACGAACACGACCGCCTCGCCATCGACCTGATCAACGGCGGCGAAGCGCTACGGCAATGGGTGGACGACCCCGCCGCCATGCCGGATGGCCTGGATGCCTTGGCCTGTTTGGACGAAACCGCTTGGCGTGAGGAAAGAGAATCCCTGCTGCTTTACTGAAGTGGCCCCCTGAAGCCAAGGCAAAAGCCCGCCAGGTTCAAACTGCTCATAACGCTTCTTCGCTTCTCGTTCTTTATGGCGGCACAGCTTGATCTGCTGTCTCGAAAACGGGCGCCACAATAACGAACCCAGAAAAGAGAACCCGGATGAAAACCTTGGAAAACTTCAAATTACTCAGCATTTCGCTGCTGCTCGTGGCCGCTCTTGCCGCATGCGACAAACCCGGACCCGCCGAAACCGCGGGAAAAAAGCTGGACGACGCGACAAATAGTGCGGGCATGAAGATCGAAGAAACCGTCGATAAAGTCGGTGAAAAGCTAAGCGAGAAAAGCGACAAAGCCGGCGTTGCC
>PFJX01000038.1 GCA_002784045.1 Hydrogenophilales bacterium CG_4_10_14_3_um_filter_63_21
CGCCCACCCTGGCCTTCAACTACTTCATGCTTCAACCCAACAGCCGGGGTAGGGGGGCTTTCGCCTGAAAATCGAAAAATTCGGCAATCCGGTTACGAGGCGGAACAACCGCAGATTTATGCAACATGCGGGCTAGGTTCAAGCTCGTCATGGCCAGGCTTGCCGTGAGCGCGGCAAGTGCCCAATGCTTTGCTCCGCATTGCCTGATGCCCACCACGATGAATTGGGCGGCGCTGCTGGGGGAGGTATCCACGTGCTTTGTCCTTGTGAAGAGGGATGCGCGCGCAGTGTGGAAGATGCCGACGACAGGTGATGTCGTTGTGGGGCGCCCCGAACAAGGGAAGCTCAGTCTGGTTGCCCGCTTCGTTGATCCCCAATCCCGCAGTGGGTCTCGTTGTAGGAGCGTCCGCTTGCGGCGCGATCATGCAACCGGGGTTGTTCGCGCCGCAAGCGGGCGCTCCTACCCTCGTACCGCGCGATCCTGGTCAGATTGAAGCGCTCCCCGAACGCCGGGGAAACACCCCCTTCGTTCATTCCACCGGCAGGTGGGTGGTCATGGGCTGAGGGTCTTCAGGAAGTTTTCGGCGTTGATGATGGGGCAGGCAATCTGGCCGGAAATGCTGTGCAAATCCAGGTCGCCGCTGACCAGGTAGTCGGCCTGAGCAGCGACGGCAAGCTGCAAAAAGGGCTGGTCGTACACATCACGGCAGGCTGGTGTGGCGGGTGGTGGGCTGGGGATGCGCACGGTTTCGCACCAGGGCAGATAGTCGGCCAACAACTCGCCCTGTTGGTCCGCATCGAGCTTGAACTTGGGATAGGCCAGTACGCGAATCAGTTCGGCGGTGGTGGCCCTGGACACGAGTGGAACAAAGCGGGCTTCCTGCCAGGCATGGCGCAGGACGGTGAGGCGGCCTTGGGCGAATACCAGGGCGGAAAGCACCAGGTTGGTATCCAGCACCACGCGCGGTGGCTGGCTCATTTGTTGTCCGCGGGTTGGCGCGCCCAGGCGACGGCGTCGGCGATGTCTTGCTCTTGCAGGTCGAGTTCCGCCAGCTTGGCGCGCACGGCGTCGGCACGCTGGATGCGCACGGGGGTGAGGATAATCTGGCCGTCCCGGGTCTGCACATCGAAGTAATCGGTTGGACCGAGGGCATTGGTCACGCTCTTGGGCAGGGTGAGCTGATTCTTGGCGGTCATCTTGGCGAGCATGGAGCTTCTCGATACTAAAGTAAGGAATCCTTACTTTAGTATCATCGCTGATGAAGCTCAAGCCGCCACCGGTTCAACCGCCCCTTCTCCCCCTCACCGCGCTCAACACCCCCCGCCAGATCGCCACTTCTTCCTTTTCCAGCCCGGCCTTGGCGAAGAAACGGCGCAGGCGGGGCATCAGGCGTTTGGGGTTGGCGGGGTTGAGGAAGCCGAGGTCGATCAGGGTTTTTTCCAGCTCATTGATGAGCGCCTGCTCGGATTCATGAGACGCCAGTTCGAATTCCGGCAGGGCCAGGGTGGTGTCGTCGAGGCTGGCGCGCAGTTCGTAGGCGAGCACCTGCACGGCGGCGCCGAGGTTCAGGGAGGCGTACTCGGGATTGCTGGGCACGTTGAGCAGCCAGCGGCATTTCATCAGTTGTTCGTTCGACAAGCCGTAGGTTTCCGAACCGAACACCAGGGCGACGCGCTGGCTTTGCGCGATGCCGAGCAGTTTCGGCGCGGCCTGGCGCGGGGTCCAGGCGGGGTGCGGCAGGTCGCGGCGGCGCGAGGTGCAGGCGGCGGCGAGGGCGACGTCGGCCAGCGCCGCGTCCAGGCTGGCGAGGATCACGGTGTGTTCCAACACGTCTACCGCCCCGGAGGCGCGGGCGCGCGCTTCATTGTCGATTTCACACTTGGGGTTGACCAGGGCCAGGTCGGCCAGGCCCATGACTTTCATGGCGCGGGCGGCGGCGCCAAGGTTGCCGGGGTGGCTGGTTTCGACCAGCACCACGCGGATGTTTGCCAGAGGAATCAGTGTGTTCAAGGTAAAATCCCGGCCCAGTTCAATCGTTCTTTAGACAATCATGCATCCGATGCTCAATACGGCCATCAAGGCCGCTCGCGCCGCTGGAAAAGTCATTAGCCAAGGCAGCCAGAATCTGGATCGCCTGACGGTGGCGTCCAAGCGGGAAAACGATTTCGTCAGCGAAATCGACCTGAAGGCGGAGAAGGCCATCATCACGATCCTGCTGGACGCCTATCCGAGCCACGCGATTCTAGCCGAGGAGTCGGGCGCCGCCGGCGAGTCGGAATACCAGTGGGTGATCGACCCGCTCGATGGCACCACCAATTTCCTGCACGGCTTTCCGCAATATGCGGTGTCGATTGCCTTGCTGCACAAGGGGCAACTTTCGCAAGCCGTGATCTACGACCCGGTACGCAACGACCTCTACACCGCCAGCCGGGGCCGCGGCGCCTTCCTCAACGACCGCCGCATTCGGGTGGGCAAGCGCGACAAGTTGCAGGACGCGCTGATCGGCACTGGCTTCCCCTATCGCGACTTCACCCACCTGGACGCCTACACCGCGATGTTTCGCGACCTGGTGCGGAAGACTTCGGGGTTACGCCGCCCCGGTTCCGCCGCGCTCGACCTGGCCTGGCTGGCCGCCGGCCGCACCGACGGGTTCTTCGAGATCGGCCTCAACCCCTGGGACATCGCCGCCGGCTGCCTGCTGGTGATCGAGGCTGGCGGCCTGGTGAGCGATTTCGCCGGCGAGGAAAACTATCTGGATTCCGGCAACGTGGTGGCCGGCAGCCCCAAGATATTCGTGCAGTTGTTGCAAACCATCCAGCCGCATGTGGCACCCGCGCTGCGCGGCTGAACGGGCGCCCCCGTAGCGCCGGCATCCCTGCCGGCTTCGTGGGTCAAATCAGCCTGACCGGGTCGCCCACCTTGAGGCCCAATTTCTCGGCCGCGCTGCCCCGGTTCACCGCAATCTCGATCAGCCCGGAACTGTTCACATGCCAGAACGCCTCGCCCTTGTCGGCCTCGACGAATACCCGGCGCCAGGGCAACACGCTGCCCTTCACCTCGATGTTCGATGCCCGCTCGGCAAGGCTCCCGTGTAGGCCAGTCCAGGCGTTGCCGTAGTGGTCGATGTAGAGGATGCGCGGCAATTCGGCCGTATCGAACTGGACTTGCAGACCCGCGGCCGGCGTGAGCTTGTCGGCCGGGAAGTTGCCGGACGCGA
Organism: Hydrogenophilales bacterium CG_4_10_14_3_um_filter_63_21; assembly: GCA_002784045.1. Lineage (GTDB taxonomy): Bacteria > Pseudomonadota > Gammaproteobacteria > Burkholderiales > Thiobacillaceae > PFJX01. The sequence continues at coordinate 3,219 of PFJX01000038.1, forward strand.
TGCCCGCTGCGATGGGGGCGAATAGATCGCGGCCATGAAACGAATCGGACAGAGGTTCCGGCCGCCAATCTATGCGCCAGGTGCGCGAGGACTGCGCGCGCCCGGCCAGTACCGACAACACACCATTGTCAGGGCCGACATAGAAACGGCCATCGACTTCCACCACCGCCGCCGCGCGCGGCCCGCCGACACCGGGGTCGACCACCGCCAGCACCACGGCCCCGGCGGGGATCTCGCGGCACAGCGCGGCGAGCAGGTGGGCGCCGGCATGGGCATTGAAATCGGGCACGGCGTGCAGCAAGTCGATCAGTGGCACGCCGGGCGCCCGCGCGGCCAGCACCGCCTTCACCAGCCCCACATAAGGGTCATGCCAGCCATAGTCGGTAAACAACAGCAGCATGGTCGTCGCCTCCTGGGTCATTGCGGGACGCCATTGTCACCCCGCGAAACCGAGCCGGCGCCACAGGCGCGCGAAATCGCCCCTTCAGTTCGATGGATTGGGAGGCTTGCTTGAGGGGAGTGCAATCCCGTGAGAGGTGCCGGTATTGCGCCGGCAGCTTATCGTGATGAATACCAACTGGGTAATCACTGTAAGCCATTGATTATTTGGGGTGACGGATGGGACTCGAACCCACAACAGCCAGAATCACAATCTGGGACTCTACCAATTGAGCTACCGCCACCAGTGACAAATCCATTACAGCAAACCACGTGGCCACTGCTTTCCCAGCAACTTACAACACTGGAAAACTGGCCTGCCCGACAGGGATCGAACCTGTAACCCCCAGCTTAGAAGGCTGGTGCTCTATCCAATTGAGCTACGGGCAGAGTCCCGCGGGCTTTCGAAGTTTTAGACCGGTAACGATTGGTCGGGGTGAGAGGATTCGAACCTCCGACATCTTGCTCCCAAAGCAAGCGCGCTACCGGGCTGCGCTACACCCCGAAGGCGCCGGAATATACCCGCCGATAGCGGGAAAAGCAATGCCGGCGGGCGGGGCAGTTTAGTAAAATTACGGGTTTTCCACCCCGCCACTTCCTCGCCATGACCGCTCAACTCCTCGATGGCAAAACCATTGCCGACGCCCTCCTCCTGGACATCAAGCGCGAGGTCGGCGAACGCATCGCCGCCGGACAGCGGGTTCCGGGGCTGGCGGTGATTCTGCTGGGGGGTGACCCCGCATCCAACATCTATGTACGCAACAAGCGGCTGGCTTGCGAGAAGGCGGGGGTGTTGTCGATTTCCCACGATCTGCCCGCAGCCACCCGCCAGGCCGACCTGCTGGCGCTGATCGACCAATTGAACGCTGACCCGAGTGTGGATGGCCTCCTGGTACAAGCGCCGCTGCCGGCGCATATCGACACCGAGACGGTGATCGAGCGGATCCGTCCGGACAAGGATGTGGATGGCTTCCATCCCTACAACATCGGCCGCTTGGCGGTGCGCAAGCCGACACTGCGTTCCTGTACGCCCTATGGGGTGATGCGCCTGCTGGAGACGACGGGTGAGGCCCTGCGCGGCAAACATGCCGTGGTGGTGGGCGCGTCCAACCATGTAGGCAGACCGATGGCGCTGGAACTGCTGTTGGCGGGCTGCACCGTGACAGTCTGCCATTCCGCGACCCGCAATCTGCCGGATCTGGTAGCACAAGCGGACATCGTGGTGGCCGCCGTGGGGCGGCCGGAAATGGTCAAGGGGGCGTGGATCAAAACGGGTGCCTGCGTGATTGACGTCGGCATCAACCGCCTGGAGGACGGCCGCATCGTCGGCGATGTGGAATTTTCCGTGGCAAAGCAGCGTGCCGGCTGGATCACGCCGGTGCCGGGCGGCGTCGGGCCGATGACCGTGGCCACCTTGCTGCGCAACACGCTGGAAGCGGCGCTAAAGCATCCGTGAGACGGTAGGCGCTACAGGGTAGCCGCCAGCGCCGCGCCTTTCAGGCCGATATCCGGGTCGAGAATGGCCCGCACCGGCACTCGCTCCATCCAGTCGGAAAAGCGCCCCTTGGCACGGAATCCAGCGAGGAACACCCCGCTTCGGCGCGGGCCACGAGCGCCAGATCGCCGGCAACCTGGCCATAAATGCGTGTGAACAGGCGCAAGGCATGGGCCGCCTCGGGGCCGCCTTGCGCGAGCCCGGCCTGGCTGATGGCGCGCGCCGCCTGCGGCTCGGCCAATAGGCCGGTTTCCCGCTGCCCCGCCTCATGCAGGCAGAAGCGATACAGGCTGACCAGGCCCGGCCCGGAAAGCAGGCGCTCGACGGCGACTCGGCCGTGCGCCTCACGCAAGAACGCCAGCAGACGATCCTGCTCGGCGTCAGCCGGCGCAAAGCCGATGTGCCCGACTTCCGAAGCGAGTGGCTGATGCAGCCCTTCCCGCGCCACGCAAAGCGAAACACCCAGGCCGGTGCCCGCCCCGAGCGCGACGCGGGGCGCGCTCGCCAGCGGTAGGCCCGCCTGTAGGATGGCGACATCGTCCTCCCGCAAGGCGTTGAGGCCCCAGCCCACGGCGGCGAAGTCGTTGACCAGGCGAAACGGCAGGCCGAAGCGTTGCGACAGGCTGGCGGCCTCTATCCGCCAGGGCAGGTTGGTGAATTGCGCGCTATGCCCGTCAGTCGGCCCCGCCACGGCGAGGCAACAGGCATCGACGTGGCCGCCGCAATGGGCCAGAAAATCCGCCAGCAACGCCTCCACGCCGGAGCGCCCGGCATTGAGGAAACGCGCCACTTTTTCGATGCGCACATCAGCGCCATCGAGCTGCGTGAGCGCCAGGCGGGTGTGGGTACCCCCGCTATCGCCAGCGAGAATTTTCATTAGCCCAGGAGGCTGTCGGATGCGGGGATTGCGGCTGCGCCAGGGCGGCGCACCACCACGCTGCCCTGCCCGCTGGTTTCCGCCTCATGCAGCGCCGAATAGGCGAGCGCCAGACATTCTTCATGGGATTCCCCGGACAGGTGCACCCCCCCGATATGGACGCCGACCTGGTAGGTTTTGCCTTGCCAAGGCTGACGCAAGCCAATGACGCTATCGCGGATCTGTTCGGCGATGCGCTCGGCCATTTCGTCCGGGCAGGACTGCAACAGAATACCGAACTCGTCTTCGCCCAAGCGCGCCAGAAAATCGGATTCCCGTACCCGGAGATTCATCAGGTGCGCCACCTGGCGCACCAGTTCGTCGCTGCACGTCTGGCCGGCCTGCTCGCGTACCTGCTTGAGCTGATCCAGGTTGATGAGCAACAGCGACGCGTGCGATTCCACCGCGCGTTTGCCGCCGAGCGCCTGGGCCAGGCGCTCCTCAAAGGCGTAACGGTTGGCCAGCCCGGTCAGCGCGTCATGGTCGGCGTGCCAGAGCAACTTGCGTTGCAATTCGCGCGCTTCGGTGACATCGCTCATGACCAGAACGGCCCCAATGACCCCGCCATCCGGGCCATGAATGCAGGAGCACTTGCCCTCCACTTCATATTCCATGCCCTGCGCCGACAGCAGGCACGCGGAGGTCGGCAGGCCGTAAATCCTGCCCTTGAGCACCTCGTCCAGCAAGGCCGTGGTCAGATCTGCGCGGCTTTCGCGCTCATACAGGTGGAGAAGCTCGACGGCCGGCATGGCGGCGGCTTTCTCCGTATCCGTGCCGATCAGGGTTGCCGCTGCCGGGTTGAGATAACTGACTCGGCGTTCCTGATCGAAGCGAATGATTGCATCAGCGAGAGAATTCAAGGTAACGACAGCGCGTTCACGTTCCTGGAACAGTTCCGCCTCCGTGCGGCGGCTTACTCGGACCACGAAGGTCGCCACCCCGAACGCCACCAGCAGCGCCACCGCGGAAAGCCCGAGAACCAGGCCACGCGCCTGCTTGCTGACGCTAGCCGCTTCACTTAGCGCCTCGGCATTCCTGGCCCGGTGCATGTCCACCAGACGATCCCACTGGCTCATCATGCGCATCTGGTGTGGCTTGATATCCCGCTGGATCATCCGTTTGGCTTGAGCGCGCCGCTCTGCCCGCATCAGGTCGAAGGCCTCATTAGACAGGTTCTCCACGCGCGGCAATGGCTTGCGCACCTCGCCCCATGCAGCCAGTTCCTCGGCATCGAGCGGGAGGGCGAGAAAACGGTCGCGCAGCGCGATGAAATCGCCCGCCAAGGCGGAGAAACGCATCCGCTGCTCGTCGCGATCAAAAGGGTCATCCAGGTTGCTGGCCAGCAGAAGTGCCTGGTAGCGCGCATCGTGCAGCGTCTTCATCGACGACGCCAATTCGGATTTCAGATTGCGCTCGGCGACGATGGCCGTCAGTTGGCCGCTGAGGATGCGGATGTGCGAGACACCAATGGCCGCGACCCCCAGCAACAGCAGGATCATGATGCCGAAACCGGCGATCACCGGCACTTGTGCCGAGTGCCAGCAGCGGCCGCTTGGTTCAACGGGATAAGTTGGCATGTGTGCGTTACCGCTCAGGCAACAGGCTTGCGCCGATGGCGAATCGCTCGCGGCCGTAACCCCGCATTTTTCTTCCTCATATCATCCTGGAAACGGCAGTTGACCGCTCGTTAGCCCGCGTGAGACCGCGCGGGTGCTGAGATTTGCGCCTTCGATCACGGTCACCGAGCGGGTGAGTCCGCTACGCGCCCGATTGCACGACTGGCAGGCCGTCTGGCTGCGTTGCGCCTCCTTGCAGGGAGCGGCCATGCGCGTCGTTGCGCCTTGCCAGCCGGCCTGCCAGCCGCACACTCGGGCACGTTCAACTGCCGTTTCCAGGATCCTTTTTCTTGCGGCATCCTGGCGGCACGCCCCGGTTGGCGTCAATCTAGAATCTCCAAATCCAGCAGCGCGTCGTGCAAACCAGTACGGTCTTCACTCAGAACCGGCACGATCCGGTGTTCCCTTCCATATTCCCAAGGGCGGCCATGCATATCGGCCATCATGGCGGGAGCGGTTTGTGGCTCCAGAACCAGAGCACAGGGGGATTCCAGCACTTCCACCACCACGCAAATTTCGCCCTGATGACGCACCTTCAAACCAATCAGGGTGCGCAGATGCGGCAGCGTGATGAGGGCCTCGCTCACCTTTTCAGCCCCCGCGCCCAGCGTCCATAGAGTTGTTCCGCCACGGACTGCATGGCCGGCAGGTTGGCCGCGTTCAGCGCCCGCATCTGTTGCGGGGTCTGCACGGCGGGGCTGGCGGCCGCGGCGGCAATCTCCTCGGCGCCGGCCTCGCACCAGGATCGGATCAGGGCCTCGGTCATTTCCACATGGCATTGCAGCGCCAGATGCGGCCCCAGGGCGAAAGCCTGATTGCCGCAATAAACGCTTTCCAGAATGCGTTCGGCGGCGGGGGGCGGCGAAAAGGTTTCACCATGCCAGTGGAATGCCGTGAACGCCTTCACCGAGCCGAACCAGTCGCGGGCAACCGGCGAATCCAACACCCGCACCGCGCCCCAGCCGATTTCCTTGACCGGATTGCGGGTGACCTCGCCGCCCAGCGCGCGGGCCATCAACTGGCCCCCCAGGCAGTGGCCCAACACAGGAATGTTCGCCGCCACCGCCGCGCGGATCAGTGCCAGGGTCGGGGCGATCCAGGGCAGATCGTCGTTCACGCTCATCGGCCCGCCCATCAATACCAGACCAGAAAACGCCTGCGGCGTGGCGGGAAGCGGCTCGCCCGCGTCGCTGCGCAACAGTTGCCAGGGCAAGCCGTGGGTGTCGCAGAAAGTGGCAAAATGGCCCGGACCTTCATGGGCAACGTGGCGAAAAATGGCGATAGGCTTCACGGCGGACTTCCAGACGGTAAAAACGCTAGTCGCGGCATTATGCCTTTCCGGTTGGATGGCGGGGGCGAACGCCGCAACGAGGGTCAGCATCAGCGGCACCGTCGGCGACATGCGGATGATCGCCGTGCAGGGTGGCCGCGTCACCCTCGAAGTGAACGGCCAGCGTTATCACCCCGCCACGTAGCCTGTCCCCCCTTCCTACAACGGGGTTGACACCCGGGCATAAGCAAAATAAATTAAGTCCAGTATTTAGATCAAATCTAAATTCACCCGTAAGCCTGGCGCGGTTATATGCCGGGCACTTCACTCAGGAGAGCGCTATGCAACTGAAAGGCTCAAAAACCGAGCAAAACCTGAAAGACGCCTTTGCCGGCGAATCACAGGCCAATCGCCGCTATCTCTATTTCGCGGCCAAGGCCGACGTGGAAGGCTACAACGACGTCGCCGCCCTGTTTCGTTCTACCGCCGAAGGAGAAACCGGCCATGCCCACGGCCACCTGGAATACCTGGAATCCTGTGGTGATCCGGCCACCGGCATGCCGTTCGGCCCGACCGGCGACAATCTGAAGACCGCCGTCCATGGCGAGACCCACGAGTACACCGACATGTACCCCGGCATGGCCCGTGCCGCGCGCGAGGAAGGCTTCGACGAAATAGCCGACTGGTTCGAAACCCTGGCCAAAGCGGAGCGTTCCCACGCCAATCGCTATCAGAAGGCATTGAACGAATTCGACGCCTGAACGACAGCCCTCACCCCCGGCCCCTCACCCGCCTGCGGGCGAGGGGCGCGTCATATCCGCGAGGAGTCCCCCATGGCCGTCCCCAGCCGCGAAGGCAATCTCGAAGCCCCCACTCGCCATCCACTCGACTGGCGCAATCCCGATTTCCATAACGAGGCATCCCTCTACCAGGAAATGGAGCGGGTGTTCGACATCTGCCACGGCTGCCGCCGTTGCGTCAGCCTGTGCCAATCCTTCCCCACCCTGTTCGATCTGGTGGACGGCTGCGAGTCGATGGAAGTCAATGGGGTGACGAAGGCCGATTACTGGAAAGTCGTCGACCACTGCTTCCTCTGCGACCTTTGCTACATGACCAAATGCCCCTATGTGCCGCCGCATCCGTGGAACCTGGATTTCCCGCACCTGATGCTGCGCGCCAAGGTGGTGAAGTTCAAAAAAGGCGAGGGTACGACAAAGCGAAAACTGCGCGACCGCGTCCTCACCAGCACCGACGCCGTCGGCCGCCTGGCCGGCATTCCGGTGGTCGCCCAGGTGGTCAATGCGGTGAATAAACTCGGCCCTGTGCGGCGAGCGATGGAAGCCGTGGCGGAAATCGACGCCGAAGCCTGGCTGCCCGAGTTTTCCAGCAAGCCTTTGCGCTCGCGTCTGCGCCGGCTGCCTGGCAACACTCCGGGCGAGGCCGCCGGGCGCACGAAGGGTAAGGTCGCCCTGTTCGCCACCTGCTATATGAACCGCAATGAACCCGGCATCGGCGAGGACTTCGCGGCGGTCTACGCACACAACGGCATCCCGGTGACGCTGGTGGAAAAGGAACGCTGTTGCGGGATGCCCAAGCTGGAACTGGGCGACCTCGACGCCGTCATCAAAGCCAAGGAACTCAACATTCCGCAACTGGCGAAACGGGTGGATGCCGGCTGGGACCTCACCGCCCTCATCCCCTCCTGCGTGCTCATGTTCAAGCAGGAACTGCCTTTGCTGTTCCCGGACGATCCCGACGTGAAAAAGGTGCAAGCCGCCTTCTACGACCCCTTCGAATACCTCATGCTGCGGCACAAGGAAGGCCGGCTGAAAACCGACTTCAAACAGGGGCTGGGCAAGGTCGCCTACCACGCTGCCTGCCATCAGCGAGTGCAGAACATCGGCCAGAAAACGCGGGAGATTCTCACCTTGATCCCCGCTACTGAAGTGGAAATTATCGAGCGCTGTTCCGGCCACGACGGCACCTATGCGGTGAAAAAAGAATCGCACGCGGCGGCGATGAAGATCGTCAAACCGGTGGTCGGACGCGTCAGCCAGGCCAAGGCCGACCACTACGGCAGCGACTGCGCCATGGCCGGCCATCATATCGGCCACGCTCTGGATGACGGTAGCAGCCCGGAACACCCCATGACCCTGCTGCGCAGGGCCTATGGCCTGTAAATCAAGCCAAGGAGAAAAAGATGTCCGCCTATCAGGAATCCATCGAACAACTCGGTCACGCCGCCCGCGACATGCATCGCGCCATCGCCTCTCTGGTGGAAGAACTGGAAGCGGTGGACTGGTACAACCAACGCGTCGATGTCTGCGGCAATCCGGAACTGAAGGCCATCCTGGCCCACAACCGGGACGAGGAGAAAGAGCATGCATCCATGTTGCTGGAATGGATCCGCCGTAAGGATCCCCGTTTCGACCATGAACTGAGGGACTACCTGTTCACCGACAAGACCATCGCCCACGAGTGAGCCATGAAAAAACTGGCCCGTGATGACCTGTACTCCCTGGAACGATATGCCGAGGTTCGGCCCGAGTTCCGTGCCCGTGTGATCGCCCACAAGAAGAATCGCCGCGTGCCCCTGGGCGCGCGCGCCGCCCTCTACTTCGAGGACGCGCTCACCGTGCAGTACCAGGTGCAGGAAATGCTGCGCATCGAACGCATCTTCGAGGCCCGCGGCATTCAGGACGAACTCGACGTCTACAACCCGATGATTCCCGACGGCGGCAACTGGAAAGCCACCTTCATGCTGGAATACACCGACGAAAACGAACGCCGCGCCGCCCTGGCGAAACTGATCGGCGTCGAGAAGGCGGTCTGGATGCGGGTAGCGGGCTTCGACCCGGTTTATCCCATCAGTAACGAAGACCTCGACCGTTCCAGCGACGGCAAGACCGCCTCGGTCCATTTCATGCGCTTCGAACTCACCCCCGCGATGGTCGCGGCGGTGAACAACGGCGCCGCGATTTCGGCCGGCATCGACCACCCCAACCTGCAAGCCACCCTCTCCCCCCTGCCCGCGCCGCTGCGCGATGCGCTGGCCGCCGATCTGGGGTGAATCGCGGACACGCCCCGCGCCTACGGCTATCATCGGCAGCCCCTTTCCCCTCGAAATACCATGCGCCGCACCCTTGCCTTCCTTCTGTCTCTGTCCTGCCTGGCCGCCCATGCCGCCGATCCGCTGATCTGGGGTGAAAGCAACCAATGGGATCAGTTCGAATACGCGTTCGACGACACCGCCAAATGGGAGGAAGTGCAACACCAGCTTCCCCCCTGGCCCAAGCCGGAAAACTTTATCCCCATCCCCCTCGGCGCCCGCTCCGGCAACCAGTTCTTCGTCGATTACCTTTCAGCCAGCGCCGGCAAGGACGGCGTGGTGCGCTACAGCATGGTGGTGAAAAGCCCCTCCGGCGCCGAGACCATCAGCTTCGAAGGCATGCGTTGCACGAGCGGCGAACACAAGCTCTATGCCTTCGGCCGCGGCGATAAAAAGGGCGCCGGCGTGTGGTCGCGCAACCGCTACGCCAAATGGGAGCCGATCCAGGCCCGCAACCTCAACGACTTCCGCCGCGAGCTCTTCTACCACTACTTCTGCACCGTGGAAGGCGCGGCCAAGCTGCCGGAGATCCAGCGCAACTTGAAGTCCGGCGGCCTCTACAAACGCGACTAACCTCTACCCCCATAGGGGGATAGCCGCCCCCTCCCCCCTCCACTACACTGCCGCCCGCTTCTGGTGTACCCGCGAGGGGCACGCCGGATTCGCAAGCCGCTAAAGCGGCAACGACTCCGGCGTGCCCCTCAAAGGTGTGAAACGGGAAACAGGTACGAAGTTCCTCTTCAAAGCCTGTGCTGCCCCCGCAACGGTAAGCGCTGAACGGTCGTTCACCATGCCACTGTCCCCTGGACGGGAAGGCGAACCACCCGGGTTGCAAAACCCTAAGCGTGAGCCCGGAGACCGGCCCGAAGCAGGTATACGCGGGCTGCGGAGGGCAGCACTTCCCCCCCCCATTCCATCCAGGAATGGGCCGGGGTGAGGGAGCACGGCTTCCCCATCCCAAACGCCTTTTTCGGCCCGCGTTTTTTGTTTTTCCCTGCGGGGACGCCGGGAACGAAAAAGGAACTCACCATGCAACGCACCCCATTGGCCGCACTCATTGCCGGCCTGTTCACCCTGCCTGTCCAGGCTGCGGAAATTCCTACTCTTGATGAAATCGTGGTGACCGCCACGCGCACGGAACGCAGCATCGACGAGACACTGACGGCCACCACCGTCATTACCCGCCAGGAAATCGAGCGTAGCCAAGCCACTTCCGTACCGGAAATTTTGGCGGGCCAGGCCGGTATCACCCTTTCCAACAACGGCGGCGCCGGCAAAGCCACTTCCGTGTTCCTCCGCGGCACCAATGCCGATCACGTATTGGTGTTGATCGACGGCGTCAAAGTAGGCTCCGCCACGCTGGGCACCGCCTCATTCCAGGACTACCCGCTCAACCAGATCGAACGCATCGAGATCGTACGCGGCCCGCTCTCCAGCCTCTATGGTTCCGAAGCCATCGGCGGCGTCATCCAGATTTTCACCCGCAAGGGCGGCGGCGAATTGACCCCCTCCGCCAGCGCCATGCTCGGCAGTTACAACACCCGGCAGGCGACGGCCAATCTGGCCGGCGGCGGGAATAACGCCTGGTTCAACCTCGGTGTGAGCCATTTCATCACCGATGGCTTCAATGCCTGCAAAGGCTCGCTGACTGCCGCCTGCTTTACCGTCGAACCGGATAAAGACGGCTACCGCAATACCGCGCTGAATCTGCGCGGCGGTTATCGCTTCCAACCCGGCAGCGAACTGGATGTGCATTTCCTGCGTGCGGAAGGCAAGGTGGACTACGACGGCACTTTCCAGAATCAGGGCGATTCAGTACAACAAGTGCTGGGCGCCAACCTCAAACATCGCGTCAACGGCCGGTGGAGCCTCAAGCTTTCCGCCGGACAGGGGCGCGACGAGTCGGAAAGTTTTCTGAACGGGGTCTCGACAGGCGTCTTCAATACCACTCGCAATTCTTACGCCTGGCAGAACGACCTGGCGTTGGCGGCCGACCATCTTCTCACCCTGGGAGTGGACCGACTGGAAGACAAGGTCAATAGCACGACGGCCTACGCCATCACGCAGCGCGATAACACGGGCCTCTTCGCCCAGTACCAAGGCCGCGTGGCGGGCAACGATATCCAGCTTGCCCTGCGCCGCGACGACAACAGCCAGTTCGGTGGCAACACCACGGGAAATCTCGCATGGGGCCATGCCCTGGGCGGCGACCTGCGAGCGACACTGAGCTACGGCACGGCCTTCAAGGCGCCCTCCTTCAACCAGTTGTATTGGCCCGGCTTCGGTAATCCCAATCTGATGCCGGAAAAATCACGCAGCCTGGACGCGGGCCTGTCCGGCAAATTCGCGGCGGGGCATTGGTCGGTCAATGTCTTTGAAATGCACATTACCGACCTGATCGGCTTCGACACAGCCTTCAACCCGGCGAACATCGACAGCGCGCGCTTGCGTGGCCTGGAAGCCGCCACGTCGCTGCGTTTGGGCGACTGGGACACGCGCTTGGACCTCACCTTGCAGAACCCGGAGCAGAGCAGCGGCAGCAACAATGGCAAGCTGCTCAATCGTCGCGCCGAGCAAAGCGCGCGCCTCGACCTCGACCGGGCATTCGGCGCCTGGCGAATCGGTGGAACCCTCCGCGCCGAGGGGCGGCGCTACGACAACCTCGCCAACACCACCAAGCTGGATGGCTACGGCCTGGTGGATTTGCGCGCGGAAACGCGGTTAAGCAAAGACTGGCAGCTCCAGGCCAAACTGGAAAACCTGTTCGACAAGGCCTACGAAACCGCCGCCGGCTACAACCAGCCGGGGCGCGGCCTGTATCTGACCTTGCGTTATCAACCCGGCAAATAACCCGTTGCGGCTCAATGGCGCGCACGGCGCACCCTACACAGGCTCCCGTAGGGTGCGCTACTCACCGCCCACATTTCCGGCACTTTCAGGAGACTCCCATGAACACCTGCTCCAACGGCTCCCCCCGCACGCAAACGCTCATTGGCTTGAGCCTTATGGCCTTCATGTTGGCTACACGCTTTCATCACTTTGGCGATGCGCTGCATTTGCCCGACGCTTCCTGGGCCATTTTCTTCATTGCCGGGTTTTACCTGCCCCCCGCATGGCTTCCAACCTTGCTGTTGCAAGCCGTGGCGATTGATGCCATCGCCATTGGCTGGCTCGGTGTATCGAACTACTGCCTCACCCCAGCCTACGCCGCCTTGCAACTTGCCCACGGCGCGTTATGGTTGGGCGGTCGCGCCTTGCGTCACCATGCACTGTTAGCCTGGTCGGGGCTTGTTGCACTGGCCAAGTTTGGCGTAGGGGCCGGGTTAGTGGCTTTTGCCATTTCCAACGGCTCGTTTTACTGGTTTGGCGGGCGGATAGCCGCGCCAAACTGGGCAGAATTTGCTCAAACCTGGGTAGATTACGCACCGCGTTTTTTAAGCGTCATGCTCATGTATTTGCTTGTTGCGGCAGCCTTACAGGTCGCAGCACAGAGTCTGATGGGTGGAAAATCTGCCGCTCGCAAAGCCTGATCTCGTGGCCGACAAGCAAGGAGACCTCATGACCGACCAAGCCGACCGCCACGCCACGCGCAT
>PFJX01000098.1 GCA_002784045.1 Hydrogenophilales bacterium CG_4_10_14_3_um_filter_63_21
TCCACAAGCCCCACAGGCGCCAGCCGTTTTGATTCGAAATTCGAAGGTCAAAACCGGAAGCTCAGACTCATACCTCTATTGGAATTGACTCCCGCTGGCGGAATTTCTTTCACATGCATGGCTGTTTGCTGGCTGCGGGAGATATGACAGCCGCGTCCCGCCTCCCTACAATCCAACTGGCCAGCAACCGGGCAAGGCGACCCGCCTCGGGCGGCGGTGTTGTTTTGGCGCGATTTTCGGCTACGCGCCGTTCACTTCACTCACCTACACCATGATCCCCTCCCTGCAACACGCCATCGCCGCCAACGTCCGCGCCGCGCTCGAAGAAGATGTGGGCACGGGGGATCTCACCGCCCGCCTCATCCCCGCCGCGGATCAGGCCAAGGCCCGTGTCATCACCCGCGAGGATGGCGTGCTGTGCGGAATGGCCTGGTTCGAGGCCTGTTTCGCGGCGCTCGATCCCGCGATTCGTATCACCTGGCAAGCACGCGATGGCGAGCGCATCGTGGCTGGACAAACCCTGTGCGAAATCGTCGGCCCGGCGCGGGCGCTGCTGACCGCCGAACGCCCCGCATTGAACTTTCTGCAAACCCTGTCCGGCGTGGCGAGCGAGACGCGGCGCTATGTCGATGCCATCGCCGGCACCCACGCGCGCATCTACGACACCCGCAAGACCCTGCCCGGTCTGCGCCTGGCGCTGAAATACGCGGTGAAGTGCGGCGGCGGCGAGAACCAGCGCATCGGCTTGTATGACGGAATATTGATCAAGGAAAACCACATCGCGGCGGCGGGGGGAGTGCGGGCCGCGCTGGTGGCGGCGTTCGCGCTGGCTTCCGGCAAAGTCAGCGTGCAGATCGAGGTGGAATCCCTGGCACAACTGGACGCGGCCCTGGCCGCTGGCGCAACCTTGATCCTGCTCGACAATTTCGACCTGGCCGGGATGCGTACCGCCGTTCAGCAAACCGCCGGGCGGGCGCAACTTGAAGCCTCCGGCGGCATCGTGCTGAAAAACGTGCGCGCCATCGCCGAAACCGGGGTGGAGCGCATTTCCATCGGCGGCCTCACCAAAAACCTGCGCGCCATCGACCTCTCCATGCGCTTTCTATGAACCTGCCCTCCATGAAATTCTGCTCCCAGTGCGGTGCCGCGTTGCGTATCGAAATCCCCGCCGGCGACAACCGCCCGCGCCATGTCTGCCCAAGTTGCGGCGCCATCCACTACCAGAACCCGAAGCTGGTGGTGGGCTGCATTCCGGAATGGGAAGACAAGATTCTTTTATGTCGGCGCGCCATCGAGCCCAGACACGGCCTATGGACCCTGCCCGCCGGCTTCATGGAAAACGGCGAGACCACGGCGGAGGGCGCCGCGCGCGAGACCCTGGAAGAGGCCGGCGCGCGGGTAGATATGCTCGCCCTGTATTCCATGATCAGCCTGCCGGACATCAATCAGGTCTACCTGGTGTTCCGCGCCAGGTTGCTGCATCTGGATTTCGAACACGGCGAGGAAAGCTTGGAAGCGCGGCTATTCAGCGAATCCGAAATTCCCTGGGCAGAGATGGCCTTCCGCACCATCCAGCACACGCTGGAACGCTATTACGCCGACCGCAAAGCGGGGGTTTATGGCTTCCACGAGGGGCAGATTTTTCACAAGCCCAGATAGCGGGCTGCGGCTCCGTTAACAGTTTTTAATACTGCAAGGTCGCCTCGGTTTCCATGACCGGCCGCGAGAACTGATCCACCCGCAAATCCACGGCAAAGCGCACATCGGCCGCCTTGAGCGCCTTGATGACCACACGCCATGTCGCTTCTTCCTTCGGGTTCAGGCGGGGCAGCGGCTCTGCCGTGATCCTCGCATCGGCCACTGCCATCGCGGTCATGCCGCTGCTGGACAGATAAGCCTGGCTGTCTTCCAGCACGCCCGCAATCCTGATGTTGCTGAGCGGCTCCGACCCCTGATTGAGCACCCGGATGGTGTAGACCACCTCTTTGCCGACGAGAACGGGGTCAGCCAGATCGACCACTTCCAGCAAGACGGCCGGGATGCCATAGATGCGGGTCGTGCATTGGCTTTGTACCTCGGCGGCGCGCTCCCCGACGGCCACACTCGCGAATGACAAAGTGCCGGGTTCTGCCGCGACGAAAGTGGCGCACAGCGCCTGGCTGCCGCCGGGTGCCAGATCCGACACGCTCCAGGTAATGCGATCGGCGGCCACTTCCGCCGTCCCCGTCGTGCTCACCAGCGAGGCGCCGGCGGGAATAGGCAAGGACAGCGTGGCCTTGGCCGCCGTGGCATTGCCACTATTGCGAAGGTGATGGCACAGCGAAACAGACCGCGGCAAGGGCTGCTCCGCGGGCGCCTCGCAGGCCAGCGACAAAATGGGGGCGGGACGCGGCAAAACTTCTTCAACCCAAAAGTTGCTACAGGGCTTGGGGGTGACGACTCGGTAACGCCGCCCTTTCGAATCGAAGGTGAATTCATAGGCCGCGATCGGCTTGGCCCCGGCCCAACGTACCTGCCGCAGGAGCACCGGCCGCCCCTGCAAGCGCGTGGACATGGACGGAAGCAGCGTACCCGGGGGGATAAACAACTCGTGGATCGTGGCTTTAGCCACCGCGTCGCGGAAATCCTGGAGGTCTCCCAGGTAATCGCTCTGCCGCAAAATCATTGCGACATCTGCCCGCAATGCCTCTGAAAGCAGCATCCGGCGCAGGTCATCCGGCGTCTTCAGGGGCGCGGCGAAGCGTGTCGCCGGATTACCCAGATGGGTGGCGCGATGCTCGCGGGCAAGCGCCGGGCTGTTCGCCCATGCCCAGAGCGAGCAAAGCAACAGCAAAAAAGAGACAAAGTGACGGCTCATCTTCATCTCGCAGCATGATTGGCAAAAATCATGAGCGGGTAGCCTCCATGCAGCGCCGGCTGGCAGCCGGCTTTACGCAGATCGGCACGGCACGCAGAACCGTTTTTCCAGATAGGCCTGGAATTCGTCGCTGACTTCCGGGTGCTTGAGCGCGTATTCCACCGTGGCTTCCAGGTAGCCCAGCTTACTGCCGCAGTCGTAGCGTTTTCCCGTGAACTCGTAGGCCAGCACCTGTTGTTCCTTGAGCAGCGCGGCGATGGCGTCGGTAAGTTGCAACTCGCCGCCGGCGCCGCGTTCGATATGGCGTAGATGATGGAAGATGCGCGGGGTGAGCACATAGCGCCCCACCACACCGAGGGTGGAAGGCGCGGCCTCCGGGGCGGGCTTCTCGACGATCTGGGTGATGCGCGAGAGACGCTCGGCCATCGGCTCGGCGGCGACGATGCCGTAGGCGCTGGTCTCATCCGGCGCGACGTTTTGCACCCCCACCAGGGAGCACTGGTAGTAGTTGTAGAGGTCGCACATCTGTTTGGTCACACCCGGTTCACCCTCGATCAGATCGTCAGCCAGCAGCACAGCAAAAGGTTCGTCGTTCACCGCCGGCTGCGCGCACAGCACGGCGTGCCCCAGGCCCAGCGCCTCGGCCTGGCGGATGTAGATGTAGTTGACGTTGACCGGCAGCATTCCGCGCAGGTCTTCCAGCGCCTTGAGCTTGCCCTTGGTTTCCAGCTCGACTTCCAGTTCGTAGGCCTTGTCGAAGTGGTCGGCAATGGCGCGTTTGGTGCGGCCGATGATGAAGATCAGATCGGTGATACCCGCCGCCACCGCCTCCTCCGCCGCATATTGAATCAGGGGCTTGTCGACGATCGGCAGCATTTCCTTGGGATTGGCCTTGGTGGCGGGAAGAAAGCGGGTGCCCATGCCGGCGGCGGGGAATACGGCTTTGGTGATGCGTTTCATGTCGGTCTCTCTCCCTGATCAAACAGTTGCGAAAATGCGGTCTCATCCAGGATTCTAATGTTCAATTGCGCCGCCTTTGCCAGTTTGGAACCGGGGTCCGCGCCGGCGACGACAAAATCGGTCTTGCCGGAGACGCTGCCGGCCACCTTGCCGCCCTCCGCCTCGATGCGCGCCTTCGCCTGATCACGGGTGAGGTTGGGCAAGGTGCCCGTGAGCACGAAGGTCAAGCCGGCGAAACGTCCCGGTGACACTGGCAGCGCCTCGCCATCGACCCAGGCCTGTGCCAAGCGCAGCGCTTCGATCACCGCCTGGTTGTGGCTTTCCCGGAAGAAGGCGGTGATGGAGGCGGCCACCACCGGGCCGACGTCCGGCACTTGTAGCAGCGCCTCCCTGTCAGCCGCCATGAGCGCACCCAGATTGCCGAAATGGCGCGCCAGGTCACGGGCGGTCTGCTCGCCCACCTGGCGTATCCCGAGAGCAAAGATGAAGCGCGCCAGGGGGCGGTGGCGACTGGCTTTGATGCCTGCCAGCAAATTTTCCGCCGACTTTTGCGCCATGCGCTCCAGGCCGGCGATCTGTTCGATGTTGAGCGAATAGAGGTCGGCGGGGGTGGCTACCTGCCCATGATCCACCAGTTGATCCACCAGCTTGTCGCCCAAACCCTCAATATCCATCGCCCGACGCGCGGCGAAGTGGAGGAGGGCCTGCTTGCGCTGTGCGGGGCAAGCCAGGCCGTTCGTGCAACGGGCAGCGGATTCGCCCTCCAGGCGCAGCACGGGGGCACCGCACTCGGGGCAGGAGGTGGGCATGGCGAAGGGGCTGGGCAGGGGTTTTTGTGGATCGCGAGGCAGTATCCCGACCACTTCCGGAATCACATCACCCGCTCGGCGCACGATCACGGTATCGCCCACCCGCACATCCTTGCGCCGGACTTCGTCCTCGTTGTGCAGGGTGGCATTGGTGACGGTGACGCCACCGACGAACACCGGTTTGAGGCGCGCCACCGGGGTCAGCACGCCGGTGCGGCCGACCTGTACGTCGATGGCCTCCACCACGGTGAGTTCTTCCTGCGCCGGGTATTTGTGGGCGATGGCGAAGCGCGGCGCGCGCGCGACGAAGCCGAGTTTCTCCTGATCAGCCAAGCGGTTGACCTTGTAGACGGCGCCGTCGATAGCGAAAGGCAGGCTGGCGCGCTGCTCGCCGAGTTCGCTGAAATACCCCATCAAGCCGTTCACCCCGGACACCACCCGGCGCTCTTTAGCCACCGGCAGGCGCAGCGCGGCCAGCCAGTCCATGACGGCACTGTGCGTCGGGGGAAGTTCCACGCCCACGACGCCCCCGATGCCGTAGGCGAAAAAATGCAAGCGGCGCTTCGCGGTGATGCGCGGATCGAGCTGGCGCAAGCTGCCGGCGGCGGCATTGCGCGGGTTAACGAAAAGCTTTTCGCCCTGGTTGCGCGCGTCCTGGTTCAGCTTGTCGAAATCGCGCAGCAGCATCAGCACCTCACCGCGCACTTCCAGCAGGGCGGGTGGATGGGGGGTTTCCAGGCGCATGGGAATGGCGTGGATGGTGCGCAGATTGGCGCTGACATCCTCGCCGGTGTAGCCGTCGCCGCGGGTGGCGCCGCGCACGAAGACGCCGTGTTCGTAGCGCAGGGTGATGGCCAGGCCGTCGAACTTGGGTTCCACCGCATAATCGACCTGCCCCTCCCGCTCCAGCCCTTCTCGCACACGCCGGTCGAAGGCCACCACTTCGCCTTCGGAAAAGGCGTTGTTGAGAGACAGCATGGGAACGTCGTGGGCGACCTGGGAAAAATCCTTGAGCGGCCCGGCACCCACCCGCTGTGTCGGGGAATCGGGGGTGAGCCACTCGGGATGCGCGGCTTCCAGGGCTTGCAGTTCGCGCAGCCAGCGGTCGTACTCGGCGTCCGGAACAGTAGGATCGTCGAGGACGTAATAGCGGTAGTTGGCGTCCTCGATCAGGCGGCGCAGTTCACCCACGCGCCGATCCGCCTCACCGCTCACCCCTCACTCCTCTCCGATCACGCAAACAGCCTGAGCGCGCGCTCGCCACCGGCCGGAATGCCACGTTTTTCCATGCGTGCATAGAACTCCACCAGGCGGGCGCGATCACGGCTCAGACTATCGTTGCTGACGGCCCTGCCGTTGTCGTCCACCAGGCGGCCGGACAAACGATCGGCCAGGCTGAAGCCGAACTCGGTCATGCGGTCGAACACGTTGGCCCCATCCGCCACTCGCGGCACGTCGAACAACAGGGTCACCCCCTGCGTAGTGACGCCGCGCCCATCCAGCGGGAAGGGGGTCTCTTCCTGGTTGGCCAGGGAGAACAGGCTGTACCCCCCCGCGTCGCGCGCGTGGTAGACGCCATCGCGCTCCAGGGTGAGACCGGCGGCGCTGGCCTGGGTGTGGATGGCTTCACTGGTGAAAGGGTGGGTGTCGGCGGCAACCACGTTCACGCCCATCAGGACATCGACATCCATGCAGAACAGGTCGAGTTCGCGTGCCCGCGCCAGGGCTTCTTCCTTGTCCGGGCAGAACACCGCACCCCCGCTATCGGCGGCGAAGGTATAGAGCGTGCGGCAGAAGGTGTCGAGTTGGTCCTGGGCCACGGCACCGCCACGGTCCGCCAGTTGCAGCCCCAGTTCCATCTGGCTGTAGGCATTGCGCGGGTTGCCGGTAAGCACTTCCCAGACAGCGTCGGCACGCAGGCCGAATGCCCGCACCGGTTTGCCGATCCGGCGCAGGCTGCCCAACAGTCCGGCGTAGGAGGTGAACGCCGGGGAGGCAAACTTGAGGCGGGCGATAAACTCGGTCTCACCATCCAGGCCACTGGCCACCTGGGCCAGCGCGGTGGGGATGGGGAAGTCAGCGGTGAGCGGCGGCAGGGTGCCGAATTCATCCTCGGGCGGCGCTGCTTCCAGCACCGGCTTCACGACTTCGGGGGCACGCGGTGATTCGAGCTTCGCCGCGCGCGCTTCCGGGGAAGGCTGCGTCGGCCGTGGCGGCAGATCGCCCAGAGGCGCGGGGAGCGATGCTTCCTCGCCACGGTGTTTCGGCTTTGGCTCAAAGGAATCGGGGAAGGAGAAATCCACATCCCGGTGTCCCATCAGCAAGGGCGCATCCGCATCTTCGACGGCCTGTCGGGCCTCCGGCGAGGAGGCTTCCTGGCCCGTCAACTGAATGCGGGTTTCGCCCTGGCGGCGGCTGGGGTCGGTGCGAACGGCCTCGCCCAGCATGATGTCATCGCGTTTGTGCGAGAACAGGCGATCCGCCTCTTTGCGGAAGCGCCGTTCCTGCACCAGGTTGTAGATGACGATGGCGGCAATCATGCCGACGCCGACGATGGCCAATACGATCTGGAGCGTAGTCATCATTTTCTTTTGCTCTCCTCGCGGGGCGGAACACCCCCTTTTCCGCCAGACGGCTTGCCGGCTTCAGTCTCGATTACATGAATGAAAACTTCGTCGCCGCGCACCATGCCAAGTTCGAAACGGGCGCGGCCTTCCAGGGCATCATAACCGCCATGCAAATCCTGCGCCTCCGCCGCCAGTTGCACATTGCGCGCCTCCAATGCCAGGTTGGCGGTCTTCTGGGCATTGACCTCCCGCTCCAGTTCCCACACCCGCGGCCAACTCCCCTTGCCCAGCCAGAGCGGGTATTGCAGCAGCAGGATCAGCACCGCCAGCGCCCAGGACAGCCCACGCATCTCATCTCAGTTGGTAGAAAGCTTCTTTCCCGGGGAAACGCGCCAGCTCGGCGAGTTCTTCCTCGATCCGCAGAAGCTGGTTGTACTTGGCCATGCGATCGGAGCGAGAGAGAGAGCCGGACTTCATCTGGAGCACGTTGCTGGCCACCGCCAGGTCGGCGATGAAAGCGTCTTCGGTCTCCCCGGAGCGGTGCGAAATCACCGAGGTATAGCCGGCGCGCTTGGCGGTTTCGATGGCGTCGAAAGTTTCCGACAGCGTGCCAATCTGGTTGAGTTTGATCAGGATGGAGTTGGCCACCCCGCGGGCGATGCCCTCACGCAGAATCTTCGGGTTGGTGACGAAGACATCATCACCAACAATCTGGATGGACTTGCCCATGCGCCGGGTCATCAGTTCCCAGCCCTCCCAATCATTTTCCGCCATGCCGTCTTCGATGCTGATGATCGGGTATTTGTCGACCCAGGTGGACAAGTAGTCAACGAACTCGGCGGAGGTGAGCTGCAAACCCTCGGATTCCAGCATGTAGCGACCGTCCTTATAGAACTCGGAAGCCGCACAGTCGAGGCCGATCAGGACGTCGGAGCCGGGCGTGTAGCCAGCATCGGAGATGGCTTCCACGATGAACTTCAAAGCTTCCTCATTGGACTTGAAGTTTGGCGCGAAGCCGCCTTCATCGCCAACCGTGGTGGGGTGGCCGGCTTTGTCGAGGATTTTCTTGAGGGTGTGGAACACCTCGGCACTGCAACGCAGGGCTTCGCGGAAACTCTTTGCGCCCGCCGGAATGATCATGAATTCCTGAATGTCCACATTATTGTTGGCATGTGCCCCGCCATTGACGATGTTCATCTGGGGCACCGGCAGGTGCATCGGTCCGGCACCGCCCAGGTAACGGTACAACGGCAGGCCAGCGTCCTCGGCGGCGGCGCGAGCGCAGGCCAGCGACACCGCCAGCAGGGCGTTTGCGCCCAGGCGGGCTTTGTTCTCGGTGCCGTCGAGGTCGATCAGGGTGGTGTCGATCAGATGTTGCTCTTCCACATCCAGACCCAGGATGGCCTCGGCGATTTCGGTATTCACATTTTCGACGGCGTTCAACACCCCCTTGCCCATATAGCGCGACTTATCGCCATCGCGCAGTTCGATGGCTTCACGGCTGCCAGTGGACGCGCCGGAGGGAACGGCGGCGCGTCCCAGCACGCCGGATTCGAGAAGCACATCGGCTTCGACGGTCGGGTTGCCGCGGGAATCCAGGATTTCGCGGGCGATCACATCAACGATAGCGCTCAATTTATTTCCTCTTATCTCAATACGGCGGCGGTTATCCGCCAGTTACACACGGGCCTCGATAAAGCCCTGTTGCTTCACCAAGGCGTCGATGTCCTTGAGGGTATGCAGCAATTCTTTCATCAAGTGCAGCGGCCAGGCATTGGGGCCGTCGGATAGCGCGCGGGCCGGGTCCGGATGGGTTTCCGCGAACAGGCCGGCAACCCCGACCGCCACCGCAGCCCGCGCCAGCACCGGCACAAACTCGCGCTGGCCGCCGGAACGGTCGCCCTGCCCACCCGGTTGTTGCACCGAGTGGGTGGCGTCGAAAACCACCGGGCAACCGGTGTCGCGCATGATGGCCAGTCCACGCATATCGGAAATCAGGGTGTTGTAACCAAAGGAGACGCCGCGTTCGCAGACCATGATGGTGTCGGCCCCACCGTTGGCATCCTTCGCCTTGGCGACCACATTCTTCATGTCGCCGGGTGCGAGGAACTGGCCTTTCTTGATATTGACCGGGCGGCCGGAGGCGGCGCAGGCCTGGATGAAATCGGTCTGCCGACAGAGGAAAGCCGGGGTTTGCAGGACATCCACCACCGCCGCCACCGGCGCGATTTCCGCTTCGGTGTGAATGTCGGTGATGACTGGCAGGCCCAGTTGCCGCTTGACTTCGGACAGGATGCGCAAGCCTTCGTCCATCCCCAGCCCCCGGAACGACTTGCCGGAGGAGCGGTTGGCCTTGTCGAAGGACGATTTGTAAATGAAGTTGATGCCGACCTCGGCGCAGATTTCCTTCAGTCTGCCCGCGGTATCCAGCGCCATCTGTTCCGACTCGATCACGCAGGGACCCGCGATCAGGAACAATGGGTGGTCGAGTCCGACTTCGAAGCCGCAGAGTTTCATGGGTTCACGCCTCCTTGCTTGCCTGGAGCAAGGCCGCTTCCACGAACGCCGTGAACAACGGATGCCCGTCGCGCGGGTTGGAAGTGAACTCCGGATGAAACTGGCAGCCGACAAACCAGGGATGCACCTCGCGCGGCAGTTCCACCATTTCGCACAAGTCGGTGCCTGGCGCGCGGCCGGATACCCTGAGGCCGGCGTCTTCCAGCTTGCCGCGCAGCGCGTTGTTGACTTCGTAGCGGTGGCGGTGGCGCTCGACAATCTGGTCTTTGCCATAAATTTCACGCGCCAGCGAACCCGCCTCCAAATGGCAGGTCTGGCCGCCCAGGCGCATGGAACCGCCGAGGTCGGACTGCGCGTTGCGCTGCTCGAAATGGCCGTCGGCGGTCTGCCATTCGGTGATCAGGCCGATGACGGGATAGGGCGTATCCGGCTCGAATTCGCTGGAATGGGCGCCCTGCATACCGGCCACATCGCGGGCATATTCGACCACCGCCAGTTGCATCCCCAGGCAGATGCCCAGGTAGGGCACCTGGTGCTCACGCGCATAGCGGATCGCGCAGATTTTGCCCTCGGTACCGCGCTTGCCAAAGCCGCCGGGAACCAGAATGGCATCCATCTGCGCCAGGGCGCCGCAACCGTCACGCTCCAGCGCTTCGGAGTCGATGTAATGGATGTTGACCTGGCTGCGAGTGTGGATGCCGGCGTGGATCAGCGCCTCGGAGAGCGACTTGTACGACTCGGTCAGGTCCACATACTTGCCGACGAAAGCGACATCCACCTCATGCTCGGGGTGCTCAAGGCCATGCACCAGCTTGTTCCACACCGAAAGATCGGCCGCGCGCGCCAGGATGCCGAGCTTGTGGCAGACAATCTCATCGAGCATCTGGTCGTGCAACATGCCGGGAATCTTGTAGATGGAAGAGGCGTCCAGCGCCTCGATCACCGCTTCCGGCATGACGTTGCAGAACAGCGCGATCTTGCGCCGCTCTTCCGCGGGAATGGAGCGGTCGGCGCGGCACAACAGGATGTCCGGCTGGATGCCGATTTCACGCAATTCCTTCACCGAATGCTGGGTCGGCTTGGTCTTCAGCTCGCCGGCAGCGTGAATGTAGGGGAGCAGGGTGAGGTGGATGAAGCAGGTGCCGGTCTTGCCTTCCTCGATGCCCATCTGGCGGATGGCCTCCAGGAACGGCAGCGATTCGATGTCGCCCACCGTGCCGCCGACCTCGATGATGGCCACCTCGGCGCCCTCGGCGCCGCGCTTGATGTAGGCCTTGATCTCGTCGGTGATGTGCGGGATGACCTGCACGGTGCGGCCCAGATACTCGCCGCGCCGCTCCTTCTTGATCACCGATTCGTAGATCTGGCCGGTGGTGAAGTTGTTGCGGCGGCCCATCTTGGCGCGGGTGAAGCGCTCGTAATGGCCCAGATCGAGATCGGTCTCGGCGCCGTCTTCGGTGACAAACACCTCGCCATGCTGAAACGGGCTCATGGTGCCCGGATCGACGTTGATGTAGGGGTCAAGTTTGAGGTGGGTGACCGAAAGGCCACGCGATTCGAGGATGGCGCCCAGCGACGCGGCGGCGATGCCTTTGCCCAGGGAGGACACCACGCCGCCGGTAACGAAGATGTAACGAGTCATGGAATAGGCGGATACAAGGATGGCGAATGATACCGGAAGCCCCCCTGCCCTACCAAGGAGGCCAATGGGGTAAGCAGATCCAGCACGCTGACGCCGAGCGTGTTAGAGCCACACCGCTTCTACCGCCCGATCTCGAACACCCCGTTCGGCACCTCGCCGTACAACTCCGGCGCGTACATCGCCTCCACCCGAGTCGGCGGCAGGTTGTAAACACCATCGTTGTTCAGGCGCAGCGTGTATTCCGCCGTGTGCCGGCCGCGCGGCAGCCATTCGTAGTAGGCGCGGTAGTGGTCGAACAGGCGTTCCTGCCAAGTGGGCCAGGCCGTTCCACCGAGGTTGCCACCCTCGTTTTGTGTCAATACCGAAGAGCCACGTTTGCCGCTACTGGTAAGAATGCTGGCGCCGGCGGGAACCGGGTCTTCCACCACCACCCAGCCCATGTCGTCGCGCGCGTCGATGGATAGGCGCACACGCAGGACATCGCCCCGGCTCCATTTGCCGGGGGTTTTCTGGTCGATCGCCAGCAGTTCGCGGCTGACGCGGTAGCCGCGTGATACCGGCTCACGCAGCGGCACGGCGGCCAGGGTGGTGACGCTGACATAGGGCTCGCCCTGGCCTTCATGCTTGATGTGCAGGGTGGTGGTGGGGGTGGCAAGGCCAGCGGCCAGCGGCAGGAAGGCGGTGGCGCCCTTGGGGAAGGCAGTCCAGTCGATCAGGCGACCTTCCTTGCCCAGGACCACGGTGCTTTTTCCCGCCGGTTTCACCGCCTCGAAGCGCTGCTGGTAGCGTTCCAGCGCCAGCGTGCCCCAGGCGTTGGCGGTAGTGGTATTCCAGCGCCCCTCCTGTTGCCGCGCCAGCACGCCGGCGGCGAGTTTGGGCAGGCGTTCCTTCCAGGCCGGCTCATCAACCAGCGCAAGCAGCGCGCGCAGGGCGTTGCTGTCGGCGGAAGCCAGCATCCACCAGAGGCCATCGCGCGCTTCGCTGTTGAAGTTGAGGCGGCGGCCGCTGTAAGTAAAGCGGCTCTCCAGGGCGGCGTGGGCCTCTTTCAGCCACTCATCACGACGCGCCAGGCCGGGAACGCGCTTGAGAACGCCAATCCAGTCGATCACCGCTGAACTGGCCCAGAGCCGGGGTTCCGGCTTGATGGTTGAAATCAGCGCCGGGGTGGCGCGACCGGCACGCGACAGGGCTTCCAGGGCGGCGAGACGCTGCACCGGGCCGGCGTTCAGAACTTCCCAAACACCCCGCCGCGTCCCCAGCTTGCCGGCAACGAAATCCGCGAGGGCGTTTTCCATGCGCGTCTTGCTGTCCAGCGGCAGATTCCAGCCGGCTTCATGGGCGATGGACAGCACATAAGCGGTGAGCGCCACACTGCCCTCCTTACCGATTTGTCCATTCTCGGGGAAGAAGTTGAGCAAGCCATTCCCGGCCTGATAAGTGGGCAGGTTGGCCAGCAGCGCCTGCCAGGCGAGGGGGTCGCGGGTGGCGATGGCTTTCGAGGCCTTCTGTTCCAGGCAGGCATAAGGGTAGCCGCGCATGTAGGTGCGCAGTTGGGTCTGGCCGTCAAGCAGGCTGGCGGCCAGGGTGGCGCGCAGTTCACCGCTGCCGGGGAGCGCCTCGGCGGGGGCGGCGACCGGCAATTCGAGTTTGTTGACCACCAGCTTGTTTTCCAGGCGATACAGGGTGGAGGACTGCACATGCACCGGCACGGCATCGCGCACCGCCTGCTTCGCCTTGAGGGCATCGCGGCCCTGGCCGCCGACTTCAACGGCGGTGAACGTCCACTCCAGCGTGGCCACCTGGTCGGGGGCGACGAAGTTCCAACCGATCTCCCGGCTTTCCCCGGCGGCGAGGCGCACGGTTTGCGCCGGCAAGGGCTTCAAACCGACGGCTGCACCGCTCACCTCGACCTGCATCCAGCGCTCGCTGCCGTTGCGCACCGTGACATGGGCTTGCAGACGATCCCCCTCGCGCAGCACCGGTGGCAGGCCGGAAATGAGCTGCAAATCCTGGCTGGCGCGGATGCCGGTCTTGCCGCTGCCGAAGCGGGTTTCCGAGGCGGCGACGGCGACGATGCGGAATGACGTCAGGCTGTCGTTCAGCGGCACCTCCACGCTGGCTTCGCCATTCGCATCCAGCACCACGCTGTCCCGCCAGAACAGCAGGGTGTCGAACAGTTCGCGGGTCGGCAGTTTGCCGCCGCCACCGCCCACCGGCAGGGCCTTCTTGCCGTAGTGGCGTTTGCCGGTGACCTGCATCTGGGCGGTGAAGGTGTGCACGGCATAACCGCGCTCGGCCATCATCGCCTCCAGCAGTTTCCAGCTTTCGTTGGGGGCGAGTTCCAGCAGGCCCTCATCGACGGCGACCAGCGTTACCTCGGTGCCGGCCGGCGGCGCCTTGCCTTCCGGCGTACGCACCTTGACCCGCACCTTGGCCTTTTCGCGGATCTGATAACTGGCGCGGTCGGCCTGAACCTCCACATGCAACTGGTGCGCCTGCTGCCCGACCGCGATGCCGGCGATGCCGAGTTTGAACGCAGGGCGGCCGAGATCGACCAGGGCGGTGGGTTTGATGTCGTCATTACGGCCGCGCACCACCAGGGCGGAAACGAAGATATTGGGCGCCCAGCCGGCCTTGACCGGAATATCCAGCACCGGCGCCTTGCCGGACAGCGTGACCACACGCGCATCGAGCACGCCCTCGCGTTCCACGGTGACCAGGGCGGTGGCCAAACGGTAGGGCATGCGCACCTGGAAGCGGGCGGTCTGGCCGGGTTCGTAGTGTTTCTTCTCCGGAATCAGGTCGATGCGGTCATGGTTGTCCTGGGCAAACACCCATTCGTCCTTGCCCGCCACCCAATGGCTGTGCGTGGTTTTGGCAATGCGCCCCTGGGCGTCGCGCGCCGTCGCGGCGATCAGCACCTCGCCACCCTGTTCGGTCTGCGCGCTGCAACTGAACTGGCCCTTGCCGTCGGTCTTGCCCTCGCAGGTGTCGGGCAACGGGGTTTCCCGGGTTTCGTTGCGATAGCCATAGAAGCCGCCGGCCAGGCGTTCGCGGTAACCGAAGGTCTGGCGCAGTTTCATCTTCACTTCCACCGGCACCCCCGCGAGTGGCCGGCCTTGTGGGTCCACTGCCTGGAAAGTGAGTGTGTGGCGCGTGCCGGCGCGCACCCAGTTGCCCTTCTTCAGGCCCAGCACCACGTTGGCCGGCCACCAAGGCGTGGTGGTGCTTACGGTCTGGATTTCACCATTGGGGTCGGCATATTCCAGTTCCACACGCAGCTTGTGCGGCAGGGCCAGGCTGGGGATGCCGGCCACCTTGCCACGGGTAGCACCACCGGCATCCAGTTTGAGGTTGGTCGCCGCCAGGGCGACGGATTCGCCCTCCTCTCTTCCCTGATCCGTATCGTGTCGCTCAGCGAAGTCATAGTCCGCGTAGCGGGCGAAATCGACATTGAAGCGCGGCTCCAGTTGCGCGCGCAGTTTCACCGCCAGGTTCTTGGCGCCACCGCCGTTGAGGTAACTCACCGCGAGGTCGTATTCCGCCACCTCAGTCGCGAGCAAATCCGGCCGCACCGAATCGACGCTGGCTTTCATCAGCGGCACACGGAAGTCACCGACGCTGAAGGCGCCGGAATCCAGGCCATCGAGATTTTGCAATTCGGCCGGGTCGCTGCCGGACTTGATCTCCTTGTCCACCAGGCGCAGGCGGTAATCGCCGCGTTTGGCGCCTTCCGGCACTTTCCAGGAGGAGGCAGCCGCGCCGTTCTTCCAGGCCAGCGGGAAAAACCAGCGCTGATTGCTGGCGCCATGTTCGATCATCAGGGTGCGCGGCGGCTTCGAGGAATAGGACAGGCCGAACGCCTGTTTGTCGCGCAGGAAATGCTTCATGTGCAGCGTATCGCCGGGCCGAAACAGCACCCGGTCGAGCACGCTATGGGCCTGGCGCTTGTCCGCGTTCCAGGCTTCCGGCAAGCCGAAACGCCAGGTTTCGATGCCTTCATTCCAGTCGGAGAAGGCAAAACTCATGTCGTCGCCGGCGCGCGCGCTGACCATCAAGGGGCAATTCCACTCCGCGTTGCGCGGCTCATTTTGAGAACCAAGCAAGCCGCGCGGAATCAGCGCCAACCCCTGATGGTCGGTCGTGGCCTGGGCATAGAGACGGCCCTTGCAGTCGCGCACCGCCATCTGCGCACCCGCCACCGGCGTACCCAGATCCAGACGCGTCACCCAGGCCAGCGAGGCACCCGCGCCCCATTTGAAATGCACGCTCAGGTTGGTGACCAGCGCGGTGGTGCGCACAAACATGGGCACGTTCTGGCCGAGCAGCGATTTGCCCAGATGTTTGCTTTCCGCCTCCACCACATAGAAGCCCGGCTGCTCCAGGGGCACGCCCACCACTTCAAAAGCCTGGGCGCCGTTGGGCTTGGGCAGGGCGCGCTCCACCACACCCGCCTCCCAGTTGCCCAGCAGTTGCGCGTGGCGCATTTCCGGGGTGCGCCCGAGCTGCGGGTCGTAGTCCGGGTGGTCGATCTTCTTCACCCGCGCCCGCCAGGCGAGGATGGCGGCATCGTCCATCACCCGCACCCAGCGCACCTTGGCCGCTGTGCCGCCCCCCGCGCCCGGTTCCAGATTGCGCACGGTCAGCGGCAACAAGCCGCCGGCGACCCGTTCGACAATGCCGAAATCGCCGGAGAACTTGACCAGCGGCGGCGTGTCGGCCAACCGGAAATGCAGCGGAAAGCGCGCCACGTTGACCAGATCGCGGCCCTTGTCGTCGGCCAAATTGCCGGGCAGCGCCAGGGTCAGATCGGCCCTGGCCGGGAACGGGCCGGGGAACACCACGCGGTCGTCGCTGGCGGCCGGCTGTTCGGCCTGCGCATAGTTTTTGCCCTTGGCATCCTTCAGCGTGATCTTGTCGAGATGCTCGCGCACCACCGGCGCGGTGAATTCCAGACGGATCGGGGTAAGCGGCATGCAGCCGGCCTTGGCGTTTTCCTTCTGGCAACGCAGGTGTGCCGCGAAGGGGTCGCGCACGCTGAAAGTCAGGCGCTGATCGCCCGGATTGCGCTGCCCGGAAGCGGTAGCGACACCCGCGCCCCAGACCAGATCGAATTTGCCATTGGCCGGCAAGGTGCGGCCGCACTGCACCCCCTCCAGACGCGGATCGGCGTCCGGGGATGAGCCTTCCCAGGTGGCGTTCATGTCATCCAGACGCGATTTGAGCTGCGCCAGCAGACGCGCACGCTCATTTCCGGTAACCCGCTTCACCGGCACCTGTTCATGGATGCCCTGGATTTCGCAACGCACATGAGACAGCAGGCTTTCCGGCGTCGCCTGGCCATTGAGCATCAGGAGGAAAACCTGATCCTCGTCGACCACTTCACCGGCAGTCGGCAAGCTCCACTGCGCGCGCGGCCCGGCGACGGAGAAGCCATATTCCGGCGCGCTCGCCACCGGCTCGCCGGCCAGGGTTGCCAAATCAGCGCGCGGAATGAAACGGCACGTCACACCGGCTTTCAGCGCGCCCTCCAGGTCATACACCCAGGTGCGCCCGTCCTCCCAGTGGCCGTTGCCGGGCACGCCACACTCCACGCGAAACGGCGATGCCGCATCACTCCGCCCCAACGCCGCCATCGGCGCGGAAAAACGCGCCTGTGCCTGGCGCACTTCGAGTTGTTCACCCTGCGGCGTGAAGCTTTCCAGGCTGGCGGCGGCAGCGAGGCCAGACCAGACGGTGAACAGAAAAACCAGCTTGTTCATGATTTTTGATTCCTCAATTGAATGTGCCCAAGTGTGCGGCCGGCGCGGTGGCGTGGTAAATCTGCGCCCCCGTTTTACGCTCAGGAACCTCGCATGTACCAACCCGCCCACATCGGCATCGTTTCCATCAGCGACCGCGCCAGTTCCGGCGTTTATGTAGATAAGGGGTTGCCCGCCCTGAAGGCATGGCTGGTCGGCGCCCTGCACAACCCGCTCACCTTCGTCGAACGCCTGATCCCGGATGAACAAGCGGTCATCGAACAGACCTTGATCGACTTATCCGCACGCTGTTGCCTGCTGCTCACCACCGGCGGCACCGGCCCGGCGCCGCGCGACGTCACCCCGGAGGCCACGCTGGCGGTGGCCGACAAGGTCATGCCGGGGTTTGGTGAACAAATGCGCGCGGTGAGCCTGAAGTATGTCCCCACCGCCCTCCTCTCGCGGCAAGTCGGCGTGGTTCGCGGCGGTTGTCTGATCCTCAATCTGCCGGGCCAGCCCAAGGCGATCAAGGAAACCCTGGATGGGGTATTCGCCGCCGTGCCCTACGGCATCGACCTGATCGGCGGGCCTTACCTGGAAACGCGTGAAGACGTGGTGAAGGCGTTCCGGCCGAAGTCGGCCATCAAGCCAGTCGCCGCGCCGTCCCAAGATTGACTGGCACCCCCTCGGGGTAGCGAAGGGTAGGGGCTTCATCAGGCCACGCCGCCATGATCGTTAAGCCAGCAAGCGCCGGATGACCGCGCCCGCCAGCATCAAGCCGAACAGCGGCGGCAGATAGGAGATCGTGCCGTTCACCGCGCGCGCGCGGCCCTGGCTCATCGCCTCGGGTGGCAGCGGCGGGTGGCCAACCTCATCACTCCAGACACACAGCACGCCCTGCTCCACCCCCTGGCGTTTCAGGCGCTTGCGCACCAGACGGGCGAGCGGGTCGACCGCGGTCTTGCTGATGTCGGACACCCGCACCCGCGCCACATCCAGCTTGTTGCCCGCCCCCATGCTGGCGGCGACCGGCAGTCCGCGCCGGTGCGCCGCCACAATCAGCGCGACCTTGCAGTTGAGTGAGTCGATGCAATCCACCACATAGTTGACATCGGCTGGCAGCAGCGTGGGGAGATTGTCCGGCGTGAGGAAATCGTTCAGCACCGCGAGGCGGCAATCCGGGTTGATGCCGCGGATGCGCTCGGCCATGACTTCCGCCTTGGAGCGCCCTACCGTGGAGAGCAGTGCCGGCAGTTGCCGGTTGATGTTGGAGACGGCCACCGTATCCCTGTCCACCAGGGTCAGACGCCCCACCCCGGCCCGCGCCAGCGCCTCGGCACACCAAGAGCCGACCCCGCCCAGACCAGCGACAAACACATGGCAAGCCGCCAGGCGGGCCACCCCCTCGGCGCCGATGAGGATTTCCGTGCGTTCGAACTGGGGAGGGGTCATGGGGTTGTAGCGCCGACGTTTTGACAAGCCGGCGAGACGCCGGCGCTACTTCAATGCAGCGTCGGCCCGGCGCCGCAGCATTTCTTGAACTTCTTGCCGGAACCGCACGGGCAAGGGTCGTTGCGGCCGATCTTGTCACCGGCGCGGCGCAGGGTGGAGGTCACCCGTTCCTGGGCGGCGGCTTCGCGTTGCGGCAGGAAGTGCTGGAACAGAGCCGCGACCATGTCCGGAATGGCTTCATAAGCCGCCCGAATCTTGTCCATCTGGTCCTCGCCTGCTTCGAGTTCATCCCAGCCGGCTTCCGTGCCCAGCAAAATCACGGGCGCCAGCCATTCCGAGGGTTCCTCGATGACCGGCAGCCAGATGTCCTTGAATAGCTCGACGCCAAGCATGAAGCCCATGCTCCAGCCTTCGGCGTCATAGAACTCGCTGCCGTCTTCCTGTTGCAACGTGTACATCAGCGGCGCGAAGTGGCCCTCGCTGATCGACTCCTGCACGCTGTTGTAATGGCGCAGAAGCAAGCCGCTGATGCGGTTGGCCTGCTCGGCGGCCTCAAACGCCGGGGTTTCGGCGCCTTCTTCCATGTCCCACACCCAGGGCAGCCATTGGCTGGGCAGGATGAACTCGGGGTTGAGGGCGATGGCGGCGAGGAAACCGTCCAGGGTGGAAATGTCCATCGCCTCTTCGGAAACGCCATCGGAGCCAAGAAAGGCGTCGAGTTCGTCCAGTTCTTCGTCGTTGAGAGGGAGTTCCAGGGTCATGAGCAATCCTTCGCTTACCAGTGGAGGAGACTGGCGGCGATGCCGGCGAATACCGCCGCGCCAAACCAGTTGTTATGCAAAAAAGCCTTGAAGCAGCGCGCGGGGTCACGCGCGCGGATCAAGGTCCAGTGATAGGCGGCCACCCCGGCGGCCGCGGCCAGGCCGGCGGAGAACGGCCAACCCAGGTGCAGGCGGTAACCCACCCAGGCCAGGGTCAGCAGGGTGAGGCCATAACAGGCCATCACCGCCATCACATCATATTTGCCGAAAGTGATGGCCGAAGTCTTGATGCCAATCTTCAGGTCGTCCGCGCGGTCCACCATCGCGTACTCGGTGTCGTAGGCCATCGCCCAGAACACATTGGCCAGCATCAGCAGCCAGGCCTCAAGCGGAATGAAATCCAGGTGCGCGGCATAGGCCATGGGAATGCCGAAGCCGAAGGCCACGCCCAGATACGCCTGCGGCACGGCGAAGAAGCGTTTGGTGAAGGGATAACTGGCCGCCAGAAAAACGGCGGCGAACGACAGGCCGAGCAGCAGCTTGTTCCACAGCGGCAGGATCAACAGGAATGCCAGCAGCGCCAGCCCGCCCGCCAGCCATAAGGCTTCCTGCTCGCCCACCTGGCCGGCGGCCAGGGGGCGGTTCTTCGTGCGCGCCACATGCGCATCGAAATGGCGGTCGGCATAGTCGTTGATCACGCAACCGGCGGAACGCATCAACACCACGCCCAGGGCGAAGATCCAGAAAATCATCGGATCGGGCTCCCCTGCCCCGGACAACCACAAGCCCCACAAAGTGGGCCAGGCAAGCAGCAGGATGCCGATCGGCTTGTCCAGCCGCATCAGCTTTTCGTAGAGAGCCAGGCGTTCGGTCAGGGTCATTTCAAGGGGCAAGGGGCGAGTGGCAAGGGGATTGTAGGGTTTCCTTGAACTTTGAACCTTACCCCTCCTCAATCCGGGAGTTTTTTCCCCGGATTGAGGAGGCCGAGCGGGTCGAACAGGCGTTTCAGGCCGCGCATCAGCTCCAGGGTGGGTGGGTCGACTTCCAGGGGGACGAAGTGGCGTTTTTCGCTGCCGATGCCGTGCTCGCCGGAAAGGCTGCCACCGAGGCCGATCACCGCCCGCGCCAGAGCGGCGCGACAGGCGCCAGCGCGTTGCATTTCCTCGGCGTCGCCATTGTCCACCATGATGTTGACATGCAGGTTGCCGTTGCCGGCATGGCCGAAAGTGACAATGGGCAAGCGGTAGAAATCGGCCAGGGCGTCGATGGCGTTGACCAGGTTGGCCAAACGCCCCACCGGCACCACCACGTCTTCGTTGATTTTCAGTGGCGCGATGCGTTTGACCGCGTGCGACAGCGATTTGCGCGCGGTCCATAGGCGAACCGTGTCTTCCTTGGTGAAACCGCTCTGGATTTCCAGGAGGTCCGGACCCGCCAGCGCCTTTTCCAGGGCCACGATCTGGCGCGGCACGTCCTCGCGGTTGCCATCGGCTTCCACCATGAGCACGGCGCGCGTCCCCGGCGGCAGGCCCGCGGTTTCAAAAACCCCCTCCCCGTATTCGCGGATCGCGTCGATGGCGCGGTGATCCATGAACTCCAGGGCACACGGCGTGGTCGGCTGGTTCATCACCCGGCTCACCGCCTCGCAGGCGCTCTGGTTGTTGGCGTAGCAGATGCGCAGGGTGGCCACCGACTCCGGCGCAGGAACCAGTTTCAGGGTGGCCTGGGTGATGAACGCCAGGGTGCCTTCAGAGCCCACCAGCAGGCGGGTGAGGTCGTAGGCGGTGGCGTATTTGGTGGTGCGCCCGCCGGTGTGAATCACGCGGCCGTCGCCGGTGACGGCGGTGAGCCCCAGCACATGGTCGCGGGTGGCGCCGTATTTCACCGCTCTGGGGCCGGCGGCATTCATCGCCAGGTTGCCGCCGATGCGGCAATAGGCGCCGGAGCCGGGGTCGGGCGCGTACATCAGGCCATGCTTGCGGGCCAGGCGGTCGATCTCGTCGGTGACCACGCCCGGCTCCACCACCACCAGGCGGTTCACCACGTCGAACTCGATGATCTTTTGCATGCACTCGAAGCTCACCACCACGCTGCCCGGCACGGGCATGGCGCCGCCAACATTGCCGGAACCCGCGCCGCGTCCCGTCATGGGAATGCGATGCTGGTTGGCCAGGCGCACGATCTCCACCACCTGTTCATGGCTGGCAGGAAACAGCACCGCCTCCGGCAGACAGAATTTGGGCGTCTCATCGCTGGCGTAAAGCGCCAGGGTATCGGCATCGGCGCGCGCGCGATCAGGGCCGAGGAGCGCCTGGAATTCAGCCAGTAAAGTATCGGAAAGCATCACCCAAGCGCCGCTTCGACCACCTCAGCCACGGCGGCCAGTGCGTCGGAATCCGGGTAACGCGCGTGCACATCCCGCACGGCGGCATCGTAGGTCAGGCGATTGAAGGGCGCGGCCATCTGCTCGCGCAGGGCATGCTTCAGTGCCTGGGTCATCACCTTGTCCAGCGACAGGATTCGCCGCGCGCGCACGATGCCATCCTCGGCGTCCACCAGCGTGATCTTGAGGCGAGCGCGGTCGCCCGGGGCCTCGTTCGGCAGTTCGCGCTCCGCTTCCGGCAGCAGATGCGCGTTGAAAGAAGCATCGGACCACTCGCAGACATTCTTGACCTTGTACAACAGAAAGGCGGCCGGGCCGTGGCTGAACAGGCCCACTTCCACGTCGGCGTCGCGCAGGCCCGCGACTTCCGCCGGGGTGGGCGCAGCCCAGAACAGGGTCAGCTCATGCGCGCCGAAGCGGTAGACATAACGCACGCCCTCGTCGTAGCGGTTGTGCTCGGCTGACCAGCGTTCGCCGATGGCGGGCTCTTTGGGCAAAAAGTCGGGCCGCGCAAAAATATGGGGCGCTGTCATACCGCTTCCTCCGGCAACAGGGAGGCGAGCATGGCCACCATGTCGGGATCGAAATCGAAGCCGAGTTCCTGCCCGGGATTGATCGACAGCCCCATGTCGGCGCCGATGCGGCGCAAGATCCAGGACACTTCGGTGAGCAGGCCGCCGCCATGGCCGGGGAATTCAGCAACGAACGACTTGGCCCGTTCCGGTGCGGAAAATGCGATCAGCACCCGGCCGCCGTCCGCGTCCTCAATGACCAGCGGCCGCGCCTTGGTGGAAAGCTGAAAACCGGCGATCTGGTGCTTTTCATCCTGGATCGGCATGAATACCTGCTGGGCGATCAGCTCGCGGGCAAAATTTTCGGGCTCGATGCGGCCCTCGTGCATTTCCGCCAGCAGGCGCTCGACTTCATTGCGGGGAGAAATTTCAGGAGAGGTCATAGGAAATGCCGAACAAGCACTAAGGCGGGGCAGGATACCACCGCGCCCCATTGCCCCGGAAGCCGGATAGAATAGCGCCCGGAGACCATACTTATCTAAAGTTATATTTCTTATGGCTAGTCGAGAGAAGGCTTCTGATCACGGCATCCGCCCATGCCACGGTAGCGCCCCGGATCCGGCACGCGGCCTGTATTTCTGATGCGCTTGCGCTTGCTTCGCTTCCCCTGCCTGTGCCTGATGCTCGCGCTGGCGGCGCCTGCCCGGGCCGCGCTAGAAGAAAACGAGGCCAGGGCCGCGGTGGTCTACCACCTCACGCTGTTCGCGGAGTGGCCGCCGGGCAGCCAGCGCGAGGGCCACTTCAACCTGTGTGTGCTGACGGAAAATGAAAACAGCGCACACGCCCTGGCCCATCTCAACGGCAAGACGGTGAAAGGCGCGCGCCTGGTGATTTGGCGTAAACACCCGATGCAAGACCTGGGCGCCTGCCAGGCGGTGTATCTGAGTGAGATGAGCGACCCCTTGCGCGACCACGTCATCAACAAACTAGCCGGACTGCCGGTGCTGACCATCGCCAACGGCGATATTCCCGTACCCGGCGCCATGATCAGCCTGGGCGTCGCCGGCGAGCGAGTCTATTTCGATATCGACCTGTCGGTCGTACAGCGTGTCGGTCTCCGATTGGACGCCAAACTGCTGCGTCTGGCGCGCAGCATCGCGAAGTAGCGCCGGACGCATGCCCGCCATGGCCAAGGTACGCTGTGAAATTCGCGAGCATGGCGCACGATAGCGGCCTCACACTCATCCACCGCATCGCTCGGATGAGCCAAACCCCTAAACCCCTGGCAGACCATCGGCGCGGCTGGGACCGCCTCAACTGGCTGTCCACCGCGCTGGCGCTGGGAATTGCCACGCTGCTGCTGATCTCCAGCGAAACCACCACCCTGCGCGAAGATTTTCAGCATCGCCTGGCCACTCAGGCCAGCCTGGTCGCCGCCAACAGCGCGGCGGCCGTGGTATTTCAGGATGCCTTGTCAGCGCGCGACAACCTGGCCGCCTTCCGCCATTCCCCGGAGATCCTCTCGGCCCGCATCTTTCTGCCCGGCGGCACGCTCTTCGCCGACTATCACAAGGGCGGCGCGAACGAAGAATCTCCGCCCTGGGCCAGGTTGCTCGGCCTCGACCGCATCGAGTACCAACGGCCGCTCCGTCTGGAAAACATGACCGTCGCGGAAATTCGCCTGGTCGCGGACCTGGAGCCGTTGCGCGCGCGCATGCTGGGCTTCATCGCGGTGGTGCTGGGCGCGGCGCTGTTCGGCCTGTTCATCGCCCAGGCCCTGATGGCCCGACTACGCCGCGCGATGCGCCGCGCCGAAGACGACATGGTGCGCATGGCGCACTACGACACCCTCACCGGCCTGCCCAACCGCGCCTTCTTTGAAATCCATACCGAACAGGTGCTGGCGCGCGCCGCCGCTGCTGGCCAGCGCGCCGCCCTGCTGTTTTTCGACCTGGACAACTTCAAAGTCGTCAATGACAGCCTCGGCCACCCCATCGGCGACCAGTTACTCAAGGCGGTTGCCGCGCAACTCGGCCAGGTGGTGCGGCAATCCGACAACCTTTCGCGCCTGGGTGGCGATGAATTCACCCTCTTGATTGAAGGCGCCGACCAGCACCAGGCAAGCGCCATCGCGGAACATGTCATCCAGGCCCTGCACCAACCCTTCCCCATCGACGGCCATGAACTCAGCATCGGGGCCAGCATCGGCATCGCCCTGTATCCCGACGATGGCGACAGCGTGGACAAACTGTTGCGCAGCGCCGACAGCGCCCTCTATGCCGCCAAAGCGGCGGGCAAGCACACCTGGCGCTTCTTCTCGGCGGCAATGGATGAACAGGCGCAACACCGCCTCGTGCTGGAGGCCGGCCTGCACCGCGCGCTCGATCGCGGCGAATTGCGCATGGTCTACCAGCCCATCGTCGACCTGGGCAGCGGCCACCTGATCGGTTATGAAGCCCTGATGCGCTGGAACTCGCCGGAGTTGGGCGAAGTTCTGCCCGCCCAGTTCATCCCGGTGGCGGAAGAAACCGGCCTGATTCACGCCCTGGGTGATTTCGCCCTGCGTTCCGCCTGCGCCCAGACCCGCTGTTGGCTGGATGAAGGCCGAACCGAGTTGGTCGTATCGGTCAACGTCTCGGCGCGCCAGTTTTATGGGCGTGGCCTGGTGGAGAGCGTGCGGCAGGCTCTGGCGGCGGCCAATCTGCCGCCCAGCCATCTCGATCTGGAAATCACGGAAACCGCCCTGATGGGGGCCGAACAGGAAGTGGTCGACATCCTCAATGACCTGCATGCCCTGGGGGTGAGCCTGTCACTCGACGATTTCGGCATCGGCTATGCCTCCCTCTCGCAACTCAAGCGCCTGCCCATCCACAAACTCAAGATCGACCGCAACTTCGTCATGGACATCCCACAAGACAGCGACGACGTCGCCATCACCACCGCCATTGTCGGCATGGCCGAGGCGCTGGGCCTGTCGGTGGTGGCCGAGGGCGTGGAAACCCGGGAGCAACAAGCCTTCCTCGCCGCGCTCGGCTGCCACAGAGGACAGGGCTACCTGTTCGGCAAGCCGGAGCCAGCGGAGTAAAGCGCCAAAGCCTTGTAGGATACGGCTCGTACCTCACCGCATCCTATGGCCTCCCCCTCCAAGATGACCCCACGTATCGGCATCGACCTCGGTGGCACGAAAATCGAAATCGCCGCTTTCGACGAATGCGGTCGGCAACGGCTACGCCGCCGCGCCGCCACGCCCGCGAGCGATTACCGCGCCACGCTGGATGCCGTGGCGGCGCTGGTGGCGGAGGCGGAGAGCGAACTGGGCGCGCAAGGCACGGTCGGGATCGGCATCCCTGGCGCGGAATCGCGCGCCACCGGCCTGATCAAGAACGCCAACTCCACCTGCCTGATCGGCCAGCCCCTGCGCCACGATCTGGAAACACGCCTGCACCGCGAAATCCGCCTGGCCAACGATGCCAACTGCTTCGCGCTGTCCGAGGCCGTGGATGGCGCGGCGGCGGGCGCCGAAGTGGTGTTCGGCGTGATCCTCAGCACCGGCTGCGGCGGCGGGCTGGTGGTGCGCGGCCAGGTGCTGGTGGGCGCCAACGCCATCGCCGGCGAATGGGGCCACAACCCGCTACCCTGGCCGCATGACGATGAACGGCCCGGCCCGGCTTGCTATTGCGGCAAACACGGCTGCCTCGAAACCTGGCTGTCGGGGCCGGGGCTTGCCCGCGATCTGTTCACGCATAGTGGCCGCCACTTGCCCGCCGCGGAAATCGCCACCCTGCATGACGCCGACGCCCTGGCGGCGCTGCAACGTTATGAAGACCGCCTGGCGCGCGGCCTGGCCCAGGTCATCAACGTGCTCGACCCGGACGCCATCGTCCTCGGTGGCGGGCTGTCCAACCTGGCCCGGCTCTACGAAAACGTGCCACGCCGATGGGGTTCCTACGTTTTCTCGGATCAAGTGGCAACGCGCCTGGTGCCCCCGCTGCATGGCGACTCCAGCGGCGTACGTGGCGCGGCTTGGTTGTGGGAAACCGATGAAAGTCTCGCCACGCGGAGGGAGAAACCGCATGACCTCTGACAGAAGCAGAAAAACCTGGGCGCTGATCGCCTTGCTGGCCGCGTTCGCCTGCCGAGCCGATCCGGTCGAAGTCAGCTTGCATCTGCCTTCCGGCGCCGAGATCGTCAGCCAGCGCTACCCCGCCCGCGGCGAGTCCGGCAGGCTGCTAGCGCTCTGGCTGACCGATGGGCGCAGCGAGGATGAACAGAAGGCGGCAGCCGACATGGCGACACGCGGGGTGGAAACCTGGGTCACCGACTTCCTCGCGCCCTATTTCCTACCCGTGCTGTCCAGCAGTTGGAGCCAGATTCCCGAACAGGACCTACGCGAGTGGCTGGAAACCCTGCACACCCGGAACCCCGGCCAGCGCATCGTCCTCATCGCCAGTGGACGAGCCGCGACGCTGGCCTTGCGCGCGGCCAACGACTGGCAAGCGCGCCATGGCGAAGGCGCCGCCAATCGGCTGGCCGGCGCCTTGCTGATGTGGCCGCTGCTGTATCAGGAACTGGCGCCAGGGCAGGAACCGGACTATGACCCGATCGTGCGGCAAACCCATCTGAATCTGGTCATTCTGCAACCGAAATCGTCCGCCGGATTCTGGTGGCGCGAGCGTCTCAAAAACTTCCTTGAAGGCGCCGGCAGCCGGGTCTGGCTGAACGTGCTACCGGGCTTGCGCGACGGGTTTTATGGCCGTGGCGACATCACCCCGCGGGAAATCAGCGCCAGTGCCCGCCTCGGCGAAATGCTGCTGGATGGACTCAAACCTCTGCTCGACAAGGACAAACCATGAAGTATTGGTACTTCCCCTTCATCCTGGCGCTAGCCGTCAACGCGGCGGCCGGCGATCTGAAAGTGCTACCGGCCAAGCCGGCGCCGGCACTGGCGCTGCCCACGCTGGATGGCGGCATGTCGCGGCTGGAGCGATTGCGCGGGCGCGTCGTGCTGGTCAACTTCTGGGCGGTGTGGTGCCCGCCCTGCCGCAAGGAAATGCCGTCGATGGCGCGGCTGGCGGAGAAGCTGGGCAGCCGCCCGTTCACCATCCTGGGCGTCAATGTGGGCGAGAGCCCGGAGGAAATCCGCGCCTTCCTGAAACAGGTGCCGGTG
Source organism: Hydrogenophilales bacterium CG_4_10_14_3_um_filter_63_21 (assembly GCA_002784045.1). Taxonomy (GTDB): domain Bacteria; phylum Pseudomonadota; class Gammaproteobacteria; order Burkholderiales; family Thiobacillaceae; genus PFJX01. The sequence continues at coordinate 27,369 of PFJX01000098.1, forward strand.
AACTTCCCCATCCTGCTCGATGCCGAGGGCGAACACCTCAAGCCCTGGCAGGTATTCGCCTTCCCCACCAGCTATGTGGTGGACAAGCAGGGCCGCCTACGCCTGGGTCTGTTCGGTTCGATCGAATGGGACAATGCTGAAACCATCGCCAGAATCGAAGCGCTGCTGAACGAGGCCGACCACTAAGGGATGAGGAAATGACTAATGTCCCGTTATTGGAGGTGCTGGCGGGATGCAGTGCGAGGCGTTCTAAGCGCCGTGTGGCGAGCCACATAAACGAGGAACAACGACGCAATGCGCCTGTTAGTGCATCCACAAATGGGATATTGGTTGTTTCCTCATCCCTAACCAAGCGGTGAGGTGTGCCGAATAGGTTTTTGACAGCAGCCGGATATTGCACGGAACAGGCGGTTGAGTGGTGAGGGAGTGGGTCTGCTACCAACCTGTTGCAGCCATTGGCACAAACGGCCAGCCAATGGCTGCAATATGGCCCGGATTTGCCAAATGCTGAGATCGATTGTGTGGCTGCTGGTGCCGCCCATGTAGTATCGCGAGCATTCTCTCGGGGGGGGCACACATGAAGGCGTGGGGTAAATTGGTGGTTGAGCAGGAAAGCGATGCCGTTTTGGATCGCCTATCGTTGGCTGACCATTGCGTCGATGTGGCCAGTGTGTTTCGGGAGTTATGCAGCTTGCCCGCCATTCGCCGCAATCTGGAGTGGGAGGCGGGCCATCCGCTGGCCAAAATACACCTCGACCGCCTGGCCGTCTTTGCCCTGCTGCATGACCTGGGCAAATGCAACTGGGGCTTTCAGGCCAAGGCCGACCCCAAGGCGAAGGAAACGGCGGGACACGTCGGGGAAACTGCGGCGCTGTTCTTCGACGATGGTTTGAGCAGTCGGGTGACCGAGGTACTGGGGCTTGAAGATATGGCCGACTGGCTCAGCGAGCCTGCAGGTCATCCACTTCCCGATCTTCCTCCCTTGTCGCGCCTGCTCTTGGCTGCCGTCTCCCACCACGGTGAGCCTGCATTTACCTCCCAGATTAACGGCTCCATCAAGGTTGACCGCTGGGCCGGGTATTGGCGGGAACAGGATGGCTATAACCCCTTTGACGCCCTGGCGGAACTGGGCCAGGTGGCAAGAGCCGCTTTTCCCGATGCGTTTCAGAAACAGGCCGATCCGCTGACCCTCACCCCGGCCCTGGAACACCGTTTCGCCGGCCTGCTCATGCTGGCCGACTGGCTGGGCTCGCACCGGGAAGCCTTCTTCCCCTTCCACCAAGAAGGCAGCCGCATTCCCTGGGCGCGAATGCAGGCCGGGATTGCACTGGCCACGGTCGGCTTGGAGGTGGGGGCGGCCAGGCAGCATCTGGCGGCCGGATTGCCCGCCTTCGGCCAGGCCTTCAACCTCCAGGCCGAAGCCAGGCCACTCCAGGTGGAATTGGCCCGGGCCGACCTGCCGGCGCTGCTCATCGCGGAATCCGATACCGGTTCGGGCAAGACCGAGGCAGCCCTGATGCACTTCCTGGCGCTGTTCGCCGCCGGGGAGGTGGATGGCCTCTATTTCGCTTTGCCGACGCGGGTGGCGGCGCGGGAGCTTTATGGCCGGGCCCGGGCGGCCATGAGGCGGGTTTTCGGGGACGATTGCCCGCCCGTGCTGCTGGCCGTGCCGGGCTATGCCCAGGTGGATGGCGAGCCGGCCACGCACTTGCCGGCAAGCGCGGCGCTCTGGCACGAGGCGGATATGGCCAAGCGCGAGCGGGCCTGGTCGGCGGAACGTCCCAAGCGTTTCCTCGCCGCGCCGGTGGCCGTGGGCACCATCGACCAGGCCCTGTTTTCCGCCCTCCAGGTACCTCATGCCCATTTACGCGCCGCCTGTCTGGACCGCTCACTCCTGGTGGTGGACGAGGTCCATAGCTCCGACGTCTACATGCGCTACCTGTGCCGGCGCGTGTTGGCCCGCCATCTGGCGGCGGGTGGCCGGGCGCTCCTGCTCTCCGCCACTCTTGGCAGTGCCGCTCGGGTGGAATATCTCTCGCCAGGCAGTCGGCCCCCGGCCCCGGAGGATTTCGATCTCGCCGCCGCCCAGCCCTATCCCGCGCTGTGTGCGCCCGGCATGGCTTTACGCCACCTGCCCGACCCGGCTGTGCGGCCCAAACGGGTACGTATTCAAGCCCTGTCCATCCTGGAATCCCCGGAAACCCTGTTGCCGGACTTGCGCGCGGCCGTGTCGGCCGGCCGGCGGGTGATGGTGGTGTTGAACACCGTGGCCCGCGCCCTGGCGCTGGCGCGTCTGGCGGATGCGGACCCGGTATTGGCGCCCGCCCTGTTTTCCGTGAACGGCCAGCCTTGTCCCCACCATGGCCGCTACGCCCGGCCCGACCGGGAGTTGCTGGATGGCGAAGTGAGCCGGCGCATGGGCAAGGACTCGCCGGCAGGTTCCCTCCTGCTCATCGGCACCCAGACCCTGGAACAGAGCCTGGACATCGACGCCGACTGGCTGGTGACCGACCTGTGCCCGATGGACGTGCTGCTGCAACGCATCGGCCGCCTGCACCGCCACGACCGGGGGCCGCGACCGGAAGCGGTATGCACGGTTCTCCTGCCCGAAGAGCCGGATTTTTCCGTTTTCCTCAAGAAAAACGGCGAAATGGGCCGGGGTGGCTTGGCCGGGTTCGGGTTTGTCTACGAAGACCTGCGCATCCTGCAACTGACCCGCGACTGGGCCGCTGGCCAACTGGAAATAGAAATCCCCCGCGACAACCGGCACCTGGTGGAATCCGCCACCCACCCGGAGCGGCTCGCCACCCTGGCCGGGGCGAAATGGCAGGCCCACGCCGGGCGGCTGGAGGGCGGAGGCATTGCCCAAGCCATGGCTGCCGACAACGCGCTGATCCCGGATAAACACTTCGGTGACTTTCTGTTCCCCCACGGCCTCGAAGCCAATCTGGCGACCCGCCTCGGCCTTAACGACCGCACCGTTTCCCTGGGCGCGTCCTACCCCAGCCCCTTTGGACAGCTCATCGACGAGATCAATATTCCCGGCCATCTCGCGCCGGGCCTGGCAAATGAGCAGGCTCACCTGGTGAGCCTGGAGGGGAGTAGCCTGTTCATCCATGTCGGCCCCCTGGTCTTTCGCTATTCCCGTTTTGGATTGGAGAAACTCTAATGAATCTGCTGCTTGAGCCGCTGTTTCGCGTTCGCCTGCAAGAGCAGACGATCCGCGCCAGCCTGCCGGAACTCCTGGCCATGCTGGGCGAGGACCGGGTAGACAGCCTGCCCGGCCTGCAACGCCACCAGGAGGACGCCTTCCACATCTTTCTCTGCTACCTGGCCGGGGCAGTGCTGGACCGGCAAGGCCGCGCCGAACCGAAGCAACCCGCCGAATTCTGGCTCGAAGGCATCCGCGCCCTCACCCATGCGGAAGGCTGCGACAACGACGATGCCTGGACTCTGGTGGTGGACGACCCGACCCGGCCCGCCTTCCTGCAAGCACCCGCACCCAGCCGGGACTACAAACCCAAGGCCGCCACGCCGGATGCACTGGATGTGTTACAGACGGCGAAGAACCATGACGTAAAAGCAGCCCGTGGCGACCGGAACGAAGCCGAAGCCTGGTGTTTCGCTTTGCTCACGCTGCAATCCCAGATTGGTTTCCTTGGCGCTGGCAACCAGGGTGTCGCCCGCATGAATGGGGGTTTCGGCAGCCGCCCTTGTGTCGCTTGGCAGCAGCATCGGCGCCCAGGAGCCCGCCTGTTGCGGGATATTCCCGTGCTTCTGTCCCACAGGAAAACGCTATTGGAAGAACCCTATCCCTATCTTGCTGATGGCAAGGTTCTGCTCTGGATACCCCCTTGGGATGGACAAACCAGCCTGTCGCTCGCAGCTCTCGATCCCTGCTTTCTGGAGATCGCCCGGCGTATTCGCCTGGTCGCCGCCGGCACCGGTTGCCAGGCTCTGGCGGCCACCGCGTCCGCCCCGCGCATTTCTGCCAAGCAGCAAAAAGGCAACTTGGGCGATCCCTGGATACCTATCAACACCAAGACCGGTGGCGCGCTCACGGTACCGGCCACGGGCTTCACCCCCGACCTGCTGCGTAACTTGCTTTTCAGCGACGGTGGCTTTACCCCGGCGGCCATGCAGGAAGCGCCGAAGGGCCAGGGCGCCGGCTGGTTTTCCGCCGCCGTGCTGGTGCGCGGCCAGGGCACCACGGACGGCTTTCACGAAGCGGCTATCCGGGTACCGGAAAAAATCCGTCCGGTGCTGTTCGGCAAAGGACCAACTCGGGATCGGCTGGCCGGCTTGTCGAAAAAGGGTCTGGAGACCGCTTCGACCATTCAATACAAGGCGCTCCGTCCAGCACTGTTTGCCCTGATGGAAGGCGGTCCCGATGCCATCCATCCGGACAAGACCGAAATCAGTAATTGGGTGGATAAAGCCGCCGGGGCTTACAGCCGGGATTGGAATCCCCTCTACTTCGACTGGCTCTGGGACACCCTGGACCAGCCCGACGATTCTGCCGCCTTGAAACCCTGGTTCGACCAACTGCGCCACCTGGCGGAAGCCACCCTGGAACAGGCATTCGAGCGGGTGCCTGTGCGCAGCGGTCGCAACTACCGGGGGAAAACCCGTGCACGGGGCATGTTCTACGGCTCCCTGCACAAACACTTCAAAGACTACATGGAGGCAAATCATGAACACGCCTGAATCCCGCTGGCCCTCGGCCCAGGTGCCCGCCCTGGCGCGCGCGCTGGCTGACCCGCACTTTTCCAACGGCGAGCGGGCCGCCTTGAAACGCATGGGGCTGGAAGGCCCCGCGCCCCTGGCCCTGCACCGCTTCATCCTGCGCCAGGTAGAGGAAACTTGGCAGGGCGAACACTGGACGCCGCGCTGGCGCGCCCTCATCTGCGCCCTGGCCATCCAGCGGGACGGCGGTTTCGACCCCTCTCGCCCCTGGGGCCAGGCCCTGGCCGAGGCCCGCTTCGCCGAAAGCCGGCTGGAACGGCTGCTGGCCGCGCAGGGCGACACCCAACTCACCCTGGCTTTGCGCGCCGCCCGTCAACTGGCGGCCAAGGGCATCGCCTGCGACTGGCGGCAACTGGCCGATCTGATTTTTTCCAGCGACCCCGAAATCCGCGAACGCATCAACACCCGTATTGCCCGCGACTATTACTGCAACCTCAAAAAGGATTGACGCCATGTTCCTGCAAATCCACACCCTGACCTCCTTTGCCGCCGCCCTACTCAACCGCGACGACGCCGGCCTCGCCAAACGCATCCCCTTCGGAAACGCCGAACGCATGCGGGTCTCCTCCCAATGCCTCAAGAAGCATTGGCGCGATGATTTCCACCGCAACCTCGATTTGCCCGGCGGCATCCGCTCACGCATGTTTTTCGAGCGGGAAATTCTGAGCCGGGTGCTGGAAGCCGGCGTCGCTGAGGAAACTGCCCGCAAACTGACCGAAGCCTTGCTCAAACGCCTGGTCCAGGGCGGGCAGGACAAGAAAAACCCTTTGCGCTTGAATCAACCGGTGCTGTTCGGCAAGCCGGAAGCGGATTACCTGGTACGACTCATCACCGAATGCGCCGCCAGCGATGCCGATCCGGTGCAACGCCTCGGCGAGCGGCTACATGCGGAACATGGCAACCTGAAAGCCATGTGGAAAGCCGCCGGGGTGAACCTGGTCTCCGGTGTGGAGGGAGCCATGTTCGGCCGCTTCGTCACCTCCGACATCCTGGCCCGCACCGATGCCGCCGTGCATGTCGCCCATGCCTTCACCGTCCACCCGCTATCGACGGAAGTGGATTACTTCACCGTAGTCGACGACCTCAAAGAAGCGGACGAAGATGCCGGCGCCGCTCACGCCGGCGACATGGAACTCGGCGCCGGACTGTTCTACGGCTATGTGGTGGTCGACGTGCCTTTGCTGGTCTCCAACCTGTGCGGCTGCGATCCGGCGAAATGGCAGGAACAGCCGCTGGAAGCCTTGCGGGATGCCCGCGATGTGCTGGAACGCTTGGTGCAAGCCATCGCCACGGTCAGCCCTGGCGCCAAGCTGGGCGCCACCGCCCCCTACGCCCGCGCCGAACTGGTGCTGCTGGAATCCGGCACTGCCCAACCCCGCACCCTGGCCAATGCCTATCTTCAAGCGCTGAAGCCCAAGGGCAATCCGCTGCAACAGGCGGTGGACGCACTGGGCCAGCATCTCGACGCCCTGGATGCGATGTACGGCCGCGACGAACAGCGTTTCGTCGCCTCCACCCAGGACACCGCCAGCCTCAAGGACATTCCCCGCGCACCGATGAAAAACAGCGTCCAGGCCGCGCTGGATGGGTTGTTCGGAGCCGGCTGATGGACGCCCTGATCCTGCGTTTCGACGCACCGCTGATGAGCTTCGGCGGCGTCATGGTGGACCAGCACAATGTCACCGACCGCTTTCCCGGGCTTTCCCTGTTCGCGGGCCTCCTCGCCAATGCGCTGGGCTGGCAGCACCGCGACTTTGATCGCATTGGCCGCCTGCAAGAGCGCCTGTTGCTGGCCTCCCGCTGGGACATCCCCGGCGAGGCCATCATCGACTACCACACGGTGGACCTGGGGCAGCCGAAGATGCGCGAAAAGGGCTGGACCACCCGGGGCGAACCGGAACACCGCGACGGTGGGGATGCCAAATTCGGCACCCATCAGCGCTATCGCCACTACTGGGCCAATGGCGTGCTGACTGCCGCCCTGGCGCTCCACCATGCCGACGAAACCCCGACGCTGGATGAACTGCAAGCCGCCCTGCGCCGGCCCGCCCGGCCCTTGTTCATTGGCCGCAAGACCTGCCTGCCCAGCGCGCCCATTCTGATCGGCCGGCAAACTGGCTCCGACCTGTTGGCCATCCTGCAAGCCGTGCCTCGTGCCCTCTGCCCGCAGCGCCCGGACACGAAACCTATGCCGGCCCGCTGGCCCGCCGACCTGGGCCAGGCGCAGGAAGCGCAACTCCACCCCGTTTATGACCAGCGCGACTGGAAAAACCAGTGGCACGCCGGCAGCCGCCAGGTTGCCGAAGGCCCGCTCCAGGAGATGCCGCCATGTACATGATCGACCTGCCCCTGGATGCCGCCGCCCTGACCCGCTTCGCCTGGCGCCAGGGCCATGCCGGCGGGCGTAATCCGAGTGACGAGGATTTCGGCTATGCCGCCCACGCCTGGCTCGCCGCCACCCTGGGCGAACAGGCGCCTCGCCCCTTTAGGCTCATGGAAACCCGCGCCGGCCTGCGTCTCCTGGGCTATGCCGCGGCCGACGCGGACACGCTGGCGCAACACGCACGCGAGTTCGCCTTGCCGGACGCCCTCGCGGTGTGCGACTGGGGCACCGCCGCCGGCAAGGCCATGCCCGCCACCTGGGCCGCCGGTCGGCGCCTGGGCTTCGAGGTACGCGCCTGTCCCATCCTGCGCGGCGAACGAGAGCGGGATGCTTACCTGGTGGAAGTGGATCAAGCCAAAGCCCAAGTCCGCGAGCCGGCCAGCCGCACCCAGGTCTACGCCCACTGGCTGCAACGCCAGCTTAAACGAGAGGGCGCCGCTCAGGCCGTCGCGGAAACCCTCAACCTCGTCGGCTTTCGCCGGGTGCGGGCGCTACGTCAATCCCGCACTGGGCAGGGCCAGCGGCGACAAGGGATGGAGCGGCCGGATGCCCTGATGGCCGGTGAGTTGCTCATCAGCGACCCGGACGCCTTTGCCCGCCTGCTGGCCCGTGGCATCGGCCGGCATCGCGCCTTCGGCTTCGGCATGTTGCTGCTGCGCCCACCGGGCAGAGGAGCGGCCTGACATGGCGGGCCTGCTCGTCGGCCGCCTGGGCCTGGCCGAGGCGCGCATTCCCCATGGGGATCGCCACGGCCTCATTTGGCTCTCCCGTGGCCGCCTGTTCGTCGAGGACGGCACCCTGCGTTTCATATGCACCGAATCGGCGGAACTCGAAGCCGGCGATTACGCCATCCCCTACCAGAACGTTTCCCTGATCCTGCTCGGCCCCGGTTCCACCGTCAGCCACGATGTCCTGCGCATCCTCGCCCGACACGGCACCCTGCTCGCCGCCGTGGGGGAGGGCGGCACCAAGTTCTACACCGCCCCGCCGATGGGCCAGGGCCATAGCGAAGTGGCCCGCGCCCACGCCCGCCTGTGGGCGGACGAAAAAGTCCGGCTGGACACCGCGCGCCGGATGTATGCCTTCCGCTTCGGCACAATCCTGCCGCATCGGGACATCTCCGTGCTTCGGGGCATTGAAGGCGCCCGCATGAAGGAAACCTACCGCATCCAGGCCGACCGCTACCGCCTGCCCTGGGAAGGTCGCCGCTACGACCGTCACCAGCCGGAAGGCGCCGACATACCGAACCAGGCCATCAACCACGCCGCCACCTTCGTCGAATGCGCCGCCGACGTTGCCGTCGCCGCCGTGGGCGCGCTGCCGCCCCTGGGCTTCATCCATGAGGATTCGAGCAACGCCTTTACCCTGGACATCGCCGACCTTTACCGAGCTGAAGTCACCCTCCCGCTCGCTTTCCGGGTGGCGCGCCAAGCCTTGGACAATTCGGGTTTGAATCTGGAGCGGACGCTACGCCGGGAAGCGGCGATGGAATTCCGACGCGGCAAGCTCATCCCGAAAATGATCGACCGTATCAAGGAGTTGCTCGGTGTCCATGACGCTGGTGGTGACGCGCAACATCAGTAACCGCGTGCGCGGCTTTCTCGCCTCGTCCCTGCTCGAACTGGCGCCAGGCGTGTACAGCGCGCCGCACATTTCCCCGGCGGTGCGGGAGCGCATCTGGGGGGTATTGGCGGATTGGTTCCTCCAGGAAAAGGACGCCTCGGTCGTGATGGTGTGGGCGGACAACGCCACGCCTTGTGGTCAATCCGTGCGCACCCTGGGCGTTCCGCCCATTGATGTCGTTTTGGTGGATGGCCTCCTGGCCACATTCCGCTCGCCAGCTCTTTAAAAATACGAGATAGTTCAGGCGCTTACCTTCTAGAGCTTCCCCCGCCCACGCGGGGATCGACCAATCCTAGCCACTTTGGCTAACCCGGCGACAACGCTTCCCCCGCCCACGCGGGGATCGACCCCACTGGTGATGTCTATCTGCTCCAATCTAGAAGCTTCCCCCGCCCACGCGGGGATCGACCCCAAGAGGCTGGAAGGAGAGGCCGCATTAGAGCGCTTCCCCCGCCCACGCGGGGATCGACCCGCCCCGGCCCCGCCCGCACTCCGGCCCGCCGTGCTTCCCCCGCCCACGCGGGGATCGACCCCAGCCTGAAATCGTTGATAGAAAGCTCATGAAGCTTCCCCCGCCCACGCGGGGATCGACCCTTTCGCGGCTTCCCATTCATCCCCGGCCCGGAGCTTCCCCCGCCCACGCGGGGATCGACCGGTCACTCGTGGCAATTTATGGATGGCACCGAGGCTTCCCCCGCCCACGCGGGGATCGACCCCTCAGGGAATGCTTTGCGTAACGCCTGCGCCTGCTTCCCCCGCCCACGCGGGGATCGACCCCTGTGACAGATCGAAAGCCTATCGAAAGCCTAGCTTCCCCCGCCCACGCGGGGATCGACCCGCATTGGGAAGTGATTACTTTTCATATGGTTAGCTTCCCCCGCCCACGCGGGGATCGACCTGAAGTTCATTATCCGCATCGCCGGCGGATTGTGCTTCCCCCGCCCACGCGGGGATCGACCTCAAGAGCGATCGCGTGCTGGCAATGATGTTGGGCTTCCCCCGCCCACGCGGGGATCGACCCTCATGGCAGGCTTCGATTGGATGGCACCTGACGCTTCCCCCGCCCACGCGGGGATCGACCCTGGTCGGAGTTGTAGCAGGCGTGGTCGTGATCGCTTCCCCCGCCCACGCGGGGATCGACCCGCCAAGAGCTTATTGTCATCGCCCGCACTTGGGCTTCCCCCGCCCACGCGGGGATCGACCCAACGCTGCCGGACGTATGACGGTCATATTGATGCTTCCCCCGCCCACGCGGGGATCGACCCGGGGTTGATTCCTGGCGACCGGATCATCGAAAGCTTCCCCCGCCCACGCGGGGATCGACCTGGGTCTGCGTGCGCCCTCTTGACCGCCTCCCAGCTTCCCCCGCCCACGCGGGGATCGACCGTGCGCCAGGATTGGATGCAAGGACGACTTGTGGCTTCCCCCGCCCACGCGGGGATCGACCCCTTATCGACTACGCGACTGTGGAACATATCAGGCTTCCCCCGCCCACGCGGGGATCGACCCTCTGGTTACTATCCAACACGAGTTCTTGAGCAGCTTCCCCCGCCCACGCGGGGATCGACCTCCTTCTTGGCCTTGGCTGCGCGGGAATCTTCTGCTTCCCCCGCCCACGCGGGGATCGACCTGGGTGGATATTCGTGAAATCTGTTCCTTTCGGGCTTCCCCCGCCCACGCGGGGATCGACCTGAAGTCGGCGACGGAAACGCCCGAGATTCTGCGCTTCCCCCGCCCACGCGGGGATCGACCCTCCGGGAATGTCCCCACCAGCAAAGGGCTTGGGCTTCCCCCGCCCACGCGGGGATCGACCGTTTTCGGGCCTGGAATCGACGACAGTCCAGAGGCTTCCCCCGCCCACGCGGGGATCGACCTCGAGCGCGACGAGGCGAAGATGAAGATGTTTGGCTTCCCCCGCCCACGCGGGGATCGACCCGAGGAAACCACAGCGGCCGGGATCGAGGCTCTGCTTCCCCCGCCCACGCGGGGACCGACCCGCACAAGTGCATCCCCACCCAATCTTGCCAGTGCTTCCCCCGCCCACGCGGGGATCGACCCGACGATGATATGGCCCACTGCGCGGCTCAACCGCTTCCCCCGCCCACGCGGGGATCGACCTGACCTTACCGCCATGGGGATGGGCACCGAGTCGCTTCCCCCGCCCACGCGGGGATCGACCCGCGGCCGTCTATCTGATCGTGGCAATGGTGACGCTTCCCCCGCCCACGCGGGGATCGACCAACGACAAGCCAGTATTCTTCGCCCGGCTGAATGCTTCCCCCGCCCACGCGGGGATCGACCCGTTTCGAGAGGGATACGGGTAGCGGTGACAATGCTTCCCCCGCCCACGCGGGGATCGACCCCTCGGACTCAAGCAGCGTGAACTCGCTGATGAGCTTCCCCCGCCCACGCGGGGATCGACCCGGGTATCCGGAACAGGGCTGATCCCTGGCGACGCTTCCCCCGCCCACGCGGGGATCGACCCATCGCCGGACTCCCATCGACTCAGACGTGGCTGCTTCCCCCGCCCACGCGGGGATCGACCCTCCACTATTGGAGCGCACTGAGATGGCCGAGCGCTTCCCCCGCCCACGCGGGGATCGACCATAAATAGCCGACCGCCAAAGCCACTTACCGCCGCTTCCCCCGCCCACGCGGGGATCGACCCTTTTTGGGCGGGTGATGGGCAGCGGGCCGACCGCTTCCCCCGCCCACGCGGGGATCGACCTATGTGTGCCGAGATGGCGCGCTTTCCCCCGCAGCTTCCCCCGCCCACGCGGGGATCGACCCTCGACTACCACCTACGCCACTCCTGCGCGCGGGCTTCCCCCGCCCACGCGGGGATCGACCCATCGTATGATCGCGGGTAGGGGACGTGCGCCCGCTTCCCCCGCCCACGCGGGGATCGACCTGCGGCGGAGTCGATGCCAGTAGCTCCGCCTGCGCTTCCCCCGCCCACGCGGGGATCGACCCTTGTCGTCGCCGAAGCGAGCCGGGTCCACTCCGCTTCCCCCGCCCACGCGGGGATCGACCCCCAGTGTCGCCCATTACCAGTTGGCCGGATACGCTTCCCCCGCCCACGCGGGGATCGACCCGCCACACGCCAAGTCGCCTGTTCTGCGCAGCCGCTTCCCCCGCCCACGCGGGGATCGACCCTTCTTCGAGCGTGATCTTCTCGTACCGGCCCCGCTTCCCCCGCCCACGCGGGGATCGACCTGCCCTAGATTCGTCTGAATTGGCCGCGCTGGTGCTTCCCCCGCCCACGCGGGGATCGACCCGAGCCATCGAAGCGGAAAAGTCCGCCCGGATGGCTTCCCCCGCCCACGCGGGGATCGACCGCTGTCAGCCGCATGGCCATGGGAGGCATCGGCGCTTCCCCCGCCCACGCGGGGATCGACCCGATCCAGAGCGTCTTGTGCGCCATTTACAGCAGCTTCCCCCGCCCACGCGGGGATCGACCACTGAGATGCCACCAGGTATGGCAACCGCGCGACGGGCTCGCCTACACCGCCACCGGCGCCTTGATGCCGGGGTGCGGGTCGTAGCCTTCCAGGGTGAAGTCGTCGTATTTGAAGGCGAACAGATCGGCCACCGCCGGGTTCAGCCGCAAGGTCGGCAAGGCGCGCGGTTCGCGGGAAAGTTGCAGGTTCACCTGTTCCAGGTGGTTGCGGTAGATATGGGCATCGCCCAGGGTGTGCACGAAATCGCCGGGTTTCAGGCCGGTGGTCTGGGCCATCATCAGGGTGAGCAGGGCGTAGCTGGCGATGTTGAAGGGCACGCCGAGGAAGAGGTCGGCGCTGCGCTGATAGAGCTGGCACGAGAGCTTGCCGTCGGCCACGTAGAACTGAAACAAGGCGTGGCAAGGCGGCAGGCGCATATTAGGCAGCTCGCCCACGTTCCAGGCGGAAACGAGGATGCGGCGCGAATCCGGATTGTTTTTCAGGGTCTCCAGCACCTCGCTGATCTGGTCGATGTGGCGGCCGTCGGCGGCGGGCCAGGAGCGCCACTGATAGCCATAGATCAGCCCGAGGTCGCCATTCGCATCGGCCCATTCGTCCCAGATGGAAACCCCGTTGTCCTTCAGATACTGGATATTGGTGTCGCCTTTAAGGAACCAGAGCAACTCGTGGAGGATGGATTTCAGATGGACTTTCTTGGTGGTGAGCAGGGGAAAGCCGGCCTGCAGATCGAAGCGCATCTGATAGCCAAACACCGACAGCGTGCCGGTGCCAGTGCGGTCGTCCTTGGCCGTGCCGTGAGCCAGGACATGGTTCAATAAGTCGAGGTATTGCCGCATCAAGTGTCTTCCTTCAGGAGATGCTGGTAGACCAGGTTCATGATGATGAGCCGCTGCGATTGGCCGAGTTCGCCGAACTGAATGCCGAAGGCCTTCATGCGCTTGCCCTCCTCGTCGTCTTCCTCGCCTTCCGAGCAGATCACCACCGGGGTTTTCACGTATTCCTCCATGTCGCCCAGCCGAACTTTGAACGACAGCCACAAGCTATCGCCTTTGCGGCCCAGTTGCATGGGCGAGAGCATCTTGGCGCCGCCGACGCTGATGTCCACCAGCATGCCGGCGCCGATCTGGCAGCCCTCTTCACTCTCCTGCGCGGCGACGATGATGCTGGCGGGTGACCGCATGGCACGGCGAATGCGCATGGCCTGCACCGAATCCGGGTAGGCGAGGTGCAGATAAGGGAACGGCTGCAATTGCGACTTCAGTACGCGGGCCTTGAACGCGCACACATTGAGGCCGGAAAAGGCGCGCACCAGATAGGTCTGGCCGTCACGCACGAAGATCAGTTTGCCGTCCACGACCGGCATAGTGACCAGCACACTTTTCGGCTTCATCACGCCGATCACATGCACGGTGAAACGTTCGCTCTGGCCTTCCAGCAAGGGCTGGAGTTGCAGCGCATCGCCGGGCATCAGCTTGATTGCGTCGAAACTGAGGATTTCTTCCCGCGGTTTGCGGTAACCACCGGCGTCGGCCGGCTTGTCGTCATCCAGCCGGGCCGCGGCTTGGCCGGATTTTCCCCCGACCCGCTCGCGGAACAGGCCTTTTTGCAGCAGCACTTCAACCTGGTTGTCAGAAGTAACCACCACGCCGCGATTCAGCAGCAGATTGTGATCCGCGTCGTAGATCGCGAAGCCCAAAGGCTTGCCGATCTCGATCTCCGTCTTGCGCACTGGCACCATGAAACTGTCTTCGACCATGTTTTGTTATCCCGTCAACCTTGTAGCGCCGGCGAAGGCGCCGGCGCCACGTGTGGATACCTGTTGCTTCGGTACGCCTTTCGGTTTGGTGGCCGATGGCTTGGCGCCGTGGCCGTCAATGCAGCCCCGCCTTGCCCAGTTCGCTCAGGATGTCCAGCAACAACTGGCGGCCCAGCGGCCCCATCCCCTTCATCAGCGGGTCGGCATCGCGTTCGCCGTTGACCAGGCGGCGCATAATGCCGCCCAGGCGCGCCATGTCGCCGCCAGCACGCAGCATCTGTTCCGCCATGTCGGCGAGCACGGCGAGCGCCTTGGCATCGCCATGTCCGGCGGCGGCGATCATGGCGGCCAGGCCGGGCGCCGCCGCGCGGCCGTCCGGTTTTTCATCGAGCGCAGGCAGGCTGGCGGGGTTTTCCAGGCCCTGTAACACGGCCTCGACGATGATCCGGTCTTCCTCGTCGAGGCCCAGCTTCACCGAGGCGTCGCGCTTGCCGTCGATGATCTGGCGCATGGCCGCGGCCAGCCTGGCCCAGCCTTGTTGTTCCGCCGCCGCCAGGGTCCGCATCAATTCGGGAAGCGCTGAGCGGTCACGCAAGGCGCCCACCACGGCATGAATGAACGGCGCGTGCATACGCCGCACCTGTTCTGCCGCATCCGGCAATTCAGACACCCTCATCCTCCTGCCAGCGCCCCCGCAACAGCATTTCCAGTGGGCGGTAGGCGCGTTTGTAGGCCATTTTTCGGCAATCGGCGATCCAGTAACCCAGGTACAGGTAGGGCAGGCCCAGCTCGCGCGTCAGCCGGATCTGTTCGAGTACCCCGTAGACGCCGAGGCTGCGCCGTTCCAGGCCGGGCTCAAAAAAGGTGTAAACGGCGGAAAGGCCGTCGAGCAGACGATCCACCAGCGCCACCATCACCACCTCGCTGTCCAGGCGGTATTCGATCAGGGCGCTGTCGACTCGGCTTTGCAGGAGAAAGCCGCGGTATTGCTCGCGGTCGTCCTGGTCCATGCCGCCACCGGCATGGCGCGCGGCCTGATAGCGGCGATACAGGCGGTAGTGCGTTTCGTCGTAGACCAACGGCTTCAGGCGAACTTCCAGGTCGGTGTTCCTGGCCAGGCAGCGGCGCTGCGTGCGGTTCGGCTCGAAACCAGCGGCCACCAGACGCGCCGGCGTGCAGGCCTGGCAATGGTCGCAATGTGGGCGGTAGACATGCGAGCCGCTACGCCGGAACCCCTGGCGCACCAGTTCGCTGTAGGCCACCGTATCCACCATCCCGCTTGGCATCGCCACCTGCGAACGCGCGCTCTGATCGGCCAGGTAGCTACAGGGATAACTCGCCGTCAGATAGAACTGGAGGCGGAAGATGGGCAGTTCGGCGGCGAAACTCATGCACCAGGCCAGGGGCCGAAGAGCTGCGGCTGCGGCGTCAACCGTCCCAGCAGACGGCTGAATTCGCTACGCGGAATCGCGCGCGCCCCCAGGGAGGCGAGATGGGCCGTTTTCATCTGGCAGTCGATAACGCCGAAGTCATGCTGTTTGAGGTGGGCAACCAGATGCGCCAGTGCGATCTTCGAGGCATCGGTCTTACGCGTGAACATGGATTCCCCGAAGAATGCCCTACCCACGGCCACGCCGTACAGCCCCCCAACCAGTTCTTCACCGTTCTCGCCCTCCATCCAGGTTTCGAAAGTGTGTGCATAGCCCGCCTCATGCAGTGCGCCATACGCCGCGATCATTGGATCACTGATCCAGGTACCGCCGCCCTCGCCACGCGGTTCGGCGCACGCCCGCATCACCCGGGTGAACGCCGTGTCCACCCGCACCTGGTAATCGGCGCGCGCAAGCCTTTTCTTGAGCGACCGGGAAATTTTGAATTCATCCGGAAACAACACCATGCGCGGATCGGGCGACCACCAGAGAACCGGCTCGCCTTCGTTGAACCAGGGAAAGACGCCAAGCCGGTAGGCCTCCAGCAAGCGTGGCAGGGAAAGATCGCCCCCCGCTGCGAGCAAGCCGTTGGGTTCCGTCAACGCCATCTCCAGCGGGGGAAAAGGCGTCGCGGGGTGGAGCCAGGGGATCATCTCTGCGTAGCCACAATCGGGTATGGCTCGCCGCGGGCCGTGCGCATGCCGCAAGCACTCACGCCACTTCGGCGTGCAGCTTCACGCCCAGCGCGCGCACCACTTTCATCACCGTCTCGTAACGCGGCTTCGCACCAGGCGCGAGCGCCTTGTACAGGCTCTCGCGCCCGAGCCCGGAATCCTTCGCCAGTTGTGTCATGCCACGGGCGCGGGCCACGGTTTTTACCGCCACCAGGAACATATCCGGGTCGGGGTCCTCCAGCGCGGCGGTCAGGTATTCGACGATGGTTTCTTCGTCGGCCAGATAATCGGCGGCGTCAAACGGTGCGGTTTCGACTTTCATGGCTCATTCCTTTCGCAAAGCGCGGGCCATCTCGATGGCTCGCTTGATGTCGCGGGACTGCGATGACTTGTCTCCACCCAGCAGCAGCAGAAAAACCACCCCACCCACCCTCGTGTAATACGCCCGATAGCCGGGGCCGACATGAATACGCATTTCGGAAACCCCTTCGCCCACCGGCTCGCAGTCGCCAAAATTTCCGGCGGCGGCAGCATCCAAGCGCTGGGCAATCCGAGCTACACCAACCTTGTCCTTCAGAGCTGACAGCCAGGCATCGAATTCAGCGGTGCGATGGAATTGGTTCATGAGTCGAACTGTATTCAGTTGGATACGATAGAGCAAGCACGGCCTAAGCTACGAACCCTGAAACAGCGGCGTCGGGTCGGTGTAGATCAAGTAATCGACGATGGCCGTATCACGCATGCGAAACAGATTGAGAAAAGGCAGGGTGACTACTGCCGCGTTGGGCAGGTGGTAGGTCACCTCGCCCTGGACGAAACAGGTGTCCCGCGTTTGCCCCCACCAGAAGCCGGTCAAGTCATGGCTGAGGCTGCTCATGCCGGTAAAAAAACCCGCCACATGCTCGCGTACCGCTTCTCTGCCAGCCACGACGGGCTGGCTGCCATAGCGGAAGGTGCCGTCTTCGGCCAGATAGGCTGCGAAGGCGGTCGCGTCGCGGGCGTCGATGGTAAGGAACAACTGGCGCACCCAGGCGGGGATTTCCATACGAATGGCTCCTGTAAATGGTTTCAGAACTGAAAATAAAGGCGGCCATTCTGCCGCAGTTCACTCCGGACTTTTTTCCAATCCGGGAACAGGACGGCCACTTCGCGCCAGAACGCCGGGGAGTGGTTACGTTGCTTGAAGTGGGCAAGTTCGTGGCAGATGACGTAGTCGATGGCCTCAAGCGGCGCCTTGAGCAGGCGCCAGTTGAGGCTGACCACGCCGCGGGCCGAGAGGCTGCCCCAGCGCGTGCGGGCGTTCGACAGGCGCAGCGGCGGCATTGGGCAACCGGCATGAGCGGCATGATGGGCCAGGCGTTCACCCAGCAGCGCACGGGCGTTGCGCTGATACCAGCGCAGCACCAGGGCCGGCGCCTGCGCTGGCTGCGCGTTGCAGAGCAGGGCCGCGCCATCCTGGCGAGCGCGAGCCGGACCAGGCTGATCGAGCAGGCGCAGTTGCAACTGGCCACCCAGGTAAGGCAGCAGCACGCCGTCTTGCCAGTCGAAGCGGTGCTCGCGCGCAGCTTGCAGGCGCGCGCCGATCCAGTCGGCGTGTTTGTGCAGGAAACCGTCGATCTCCCGCTGCGACAGGAGCAGGGGCGCGTTGACCACGATCTCGCCAGCTTCAGAAACGCGCAACGCCAGGCTTCGCCGCCGACTGCTGCGGCGCAGGAGGTAGGGCGGATGGATGCCCGGAAAGGGTCGGGTTTCCCCGGAGCGGGTGGCGGAACGGGCTAACGGCATGGCGCGGAAGCTTACCCGTTCAGCCGTTCCAGCGCGCTTCGCCCTGCGTGGCCGGAGCGTCGGGCAGAATCCCGCCAGCTTGAGAGGATCAGGCCTCGGACACTGACCGTCGGTCCAGGCCAGTACCCCCACTTGCTACAGGCGTGGGATTTCGATCAAACATCGAGTTATTGAAAATCCTGTTGGATTTCTGCTATCGGCCAGCTTCAGACGGTCGAGAAGGCCTGACCAACGGTCAGGAAA
>PFJX01000158.1 GCA_002784045.1 Hydrogenophilales bacterium CG_4_10_14_3_um_filter_63_21
AGATGCTCGCCAAACACGGATACCTCCCCGCCGCCGCATAAACCGCTCTTCTCACTTTGCTTTGCGCACCGGCTTGCGTCACGCCAGGTGCCGGCTCGCCCTTGGGGTGGGTTCTTTCACGTTAACCAGATGACCTTGCCGGCCGCGAGCATCTGCGCCCTCTAAAAGAGCCGTTGGCAGGTGGAACTGTTCTTCAAGTGGATCAAGCAGCATCTTCTGATGAAGCGGTTTTTCGGTTCGTCGGAGAATGCGGTCAAGACGCAAATCTGGATCGCGGTGTCGGTCTAGGTCCTGGTTGCCATCGTCAAGAAGCGCCTTAACCTGGACGCCTCGCTCTACACTTTGCTACAGATTTTGTCGCTCACCCTTTTCGAGAAAACGCCCATCCAGCAAGCCTTCCCGGGCGAGGTCAACAGAACCAATCAGGGTGACGCGTGCAACCAATTGAATTTGTTCATGATTTAACCGGACAGTAGTGAGCCGCTCTTCCTTGTTTATTGGGAGGAGTCCATATACGGCGCTACAGCAGGGACGTGAGCTTGTTTCACATTAAGCTATATTCCGGCCATGCGTATCGCCCTGGTGACCCCCTATTTACCCGCCGCGCGCAACGGCAATGCTCATACCGCAGTGCGCTGGCGGCGGTTTCTGCGCCAGGCCGGGCATCGTGTGGAGATGGCGCGGGAATGGGATGGGCGGCCGGTGGATGGGCTGATCGCGCTGCATGCGCGCCGCAGCCACACCGCCATCGCCCGTTTTGCCGCGCTTTATCCGGAGCGCCCGTTGCTGTTGCTGCTCACCGGCACCGATGTCTACCGGGATATTCACTTTGACGCCGCTGCCCGGCATTCCCTCGGCCTGGCCAGCCGCCTGGTGGTGTTGCAGGACAAAGGCGTGGACGAATTGCCGGCGGCCTATCGGGCGAAGACGCGGGTGATCTACCAATCCGCGCCCACCCTGAAACCGGTGCCCAAACCTACCCGCTATTTCGGCCTCTGCGTGGTGGCCCATTTGCGTAGCGAGAAAGACCCGTTCCGCGCCGCCTACGCGGCGCGCCTGCTGCCGGTGGCGAGCCGCATCCGCATCCTGCATGTCGGCGGGCCATTGCAACACGGCATGGAGGAACAGGCGCGCGCGCTGGAATCTCCTCGTTGGCACTGGTTGGGCGCCCGCCAGCATGGCGAGACGCGGCGGCGCATCGCGCGCAGCCATCTGCTGGTGATCAGTTCACGCATGGAGGGCGGCGCCAATGTGATCTGTGAAGCGGTGGCGGCCGGCACGCCGGTGCTGGCGTCAGACATCCCCGGCAATGTCGGCATGTTGGGTGAGGATTACGCCGGCACCTTTCCAACCGGCGACGAGGCCGCCCTGGCCGAGTTGATGTGGCGCGCCGAAACCGACCCGGATTTTCTCGCCCTCTTGCTACGCCAATGCGCGGTGCGCGCGCCTCTATTCACGCCGGAACGCGAAGCGGTGGCGGTACAAGCCCTGATCGAGGAGTTCAGGTGAAGCTGACCCTGCTGAGCGTGGGCGATAAATTACCGGCCTGGGCCAACACGGCGGTGGCGGAATATCTCAAGCGGATGCCGCGCGAGGCGCGCGTGGAGCTGGTGGAAATCAAGCCTGAGAAGCGCGCCGGCCAGTCCGCCGATTCGATCAAGGCGAGCGAAGCCGCGCGACTGCTGGAAAAATTACCGTCCAGCGCTCGCCTGGTGGCGCTCGACGAACACGGGCGTGAAGCCAGTACCCGGGAATTGGCCGACCGGATGGCGCGCTGGATGGCGGATGGCCGCGACGTGGCCCTGATCATCGGTGGCGCCGACGGCCTGGCGGCTGGACTGCTGGAGAAGGCCGAAGACAAGCTTTCCCTCTCCCGCCTGACTTTGCCGCACGCCCTGGCGCGGGTGCTGCTGGCGGAACAGTTATACCGCGCCGTGAGTCTGCTCAATAACCACCCCTATCATCGGGAATGATCATGCTGAACCCCTCTCTGCGCCGCTGGTCCTGGCGTCTGGCCGTCCTGGCCACGCTCGGCGCCGGCGGCTACTTCGCCTGGCAGCACTACGCCCGGCCGAAACCGATCGACGTCAACGTGGCCAAAGCCAGCCTGGGCCGGGTCGAGGCCACCGTCGCCAACACCCGCGCCGGCACCGTCAAGGCTTGTCGGCGCGCGAAACTGGCCCCCCAGGGGGGCGGCCAGATCGCGCACCTCCTGGTGCGCGAGGGCGACCGTGTGAAGGCTGGACAAGTGCTGCTGGAGTTATGGAATGTCGACCTCGCGGCGCAGGCGCGCCAGGCCGAGGAGCAGATACTCACCGCCCGCGCGCATCGCGCCGAGGCCTGCGCGGCGGCACGGGCGGCGCGGCGCGAGGGCGGGCGCCAGGAAAAGCTCGCCGCCCAGGGCTTTGTCAGCGCCGCCAAGGTGGATGCCGCCGTCAGCGAAGCCGAGGTCAAGGAAGCCGGTTGCCACGCGGCCGAAGCGGATATCGCCACCGCCGTGGCGCGTCTGGAGACGGCTCGCGCCACCTTGTCGCGCAGTGTCCTGAGGGCGCCGTTCGCCGGCATCGTCGCGGAAGTCACCGGCGAACAGGGCGAATACAGCACGCCTTCGCCGCCCGGCATTCCCACGCCGCCGGCCATCGATCTGATCGACGACGCCTGTCTCTATGTCACCGCGCCCATCGACGAAGTGGACGCCCCGAAAATCCGCGTCGGCCTGTCCGCCCGCATCGCGCTGGACGCCTTCCCCGGCCGGCATTTCGCGGGACAGGTCAAACGTATCGCCCCCTACGTGCTGGAAGTGGAAAAGCAGGCGCGCACGGTGGAAGTGGAAGTGGCCTTCACCCAGCCGAGCGAAGCAAAAACCCTGCTGGTGGGCTATAGCGCCGATGCGGAAATCATTCTGCAAGCGCGCGAGAAGGTGCTGCGCATTCCCACCCAGGCGCTGTTTGGCAACCACAAGGTGCTGCTGCTGAAAGACGGCGTGCTGAATGAACGCGAGGTCGGCACTGGCCTGGCCAATTGGCAGCACACGGAAATCACCCAGGGCCTGAATGCGGGTGATCAGGTGGTGGTTTCCCTGGAAAAGGAAGGCGTGAAGGCGGGCGTGCGCGCGGTGGCGAAATGAGGCGGTGGGAATACCGTTCTGGTAGCGCCGGCGCCTCGCCGGCGTCTTCTCGGCTCGGTAAAGACGCCGGCAGGATGCTGGCGCTACATTTCGGGCGACGGCGATGATCGAACTCGACCGCATCAGCCGCGGCTTTCAGGTCGGCGATCAGCTCGTGCAGGCGTTGCGCGAGGTGAGCCTGGCCATCAACGCGGGCGAGTTCGTTTCCATCATGGGGCCGTCCGGCTCGGGTAAATCCACCCTGCTCAATCTGCTCGGCCTGCTCGACCGCCCCAACAGCGGGATTTACCGCCTGGATGGCGCGGATGTGAC
The DNA here is from genome assembly GCA_002784045.1 of Hydrogenophilales bacterium CG_4_10_14_3_um_filter_63_21. Lineage (GTDB taxonomy): Bacteria > Pseudomonadota > Gammaproteobacteria > Burkholderiales > Thiobacillaceae > PFJX01. The sequence goes on from PFJX01000158.1 coordinate 3,440, forward strand.
CGGCCTCGACGATGCGGCCGCGGCGACGGTGCGGCGCGAAAAGATCGGTTTTGTGTTCCAGTTTTTCCACCTGGTGCCGCGCCTCACCGCCGCCGGCAATGTCGCCCTGCCCCTGTTGCTGGCCGGCATGGCGCCGAGCGAGCGCAAGGCCAAGGTGGCGCGCCTGCTGGCGGATGTCGGCTTGTCGGCGCGCGCCGAGCATCTCCCCTCGCAACTCTCCGGCGGCCAGTTGCAGCGCATCGCCATCGCCCGCGCCATGTCGATGAATCCCGCCCTGCTGCTGGCCGACGAGCCCACCGGCAACCTCGACCGCGCGACCGGCCGCGAAGTCCTGGCCCTGCTGGAAGACCTCAACCGGCGTGGGACTACGTTGATTTTGGTGACCCATGACCAGGAAATCGGCGCTCGCGCCAAGCGCCACATCGCCATGGAGGATGGGCGGGTGGTGGGAGACACGCACCCCTCTCCCGCGGGAGGGGGAGAAATGCCATGACCCTCGCCGACACCGTATCGCTCGCCTGGGGCAGCCTCGCCCACCAGCCCCGCCGCACCCTGCTCATCGCCCTGGCCATGAGCATCGGCGTTGGCGCGGTGGTGGTGCTCACCGCGCTGGGCGAAGGCTCGCGGCGCTATGTGCTGGAGCAGTTCGCCTCGCTCGGCACCCATCTGCTCATCGTCCTGCCCGGCCGGGCGGAGACCACCGGCGCGTCACCTGGCGTGCTCTCCGGCCAGACCACGCGTGATCTCACCCTGGCCGACGCCGACGCCGTCACCCGCTTGCGCGGGGTGGCGCGCGCGGCGCCGCTCAACGTCGGGGTGGCGCAGGTGTCGCGCGGCGGTCTCAGCCGCGAAGCGGTATTGCTGGGGTCCACCGCCGACATGCTGGAAATCCGCCACATGCGTCTCGGCCAGGGCCGCTATCTGCCGGCCGGCCCCAGCGATCAGGCAACGCCGGTGTGCGTGCTGGGCGAAAGTATCCGCGCCGAACTGTTCGGCGCCGGCAACGCCCTGGGCGAGTGGGTGCGCATTGGCGACCGCCGCTTCCGGGTGATCGGCATCCTCGCCACTCAAGGCCAGCAGATGGGCTTCAATACCGACGAGACGGTAGCGATTCCCGTGGCGGCGGCGCAGCAACTGTTCAATACCGAATCCCTGTTCCGCATCCTGGTGGAAGCGCGCAGCCGCGCGGCGGTGCCGGCGGTCAAGGAAAGCGTGCTGGCCTTGTTGAAGGCTCGGCATGACGGTGAGGCGGACGTCACCGTGATTACCCAGGATGCCGTGCTCGCCACCTTCGACCGCATCCTCACCGCGCTGACCTTGGCGGTGGCCGGCATCGCCGCCATCAGCCTGGGCGTGGCCGGCGTCCTGATCATGAATGTGATGCTGGTTTCGGTGGCGCAGCGGCGTTCGGAAATCGGTCTGCTCAAGGCGCTCGGCGCGCCGGCCGCCAGCGTGCGCCGCCTGTTCCTCGCGGAAGCCGGTCTGATCGCTGTGCTGGGCGCGGTAGGCGGCCTGATCCTGGGGCTGGCCGCCAGCTTCGTTCTCGGCCGCCTCTACCCGGCCCTGCCGATCGCTCCACCGCTCTGGGCGATGGCGGCGGCCGTCGCCACCGCCCTGGTCGCCGCCCTGTTGTTCGCCTGGCTGCCGGCGCGGCGGGCGGCAAAGCTGGATGCGGCGTTGGCGCTGGCGAGGCGGTGATGCGTCTGCCCGACCTCCTCCACCTCTCCCTCGGCGCGCTCACCGACCACCCCGGGCGCAGCCTACTGTCGGCGCTGGGTATCGCGGTCGGCGTCGCGGCGGTGATTCTGCTCACCGCCCTGGGCGAGGGTCTGCACCAGTTCGTGCTGTCCGAATTCACCCAGTTCGGCACTAACCTGATCACCATCAGCCCGGGGGAAACCAAGACTCATGGGGGTTCGGTTGGCATGTTTGGCAGCGTGCGCCCGCTGTCCCTGGACGATGCCCAGGCGCTGCGCCTGGCGCCACAGGTGCTGAGCAGCGGCCCCCTGGTACAGGGCAATGCGGAAGTGGAGGCGCAAAATCGGAGTCGCCGTGTCACCGTCTATGGCGTCGGCCCGGATTTCACCCAGACCTTCCGCATGGACGTGGCGATCGGCGGCTTCCTGCCTCCGGACGATCTGCGCAGCCCGCGCGCTTTCGCGGTACTCGGCGCCAAGGCGCGCCGCGAACTGTTCGGCGCCGCGAATCCACTAGGCGCCCTGATTCGCGTCGGTGGCCAGCGCTACCGCGTGGTCGGCGTAATGGCCGCCAAAGGCCAGGTTCTTGGCTTCGACCTCGACGACACCGTCTACCTGCCAGCCGCCCGCGTGCTGGAACTATTCAACCGCGAAGGCCTGATGGAAATCGACGTCGCCCACGACCCGGAAGCCAACCCGGAACACGTCGAAGCCGGGCTGCGCCGCCTGCTCAAGGCCCGCCACGGCAGCGAGGACTTCACCGTCACCCCGCAGAAGCAGCAGTTGGCCGTGCTCGATTCGGTGCTCGGTGTGCTCACCTTCGCCGTCGCGGCGCTGGGCAGCATTTCCCTGGTGGTCGGTGGCGTCGGCATCCTCACCCTGATGACCATTACCGTCAGCGAACGTACCGGCGAAATTGGCCTCCTCAACGCCCTCGGCGCCCGCCGCGGCCAGATCATGGCCCTGTTTCTCGCCGAAGCCGCCGGGCTGGCCACCCTCGGCGGCGCGGCGGGACTGGCCATGGGGCTAGGCCTGGCGCAGACACTGCATCTGATCCTGCCTGCCCTCCCGGTACGCCTGGCCTGGGACTACATCCTCGCCGCCGAGGCGGTGGCCGTGGTTATCGGCCTGGCGGCCGGGGTGGCGCCGGCGAGACGGGCGGCGCGGTTCGATCCGGTGGAAGCTTTGCGCGCTGAATAAGTGGAAAATGCGGGGCCACTTCGTCGTCGTTCGTCGTCTTCGTCGTTCGTATTCATCGTATTTCCCCGCCCAACCCGCCCATGTTGAAACCCCTGTATCTCGCCTCGCAAAGCCCGCGCCGACTGGAGTTGTTGCGCCAGATCGGTCTGGCGCCGGCGGTTTTGTACCTGCGCAATGGGCATGGGCGGCTGGATGTGGATGAGACGCCACTGGCGAACGAACCGGCCGTCGACTATGTCTTGCGTCTGGCGCGCCTGAAAGCGGAGGCGGGGGAGTTGGCGCGACATCGGCGCAACCTCGCGGCCTGGCCGATCGTGGCGGCGGATACAGCGGTGACGCTGGATGGGCGGATTCTCGGCAAGCCGGTGGATGCGGCGGCGGCGGCGGCGATGCTGCGCGACTATGCGGGGCGCTCGCATAGCGTGCTGACCGCGGTGGCGGTGGCTTTTCAGGGGCGACTGGAAGTGGCCTTGTCGGAAAGCACGGTGGCGTTCCGGGCCTTGTCGGAGGCTGAAATCGCGGCCTATGTGGCCTCGCGCGAGCCATTCGACAAGGCCGGTGGCTACGGCATCCAGGGCCGCGCTTCGCTCTTCATCGAGCATCTTTCCGGCAGTTATTCCGGGGTGATGGGCTTGCCCTTGTTCGAGACGGCGCAACTGCTGCGGGAGGTGGGTTTCTCCGTGCTGTAGCCACGATTCGCCAGGCGCGCGGCGCGCGCTTGGCGAATACTGACTGCTGACTGGCCGAGATCATTATGAGTGAAGAAATTCTGATCAACGTGACCCCGCAGGAAACGCGGGTCGCGGTGTTGTATCTGGGGGTGGTGCAGGAGTTGCACATCGAGCGCGTGGGGATGCGCGGCCTGGTAGGCAATGTCTATCAGGGCAAGGTGAGCCGGGTGTTGCCAGGCATGCAGTCGGCGTTCGTCGACATCGGCCTGGACCGCGCCGCGTTCCTGCATGTCGGCGACATCGTCGAGGCGCGAGGTGACAACTGCGTGCGGCCGATCGAGAAGGTGCTGCACGAGGGGCAGAGCGTCCTGGTGCAGGTGATCAAGGACCCGATCGGCACCAAGGGCGCGCGTCTTTCCACGCAGATCAGCATGGCCGGGCGCTATCTGGTGTTCCTGCCGCAAGAAACGCGCATCGGCATTTCGCAAAAGATCGAGGACGAGGCGGAACGCGAACGGCTACGTGAACGCCTTACCCGTCTCCTGCCGCAGGGCGAGCAGGGCGGCTTCATCATTCGCACCATCGCCAACATCGCCGACGACGCCGAGCTGGCGGCGGACGTGGAGTATCTCTATACCCTGTGGGATGCGATTCGGGCGCGTTCCGAGAACACCTCCGGGCCAAAGTCGATCTACCAGGAATTGGATCTGGCGCACCGCGTGCTGCGCGACTTCGCGACGGTGGAAACCACCCGCATTCTGGTCGATTCGCGCGAAACCTATCAGCGCCTGGACGCCTTCGCGGAAGGGTACATCCACAACGTGCACGGCAAAATCAGCCACTACACGGCCGAGCGGCCGCTGTTCGATCTGTTCGGCGTGGAGGAGGAAATCGAGAAGGCGCTGGGGCGGCGCGTGGATCTGAAATCCGGGGGCTATCTGGTCGTCGATCAGACCGAGGCGCTGACCACCATCGACGTGAATACCGGCAGTTACACCAGCGGCCGTACCTTCGACGAAACCATCTTCAAGACCAACCTGGAAGCGGCGCTGACCATTGCCCGGCAACTGCGTTTGCGGAATCTGGGCGGCATCATCATCCTGGATTTCATCGACATGGACAGCGCGGAGCACAAGCAGGCGGTGCTGGCGGAACTATCGAAAGCGGTGGAACGCGACCATACCCGCATGACCATCAACGGCTTTACCTCATTGGGCCTGGTGGAGATGACTCGCAAGCGCACCCGCGAAAGCCTGGCGCGAGTGTTGTGCGAACCCTGCCCCACCTGCCAGGGACGCGGCCAGATCAAGACGGCGCAGACCGTGTGCTACGAAATCCTGCGTTCGATCCTGCGCGAGGCGCGCCAGTTCGATGCGCGCGAGTTTCGCATCATGGCCTCGCAGACCGTGATCGACCTGTTCCTGGACGAGGAATCGCAAAACCTGGCGCAGCTCTCCGTCTTCATCGGTAAACCGATTTCCTTGCAGGTGGAGAGCATCTTCACCCAGGAGCAGTACGACATCATCCTGCTGTGATGTGGCGCCCCCATGCTTCTACCAAACGCAATGAGGCAGCCAACCCACGACCGCCGTAGGGCGGATGCCTGAAGGGCGATCCGCCACCATCGCGGTCGCAGGTCGGAACCGCTTCGCGTTCCGGCCTACGCAGCCGACTGCTGGGAGCCCTCTAGCGGCCGGAAGGCCACCCCGGTGAGCAGGGAGAATTCCTTGGCGACGGTTTCGATCTGGTCGAGTTGCGATTTGATGACCACCATGTCGTGACTGACGGCGGCGCTGCGTTCCTGAATGGAACTGAGGTTGGCGTGCACCTTGTTGAGGTTTTCCAGGCGGTGTTCCAACTGGATTTTGTGTTCCTTGATGCGCGCGACGATCGGGTCGAGCGTGAGGCGCAGCCAGGTTTCGGTTTCCATGCGCACCTGCTGGAACACGATGCGCGCCTGAGTGACCAGGGCGATATAGAACTTCTTCACCATGAAGCGCTTCTCCAACATGATGTTGAGTGGGTCAGAGCAGAACTCCTGGGTACTCACCATCAATTCGTCCAGGCGGGCACGATAGCGGGAGACGTCGAGGCCGGGCGGATCCAGGCGTTCCAGGCCGTGGATGTCGTGGAAACGCTGGTAGGCGACGTTGAGCAGCTGCTTGATGCCGCTGCTCTGCTGGTGGGCGTGGTCGAACTCGGCACCCATGCGGCGAATCAGCAGGTGCATGCCCTTGATCAGGCCGGCGGTGGTCCAACTGTCATTGATGGCCATCATCGACTCTTCGATGATCTTGTCCATGCGGGCGTCATCCAAATGGGTAAGCAGTTCCCAGCCCTGCTGGGCGACGATCTTGCGAGTGACGTTGAAGTTGCGCGCGGTCTCTTCGTAGAGCTGCTTGTCGCCCATCATCTTTTCCCGCATCTGGCCAACGATCTGCTGGTTCTTGCCGGACAGGGCGTACAGGTCCATGAGCGATTGGCGGGCGGCGAGGAGGCGGTTGTGGGCGGTGTCGCGCGCTTCAGTGAGCAGGGGGCCAACCTCGCGCACCACGGATTCGCGCATGATTTTTTCCCGCGAGGGGATGATCTCGCGCGCGAGCATGACTTCCAGGGTCTGGATGCCAGAACGCTTGACCATGTCCACGTCGTTGCGAATCTTGCCAACCAGGGCCTTCTGGGCGGAGATGGCCATGACGTTGGCGGTGGGAATGTTGAGCTGGGAAGCGGTGGATTCGATCTGGCGCTGAATGGTCCGGCCGATTTCCTCAGGGGTTTTGAGGTCGTCCCAGAGCATGTCGATCTTGTTCAGCACGGCGTAGTGCTGGCTGGCGTGCTTGGACACCAATTTATTCCAGATTTCGAAATCGGACTGGGTGACGCCGGTGTCGGTAGCCAGCAGGAACAGCAGGGCGTGGGCGTTGGGGATGGCGGAAATGGTCAGTTCCGGTTCCGCGCCCATCGCGTTGAGGCCGGGGGTGTCAAGGATGGCCAGGCCCGATTCCAGCAGCGGGTGCGGGTAATTGATCATGGCGTAGCGCCAGGCCGGGATTTCCACCCGATCCGGGTCTTTCACCATGTAGCAGAGGTTGGGGTCGTTGTCGTCCCACAGGCCCAGCGCCCGCGCTTCCACTTTGAACACCACCTTGGTTTCCGCCAGCTTGCGCATGGCGAGTGTCATGGCATTGGCATCGGCAACTTCGAGCTTGAGGGTGCTCCATTCCACCGGCAGACGCTTCAGGGTGGTGATGCTGTCATCACGGAAGCGGGTTTCAATGGGTAGCAGGCGGATATAGGGTTCGCTGTCGGCGTCGTAGAAGATTTCGGTCGGACACATGGTGGTGCGACCGGCATCCGAGGGCAACAAACGCTGCTTGAAGTCGGAGAAGAACAGAGCATTGATGAGTTCAGTCTTGCCGCGGCTGAATTCAGCCACGAAGGCCAGCATGAGCCGGTCTTTCTTCAGGTTCTCGGTCAGGTCGAACAGGCGCAGCAATTGCGCCGGTTCCACTTCGGCGTACTTTTCCAGCCAGTCCTTGTAAGCGGTCACCACTTTGACCAACCGGTCGCGCCGATGCCGGAACCGGGTAATGCCGCTTTCCAGGCCGTAATTCATTGAGTTTTCCCCTCTATCCGCAGCCGAGCCAGTTCTGGGTCAACAGGCGCCCAAAGCAGTTTGTGGTGGGATTTTTCACCGCGCACGATTCTAACCTCACGCCGTGCCACACCAAGACACCGCACCATGAATTCCCTCAGGGCGGTCACCATACCATCGCACGGGCCAAGCGCTCCAAGGCGGAAACCGGGGCGATCAACAGCAATTGCACCACGATCAAGGCGACCATCGGGGTGAGGTCGACCCCGCCGATAGGCGGTATGAGTTTCTGGAATGGTTTCAGGATTGGGCGCGCCAGGGCGTAGAACAGGGGCGCGTGTGGCGAGAATGGGTTGACCCAGCTCAGGACGGCTTGCAGCAGGACAAAACCGATCAACAGATACAACGCCAGGCGCAGAGCAGCGGCCAGGGCCAGCAACAGGAAGGCGGGCAGCACCGCCACGCCCGCCGCCGCGAAGGGGTAATCCTGTAGCCAGAGGCTGCCCAGCACCGAGAGCAATTCCGCGACATAGAACGGAATCAGGCTGGCCCAGTCGAGCCCGAAAAAACCTGGGATCACGCGCCTGAGCGGGCTCACCGCGAAATGGGTCACGCGCATCACGAACTGGGCAAATGGATCGTGGAAAGGCACTCGCACCCATTGCATCCAGAAGCGCAGAAACAGGGCACAGGCGATCAGATCGAAGGCGGTGCGCAGCAGGAATTGGACGGCATCGGTCAGCATCAGTCTTTCCCGAACAGCACGCCCATCTCCTGGGCGCGCTCCGCCGCCGCCCGCGCCGCCAGGCCGATGGCATATTTCACGCCGCCTTCTTCCAGCGCCATGAGGCCGCGTTCGGTGGTGCCGCCTTTGGAGGTGACCCGGGCGCGCAGTTCGGCCGGTGTGGATTTGTCCTTGATCGCCAAGGCAGAGGCGCCGAGGAAGGTGTGCAAAGTGAGTTGGCGCGCGGTTTCGGCGGGCAGGCCGAGGTCGATTGCCGCCTGTTCCAGCGCCTCTATGAACAAGAAGACGTAGGCCGGGCCACTACCGGAGATGGCGGTGACGGCGTCGATCTGGGCTTCCGTATCGACCCAGACGACACTGCCCACCGCCTCCAAAAGTTGTGTGGCCTGCGTCCTTTGTGCCTCACTGACGGCGGGCAGGGCATACAGTCCAGTAACCCCAGCGCCGACCAGAGCCGGGGTGTTGGGCATGGCACGCACCACGCTGGGATGCCCATGCAGCCAGCGGGAAATGTCGCTGGCACGCACGCCCGCCGCGATTGAGACGACCAGTAGCTCGGGCCGCAATGGCGGCAGGCTGCGGAGCGCGGCGTGCAACTGTTGCGGCTTGACCGCCAGAACCACGGCCTCGGCGGCCAACACTTCTGCGGCGTTGTCGACGACGTTCACGGTGAATTCCTGGGCCAGCCAGGTGCGACGTTCCGGTTGCTGTTCCGCGACGATGATGTCTTCGCGGGCAAAGCCTTTCTGCACCAGGCCGCCAACCATGGCGGCCGCCATGTTGCCACCACCAATAAAGCCGAGTTTCATGGGGTTTCTTCCTTGTAGTTTCGTGATCCGAATAGGGCGCTGCCGACGCGCACCATCGTGGAGCCTTCCAGAATCGCGGCTTCCAGATCGGCCGACATACCCATGGACAGGGTATCCACGGCCAAGCCTTCCGCCTGTGCCTGCTCCAGCAACGCGCGCAGCAGCGAAAACCGGGAACGTGCGTGATCAGGGCTGGCCTCCGGGATGCCCATGAAACCGCGCAAACGAAGGCCGGGCAGGCTCGCTACCCGACGCGCGAGATCTAGCGCCTGCTCTGGCGGCACGCCGTGCTTGCTGGGCTCATTGCTGACGTTGACCTGGACACAGACATTGAGGGGCGGCAGCGCGGACGGACGTTGTTCAGAAAGGCGGCAGGCGACTTTTTCCCGCTCCACGCTATGTACCCAGGCAAAGCGTTCCGCCACCGGACGCGTCTTGTTGCTTTGCAATGGGCCGATGAAATGCCATTCCAGGGGGAGATCGGCGAGGGCGTCGAGTTTATCCAGTGCTTCCCGCAAGTAGCTTTCGCCGAAAGCCGTCAGTCCGCTGGTATAAGCTTCGCGAATGGCGTTGGCGGGAAAGGTCTTGCTGACCGCCAACAAACGGGCACATTCGGCGGTTCTGCCCGCTTCGGCGCAGGCCGCATCGATGCGTTTCCGGCAAACTTGCACAGCGGCCGATATCGCACCCATAATGCCTTGAACTCCTGCGGAAAATCACGTAACTCAGCGAATTATAATGGAAATTTCCGAGCTCCTTGCCTTCTCAGTCAAGAACAAAGCCTCCGACCTGCACCTCTCCGCCGGCCTGCCCCCGATGATTCGGGTGAATGGCGATATCCGCCGTATCAACCTGCCCGCGCTCGACAACACCGCGACCCGCGCCATGATTTACGATGTCATGAGCGATATCCAGCGCAAGCATTATGAAGCGCATCTGGAGACGGATTTCTCTTTCGAGCTGCCCAATGTCGCGCGCTTTCGGGTCAACGCCTTCACCCAGGAACGTGGCGCCGGCGCGGTATTCCGGACCATTCCCAGCCAGGTACTCACCCTCGAGGAACTGGAAGCGCCGCGCATTTTCAAGGACATCTCCGATCAGCCACGCGGCATCGTCCTGGTCACCGGACCCACCGGCTCGGGAAAATCGACCACGCTGGCGGCGATGATCGACTACATCAACGAAAACATGTTCGGCCACATCCTCACCATCGAGGATCCCATCGAATTTGTGCACAAGAGCAAGAAGTGCCTGATCAACCAGCGCGAGGTGGGGCCGCACACGCATGGTTTTTCGGAGGCCCTGCGTTCCGCCCTGCGCGAGGATCCGGACATCATCCTGGTGGGTGAATTGCGCGATCTGGAAACCATTCGCCTGGCGCTGACCGGCGCGGAAACCGGCCACCTGGTTTTCGCCACCCTGCATACCTCATCGGCAGCCAAGACCATCGACCGGATCGTCGACGTATTCCCGGCGACGGAAAAGGACATGGTGCGCTCGATGTTGTCCGAGTCGCTGCGCGCGGTGATTTCGCAAACGCTGTTGAAGCGCAAGGACGGCGGCGGCCGGGTCGCCGCGCACGAGATCATGATCGGCACCCCGGCGATCCGTAACCTGATCCGCGAGAACAAGGTCGCGCAGATGTATTCCTCGATCCAGACCGGCCAATCCATCGGCATGCAGACGCTGGATCAGGCGCTGACGGAACTGGTTCGGCGCAATATGATTTCATTTGCCGATGCCCGTGCCGTGGCGATGAACAAGGACAATTTCCCGGTATGAACGATTTCCACAAGCAAATCTTCGAATGGTTGCGCTTCATGGTGGCGCGCGATGCTTCCGACTTGTTCATTACGGCCGGCTTTCCCGCCGCCATCAAGCTGGATGGCAAGGTTACCCCCATCACCAAACAGAGCCTGACGCCCTCCGAAACCCTGGAGTTCGCCAAGGCGGTAATGACCGAGAAACAACGAGCGGAATTCCAGGCCACCAAGGAAGCCAACTTCGCCATTCACGACCCTGAAATTGGCCGTTTCCGGGTCAATGCTTTCGTTCAGCAGGGGCGTACCGGCCTGGTGTTTCGCCTGATCAATACCGTGATCCCCAAGTTGGAATCATTGCATCTGCCGCCCAGCCTGCGCGACATCAGCATGATGCCACGCGGCCTGGTGCTGCTGGCCGGTTCCACCGGCTCTGGAAAATCCACCACCCTGGCGGCCATGATCGGCTACCGCAACGGCATCGCCAGCGAGCACATCATTACGGTGGAAGACCCCATCGAATTCGTCCACCAGCACGGCAAGTGCATCATCACCCAGCGCGAAGTGGGGAGCGATACCGAGTCCTGGGAGGTAGCCTTGAAAAACACCCTGAGGCAGGCCCCGGACGTCATCATGATCGGCGAAATCCGCGACCGGGAGACGATGGAATACGCCATGTCCTATGCCGAAACCGGCCACCTGTGCCTGTCCACGGTACACGCCAACAATGGCAGCCAGACCCTGGACCGTATTCTGAGTTTCTTCCCGCGCGACCGCCGCGATCAGCTGCTGCTCGATCTCTCGCTCAATCTGCGCAGCATCGTCTCACAGCGCCTGGTGCCGCGCACCGATGGCAAGGGGCGCATTCCGGCGGCGGAAGTCATGCTCAATTCGCCCTTGATCTCCGACTTGATCATGAAAGGCCGTCTGGATGAGATCAGAGACATCATGGCGCGCTCGCGTGACCTGGGCATGCAGACCTTCGACCAGTCGCTCTACGACCTCAACAACATTGGCATCATTAGTGCCGAAGATGCCCTGCGCAACGCCGACTCCTTCAACGACCTGCGCCTCAAGATCAAACTGCACGCCAAGGAAGAGCGTGGCGAATCGCCGCTTTCAGGGCTGGAAC
>PFJX01000032.1 GCA_002784045.1 Hydrogenophilales bacterium CG_4_10_14_3_um_filter_63_21
AAGGCGGCCCACCCGCGCGCCGGCGACCTGTCCTTTCCCACCGTGCGTCTGGAAGGCTGCACCCAGTGCAAGCGCTGCACCGTGGAATGCCCGTTCGGCGCCATCGACGAAGACGAAAAACGCTTCCCGCTGTTCAATGAATCGCGCTGCCGCCGTTGCGGCACCTGCATGGGTGCGTGCCCGGTGCGCGTGATTTCCTTCGAGAACTACTCAGTCAACACCGTCGGCAGCCAGATCAAGGCGGTCGAGGTGCCGGACGAGTTCTCCGAGAAACCGCGTATCCTGATTCTGGCCTGCGAGAACGACGCCTACCCGGCGCTCGACATGGCCGCCATGAACCGCCACGAGTACGACCCCTTCGTGCGGGTCATCCCGATTCGTTGCCTGGGTTCGGTCAACACCATCTGGATCACCGACGCGCTCAACGGCGGCTACGACGGCGTCATGCTGATGGGCTGCAAGCACGGCGAGGAATACCAGTGCCACTTCGTGAAGGGCTCTGAACTCGGCCGCTATCGCCTCTCGAAAGTGGGTGACACGCTCAAGGGCATGAACCTGGAAACCGAACGGGTCATGGATCTGGAAGTGGCAATCAGTGACATCGCCACCCTGCCGCAAAAGATCAACGACTATGCGGCGCTGATCAAATCCTTCCCCCCCTCGCCGTTCAAGGGCTTCTAAGCCAGGAGAAGACAGATGAGCGATCTCAATCAACAGATGGCGGCCCGCTACCAGAACAATTTCCTGAAGGAAATCGAGGAACAGGCCGAGATGGGCGAGTGGGTCAAGATGTGTATGCAGTGCGGCCTCTGTTCCGGCTCTTGCCCCACCCATTTCCAGGCCGGCTGGGAACATCCGCCGCAGGAAATCTTCATGATGATCCGCGCCGGCAAAAGGGAGGAAGTGCTGTCCTCGTCATCGATGTGGATGTGCACCTCCTGCTACAACTGCTACGTCCGCTGCCCGCGCAAGGTGCCGGTCACCCACGTGATGCACGGCATTGCCGAATACACCTACCGCATCGGCCTGTCGCCCAAGCAGCAGCCCACCCAGCATCTTTCCAAGACCTTCTGGGACAATTGCACCAGGAACGGCCGCGTCAACGAAGTGAAGCTGACCCAGACCCTGTACTTCAAGGACGGCATCGTCTCGGGCATCAAGAAGGCCATGGAAATGCAGTCCGTGGCCATCGGCTTGGTCAAGTCCGGGCGCCTCAACCTGATGGAAGCCCTCGGCGGCGGCCACAAGTGCAAGGACATCAAGGGCATCCACGCCATGCTGGAAAAGGCCAAGGAGCTGGAGGCCCAGCACAAGGCCGAGAAGGCAAAAGCGTAATGGCCAAGGCTTAATGGCCAAGGCGTAAGGAGAAAACCAATGGCACGCAAGGAATACGCTTTCTACCCCGGCTGTTCGTCCCAGAAGGGCGCATCGGCCTCCAACTACCTGACCTCGGTCCAGTCCATGTGCAAGACCCTGGACATCAAGATGACCGAGATCCCGGATTGGAACTGCTGCGGCGCTTCCATCAGCTACGCCGAGGCCGGCGATCTGCCGCGCCACGTGTTGAACGCGCGCAACTTCGCCCTGGCCGAGACCAACCTGCCCGGCCAGGACATCGTCGCCACCTGCGCCGCCTGCTGGCTGGGCGCGCGCGAGTCCAAGGAGCGCCTGGAACACAACTCCGGGCTGCTGGCCGACACCCAGACCGCTCTGAAAGAGGCCGGCCTTAATATTCAGGTTATCCCCGCGGTACGCCACATGGTCGAAGTCCTGATCGAAGACCTGGGCTATGACGAACTCGCCAAACCGGTGAAGAAGCCCCTGGCCGGCATGAAGTTCGCAGGCTACGTCGGCTGCCAAACCAATCGCCCGTTCGGCATCAATGGCGAATCTTTCGAGAACCCGCTATATCTCGACCGCCTGATCGAAACCGTCGGCGGCGAAGCGGTCCCCTACGACCAGAAAGTGACCTGCTGCGGCGGCGCCCTGGCGTTCTCCGAGCCGGAAAAGGCGCAGGCGCAGATCAAGGACATCATCGAAGCAGCCTACGACGGCGGCGCCGAAATGATCGTCACCCCCTGCCCCCTATGCCAGGCCAACGTCGAGGTCTACCAGGGCTCGATCAACAAGAAGTACGGCACCAAGTTCGACATCCCGGTGTTGTACTACTCGCAGTTGATGGCCCTGGCCTACGGCGCCTCGGCCAAGGAGTCCGGCATCACTGGCAACGTGGTGCGGGCGCGGAAGCTGGAAGAGTTCGCGGGGAAGTAGGAGGCCCGCTGGCGGGCCGAATCACGTCGGGTGAAAAACGGGGGCTTCGGCCCCCGTTTGTTTTGGTGCGACCGGCTGAGTGCTTGTACTCCCGGTCCTGCAAGCGGACGGTGCCCGGCCGCTGTCCGGTTGACCTGATTCCTCTTATCCATTATTGATAAGGGCATCTAGCCGTCCTGAGGAAAGAGCCATGTCATCCAGCTATGTCGTCGGAGAACACTTCGAACGTTTCATCCATGCCCAGGTCGAGAGCGGTCGTTACACCAGCGTCAGCGAGGTGGTACGGGAGGCTCTGCGTCTGATGGAAAATCAGGAAAGTCTGCGTGAACTGCACATCGCCAATCTGCGCAGCCAGGTCGAGGAGGGCATGAATAGCGGTCCAGGCATACCGGCTGAGGAGGTGTTCGCGCGCCTAGAAGCAAAGTACGTGGCCATGGTTGAACAGTGTGAATCCGCGTGACGCGCTGCATTTTTACCCGACTGGCGGATCGGGACCTGGAAGAGATCGGTGACACCATCGCACGCGACAACCCCGTGCGTGCCATGAGTTTCATTCGGGAAATGCGCACCCGCTGTGAGCGCCTCACTGACCAGCCCCTCACAGCCCCGCGCAGACCCGGAGTTAGCTGAGGGTGTGCACATGCGCGGCCCCATGGCCGCTACCTGATCTCTTACACCGTAGGGCACGATCAAATCCGCATTGAGCGGGTGCTGCACAGCGCACGGAATATCTCCGACCTATGAGAACGGCAGAAGGGGGGGAGTCGTCCGGCTGGCTGCCGAGGCCACAGACACTTGTCCTTGGAGGATGCCCATAGCGTGCCGAGATCGCGGAGGTGCTGGGTGTCCGCAGGCTTCAACCCAAGCTCACGGCCCTGACTACAGGCTCGCGAATGCGAGGTCCAGCAGCCTGCCGGCGGCCTCGTCCAGTTTGGTTTCGCCGAAACCATAGATGCCGCCGCGCTTCCATTCGCCGGTGCCGCTCCAGGTCACTTCGCCGGTTCGGGCATCGACCAGCATGGTATCGACGGAGGCACCGAAGCCCCGGCTGATGATGATGTCCATCTTCTCCGCTTTCAGTCGCGTGAACAGCAGGTAATCGCTGCCCAGACCTTGTGCCAGCGCCCTGATCTGTTTCTTGTCCATCACGCCGGTATTCTCGTAGGTTGCCACAAACTTTTCATACGCAGGCAGCAGATTCTTCTGGTTGAGTTCATCGACTACCGTGGCGACATCCAGTACCGTGGAAGCAGGCAGCCTCCCCTTGATCACTTGTCCAAGACGTTTGTTGACCTCCTGCCGCAATCCCTGGATGGAGTCGGTCGCAAGGGCGGTCTGGGTCTTTACCGGCAGGGCGGCGATCTTCTTGCCTTTGTACTGCTGACTATCGGTGTTCTGTACTACGGCATTGCCATGCTGGACCGTCATGCAGCCGCTTTGGGGTGCAAGCAACAGAAAGATTGAGGCGGAAACGATCAAGGTGCGGAGCGGGGAGTTGGTTTTCATTTGAAATTCCTTATTGGGTGGATACACAGAAGCGGCTTACGACGAAGACCCAGAACCCGACGATGAGGCTGGTAATCAGGCCGAGGCCGAACCACCAGGTGGTGATGGTCAGGAGGGTCAGCACCAGAATGCCAATGGCGGAACCGGTCCGGCCCATGTAGAACCTGTGGGCGCCGAAGGTGCCGAAAAAGATCAGCAGCAGATAGGCGACCCCGGTGGATTTTTTGTTGGCGTCGTACAACATGTCCTGTTGGCCCATTTTTCATCTCCTCGTTGAACATTGGTCTGTTCGAAAAGCCGCCGTCAACTGCCAAGGCGCTACAAGCAGTGTGGAAACATATTGCAATCGGGAAGCAGCGTCTTCTACCATTTGGTAGGAAAAGCCTAAGGGAGAACGACATGGGGGATACGCCACGCGACGAAGTAATCGCCAGTTGGTACGAAGCGGCGGTAAAGCCCGAATGCCTGCTGGGGCAGTGCGTCTTTGATGCCCTGAGCATCGGTCTGGCGGTAGTGGATGTGGAGGGCCGCCTTCAATTTGCCAACGAAGCGGCGATGCGGTGTCTGCGCCGTGCAAGAGGTATCCAGGTGCGCAATGGCAGGGTCGCCATGACCGAAACATCGGCCCATACCCGATTGTGCGGTTTGCTCGCCGCAGTTTCGCAGGGGGGGTTCTGTTGGCGGCATCCGATGACGGCGATCGCATCCTGATATCGGTGTCCCCCCTGCCTACGGATCGACATCCGGACGCCCGGCACTCATCCGGGCTGGCGTTGTTGATCATCTCAGACCCCATTAGCGCTGAGCATGATGATCCGATGGTGCTGATGAAACTGTTCGGTCTGACGCGGAAGGAGGCCGATCTGGCGCAGGCTTTGCTGGCAGGCGGAACGCTTGCCGGATATGCAAGCTCGACCAAGGTCTGCTACGGCACGGTGCGCAGCCAACTGCGCGCCGTATTCGCCAAGATGGGGGTGAATCGTCAGGCTGACTTAATCCGCCTCTTGGCGTATGTGCCCAACGTATTCGTGAAGACGTGAGCCGAAACTTGCGCTGGCACGATTCCTGAAATGTTCCAGCATGCGGAAAACGTTGACACCCTGCTAAGCGTCCAGGTTTGCAGTAGCCGCGGAAAACAGGGCGATACCAATACGACGGCCAAGGGCATCTATTGGTCTCAGGTCAACCGTTTCGGCCAGCGCCTGGAGGTATGCACCACCAACAGGCACTGCACTTCTTCATCCCGGATGCGATACGCCACGATATAGGGATATTTCCGGATCACGAATTCCCGGCTTCCCGGAAGCCGGCCAAAGCGTCCTGTTTGCGGTTGTGCCACCAGGATCGCCACCTCCCGGCGTATCTCGCCTATGACGCGGCGGGCGGCTTCCGGATTTTCATTGGCGATGTAAGCGTGGATTTCCCTCAGGTCGTCAAGCGCCTCGGGCAACCAGCGCAAGCGCATCAATCCCCCAGCGTAGCGAACAGGTTCTCGACCTGCTGGTCACTGGCGAACTCGCCCCGGTCGGCGGCTTCCATGCGCTGGCGCAGGACTTCGACATATTGGGCGTCGTTATTCAGGTAGATGGATAAGGCTTCCTGAACGATGTCTGTTTCGGGCCGATGCGTTTCAAGAGCCAAGCGATGAAATCGCTCCAGCAGGTTGTCTTCAATGGCGATCATGTTCATGGCACTTCTCCATACCTTACGCTCTGCCGCATATGGCAGCTACCACATTGGACTATACAGGGGGCAATTGCGCGCCGTCTACGCCGGCCCGGTGCGCCGTCCGATGGACATCGCGCAGGCCCAGGAAGACGCCACCGGCGCCGCGATGAAAGCGATTCAGGCGATGGAAAACGCCGGCCTTGGCAAGGCGGCCCACCCGCGCGCCGGCGACCTGTCCTTTCCCACCGTGCGTCTGGAAGGCTGCACCCAGTGCAAGCGCTGCACCGTGGA
>PFJX01000058.1:0-147 GCA_002784045.1 Hydrogenophilales bacterium CG_4_10_14_3_um_filter_63_21
GTTCGCCAATGTCGTCGAACTCAAAGCTAAGCCCAGCCAGGTGAATCGCGCCGTCTGGAATGACCTATCCTCCATTGAACGGCGCTTTTCCCGAATAGCACAGGAACTCGCGACGCGCTGGAAAAGCGATGATATCGACGCCTATCT
>PFJX01000058.1:261-15000 GCA_002784045.1 Hydrogenophilales bacterium CG_4_10_14_3_um_filter_63_21
CCGTGCCGATGAGGGACTGGTTGAGCAGTTCAGTTTTCATACCGTGTCATACCTCGATTCGCACTCCCTCGAACCAAATCTCACCTGGGTTCTCGCCTGAATTAGGGTACAGCGGGGCGGTGCCGCCTTTGCTGTCGCCACTTGTCTACCCCTCCCTATATAAACCAGGTGTCCGTATCGCTACCTGATGAACGTGCTATCCAGCTTTGGGAACGTTATCTACACAGCGGGCATTGCATGGTTTCACGTGGAACCGGTAATCACAGGGTGTTCATTTTCCAATGCAGAATTGGCCAAAAATAACGCCCAGCAAGTCGTCGGTGGTGAATTCACCGGTAATTTCC
Organism: Hydrogenophilales bacterium CG_4_10_14_3_um_filter_63_21; assembly: GCA_002784045.1. Taxonomy (GTDB): domain Bacteria; phylum Pseudomonadota; class Gammaproteobacteria; order Burkholderiales; family Thiobacillaceae; genus PFJX01. The sequence goes on from PFJX01000058.1 coordinate 606, forward strand.
GCTAAGGCATCCTGAGCCAGGCGCAGTTCTTCGGCTAGAAATTCCAGTTGCTTGCGGGTAGCCGCGGCCACTTCCAGATGGCCGCGTGCGCGACGCAGAGCCGTGACGTGGCGGGTGCGTGCGATGAAGGTGTTCTCGCCTGTCGCACGCCAGCCAGCCAGATGGAGTAGCTGCCTTTCCAGTAGATCAATGCCCATACCCGTCTTGGCCGAGAGCCAAAGTTCCAGGCCATCCACAGAAACATGGGGGCTTATGCTGGCAAGATCAATTTTGTTATGAACGGTGAGCACAGGAATCTCACTCAGGCGCTCCAGCAATGCGTTTTCCTGGGCTGTGACGCCGTGCTGAGCATCAATCAGCACCACGGCGACGTCAGCTTTTTCGACAGCCGTCCAGGTGCGCTCGATGCCAAGCTTTTCCACCAGATCATCAGTTTCACGTAGTCCAGCGGTGTCGCTGATGTGCAGTGGAACGCCATGGATCTGGATAGCTTCACGCACGGTATCGCGCGTGGTGCCGGCAATTTCGGTGACGATGGCGGCGTCATAACCAGCCAGGCGGTTAAGCAGGCTGGATTTGCCGACGTTAGGCTGGCCAATCAGCACCACATTCAGGCCTTCCCGCAACAGCGCGCCCTGACATGCCTGCGCGAGCACAGTGTCGAGCTTGTCAGTGAGGTCGGCCAATTGGCCCGAGACATCGACCTGTTGCAAAAAATTTATCTCCTCTTCGGGGAAGTCGAGCGTAGCTTCCACCAGCATGCGCAGCTGGATCAGGGCATCCTTGACGCTGTTGATCCGACGGGAAAACTCGCCGTCCAGGGAGCGCAGCGCGGAGCGCGCCGCTTCCCGGCTGCCGGCGTCGATCAGATCGGCGATAGCTTCAGCCTGCACCAGGTCGAGCTTGCCGTTGAGAAATGCGCGGCGGCTGAATTCGCCGGGTTCCGCCAAGCGCGCGCCCAGTTCCAGGCAACGTTCCAACACCCCTTGCAGCACCTGTGGGCCACCGTGGCCTTGCAGTTCCAGGACATCTTCACCGCTAAAGGAATGTGGTGCAGGAAAGTAGAGGGCGATGCCTTCATCCAGCGTCTCACCCACCGCGTCCAAAAAACGGGTGTAGGTGGCATGGCGCGGGGCAAGGGACTTGCCTGTGAGCGACAGGGCGAAATGCCCAATAGCCCCACCGGAGATCCGCACCACGCCAATACCGCCCCTCCCTGGAGCGGTGGCGATGGCGGCGATGGGGTCGCTGGGCGCGGCCATGCGGCCCGTTTTACTGCTTGCTATCGTTGGCGGCGCTATTGATCACCGTATTGATGCGCCACTGCTGCAGGATCGACAGCACGTTGTTGACCAGCCAGTAGAGCACCAGGCCAGCCGGGAAGAACAGGAACATCACCGAGAAGGCGACCGGCATGATCATCATAACCTTGGCCTGCACGGGGTCGGTTGGCGCCGGCGACAGCTTCACCTGGATAAACGAGGTAATGGCCATGATCACTGGCAGAACATAGAAGGGGTCGGGTTTGGACAGGTCGGTTATCCACAGCGCGAACGGCGCTTGGCGCAACTCCACGGCACCCAGCAGCACCCAGTAGAGGGCGATGAACACCGGAATCTGGACCACAATGGGCAGACAACCGCCGAGCGGGTTGATCTTCTCTTCCGAGTAAATCTTCATCATGGCCTCATGCAGCTTCTGGCGATCATCGCCATAGCGCTCCTTAAGGTGCTCCAGACGTGGCGCCAGTTTGCGCATCTTGGCCATCGACTTATAGCTGGCGGCGGAGAGCGGGTAGAACGCCAGCTTGATCAGAACGGTGAGCAGGATGATGGCCGTTCCCCAGTTCATCACCAGTTTATGCAGCCAATTGAGCATCACGAAGATGGGATAGGCGAGCACGGTGAGCCAGCCGTAATCCACTACCAGGTCGAGCCCGGACGCCAGGTGTTTGATTTTTTCCAGTTCCTGCGGGCCGGCATAGAGGCGCATAAAGGCGGTCTTTTCCTCTCCCGGCGCCAGTTTCACTGCCGGCATGATCATCCCCGCCGAGAACTCGCCGTTACCCAGGCTGCGCGTGTAGAACTCACGCGAGGAAGCATCGGCGGGGTCGCGGGTTAGCCAGGTGGTGAAAAAATGGTGTTCCACCATGCCGATCCAGCCGTCCTTGGCCGCCTTGGCGTGCTCCTGCTTGCCCTTGGCGATGTCATCAAATTTCACCTTCTGAAACTTACCGGCTTCGGTATAGATCGCCGGGCCGGTAAAGGTGTTGACCATCTTGGATTCACCTTCCGGCGCCTGTCCGTGGCGCAGGTATTGGTAGTAGGGATAGGCATCCAGTACCGTCTGTCCGAGGTTCTTGATCCGGGTATCCACGTCCACCACGTAGCTGCCCCGCGTGAAGGTGTAGGTCTTGACTACTTCGGCACCCGGCGTGATCGCCTTCATGCTCACCTTGAGCTGGTTCTCGCCAGCTTTCAGGCGGTATTCGCCCGGCTCGAGAACAAACACCGTCTTGTGGTTGGGCAAGCCCTGGCCGATCAGGCCGCTCTGGGCGAAGTAATTGCGGCCTGCCTTCTCTTCAAACAGGCGGAAGGGTGCGTTTTCGTCCTTGTTCCCGCGATAGTTGGTGAACACCAACTCCCGGAGATCGCCACCATTGGCGTCGATTTCGGCAGTCAAAACATCGGTCACCACCTTGGCGCGAGCACCCTTGGCAACCTGAGCCGATTCGACTGGCTGCGGAACTCCCTTGAGCGCCTGTCCAGGTGCCGGCGGCAGGGTATCGGTCGAAGCAGCCTGCCCTTTCGTGGTCGCTGGCGAGCCAGCGACCACGACCCCTTCTTTCGGATGCGTATATTCCTGCCAGGCGTTCCAGAGCATCAGAAGGGAAAAAGAGAAAATAACGAAGGCGATAAGACGCTGGGTGTCCATGGGGAGCGAGATCAGGTAAGAGTAGAGGTACGTGTCAGCACGCAGGTCTTGCAGACACCAAGGCCGGCAAGAAAATCTGATTTGAGCAGTGACTCATTGCCGCGTGTTTTCAGCCTGGCGACGACATCCAGGCCGACAATGTCTGACTGGCCCAGGCGGAACCATTCCCGCAGCAGTCGCTTGACACGGTTGCGGCTAACAGCATGGTGAATCACTTTCTTTGGAATAATCATTCCCAGGCGGGGAACATCCAATCCATTCGGGCCAGCCAGCACATCGAGTAAAGCACCGCGATAGGAACAGTGAAAACGAAAAACGGATGAAAACTCATCCGTTTCGCGCATTTTTTTCAACCACCCAAAGCCGTAGGCCTGTGTGGGTTCCGCCAGATTCTGGGTCAGCAAAGCGGGCTGAACCGGATGCTCCGCCGTCGAAGTCAAACGGCCAGACGCTTGCGGCCCTTGGCGCGGCGAGCATTGATGACGGCACGCCCGCCCACGGTCTTCATGCGCGCGCGGAAGCCATGAGTGCGCTTACGGCGGACAACGGAAGGTTGATAGGTGCGTTTCATAGGGAAACCTCGGTCGCTAAAAGCGCGGTATTAGACTTGTAAGCCCCTAATTTGTCAAACCTTTCCGGGTGCTACAACGCCGGTGCTAGAATGCCCAGTCCGCCTTTTACACACCCACCCAATCACGCCAAATGGACGAATTCTGGAGTCATTGCCTCGCCCATTTTGAACGGACTCTGAACACCCAGCAGATCAACACCTGGATCAGGCCACTCAAGGCGGAAACAGCCGCTGGCCTGGTCAGTGTTACCGCGCCAAATGGTTTCGTGGCGCAGTGGGTGCGCGAAAAATTCCTCCAGGAAATTGAACAACTAGCGCGTGATTATTTTCCCATCGCTACCAAGATCGTTCTTAAGGTAGCCGGCGGCGGTAACGGTCGCCTGAGCGACACTGCAACAGTGAATGAAACCCTGGAAGCAGTACCCGCACTGATGGCGTTACCCGTTCAAGATATGGCCACGATAACCAAGCCAGCAGCAGAGAAAAAATCCCCTGGCAAACCCGAGAAGGCCGCACTTCCCGACGAAAGCAGGATCAACCCCTTGTTCAGCTTCGACACCTTCGTGCCCGGCAAAGCCAACGACCTAGCGCGAGCCGCCGCCCTGCAAGTAGCTGACAATCCGGGCTCCGGCTACAACCCCTTGTTCGTCTATGGTGGCGTCGGCCTGGGCAAAACCCACTTGATGCATGCCATTGGCAATCGCATGGTGCAGAGCAACGCAAAAGCCAAAGTGAAATACATCCATGCCGACCGCTATGTCTCCGACATGGTGCGAGCCGTGCGTTCAAATTCTTATGACGACTTCAAGCGCCGCTACGACTCGCTCGATCTCCTGATGATCGACGACATCCAGTTTTTCGCAGGTAAGGAAGGCACTCAGGAACAATTTTTTTATACCTTTAACACGCTAATCGAAGACCACAAGCAGGTCATCATCACCAGTGACACCTTCCCGAAAGATATGGAAGGCATTGAGGAACGCCTGAAATCCCGCTTCAGCTGGGGTCTCACCGTCATGCTGGAACCGCCAGAACTGGAAATGCGGGTCGCCATCCTGCTCGACAAGGCGCGTCTGGAAAAAACCAGTCTCGATGAAGGAACCGCGTTTTTCATCGCCAAACAAATACGTTCCAACGTACGCGAGTTGGAAGGTGCTCTGAAGCGGGTAATTGCCTTCGCCCGTTTCAACAAGCTACCAATTTCCGTCGAACTGGCCAAGGAAGCGTTAAAAGACTTGCTGGCTGTTCAGAATCGCCAGATTTCCATTGAAAACATCCAGAAGACGGTTGCCGACTACTTCAAGATAAAAATTGCGGACATGTACTCTAAAAAACGTACTCGCAACTTGGCGCGCCCCAGACAAATGGCAATGTATGTGGCGCGTGAATTGACTGATCTGTCTTACCCAGAGATTGGCCAGGCCTTCGGTGGCCGCGACCACACAACCGTGCTGCACGCCTGCGGAAAAATTGAGGAACTTAAAGCGACAGACCAAAATCTGCGCCGCGATTACAACCTACTAATTCAGGTACTCACCGGATGATGCGCGGCAACCATCATGGTTCTATCTACCCTAATTTTTTAAAGCACTTCAGGTGGATGGAAGTGTCGAGAGCCGCACCCAGGAGCCTGTCGGACTTTGGAATCACAGGCTGCAAACAGACCGCGCCGTCCCATTTTTCGCCACTTTATTGGGCAATAGTTCGACTATTCCCCAGCGAAAGCGGCAAAAACTGGCCTCGACGGGGCCGATTTTCGCTATCGGTGACCAAAGTCCGACAGGCTCCTAGCGGCTACCCCATAAATGGGATAACGCTGTGCGTAAACACAAGACAATTTATGTATGGATTGTTCATATGTCGGCTAACGCCCTCATGCGAAAAAATTATCCACAATCAATACCCATCTCGCCCACAGGCTGGTACACGTTTTTTAAACAGCTTAAGCCGATGATTTTGATAAACTTTCCCGGCTTATCCAGAGATTGATCCCTCACCTATCATCACTACCAGGAAGATTTACATGCTTGTACTAAAGACACCCAAGGACGCCTTGCTCAAGCCCCTGCAAGCCGTAGCGGGCGTGGTGGAACGCAAGCACACCCTGCCCATCCTTTCCAACGTGCTGGTCGAAGTTATGGGTGGGCGCGCCACCTTCATTGCCACAGACCTGGAACTCCAGATCAGTACCTCAGCGGAAGAGGAAGGGGCGGCGGATGTCTCATTCACCGTCGCCGCGCGCAAGATGCTCGATATCTGCCGATCGTTGCCGGATGCCGAGCCTATTTCCCTGGAACTTTCGGAGGAGCAGCAACTAAAGATTCAGTCCGGGCGCAGCCGCTTCAACCTGCAAACACTGCCGGCACGCGATTTCCCAAAATTGCAAATTCCCGATGGCGAAGGCCTCTCCTTCAGCCTGCCGCAAGGCCAGGTCAAGCGCCTCCTGGCCAGCGTGCAATACGCCATGGCGGCGCAGGACATCCGTTATTACCTCAATGGCATGCTGCTCTCGGTACAAGGCACGCGACTGACGGTGGCCGCCACTGACGGCCACCGGCTAGGAGTTGATGCCACCGATATACCTGAAGCCGAGGGGCAGGGAATCGACGTCATCCTGCCGCGCAAGACCGTTCTGGAACTCGGCAAGCTGCTTGGCGACGACGACGAGCTGGTACATATCCAGATCAACCAGAGCCAGGTGGTATTCCGCCGCCCCAACTTTGAACTGCGCAGCAAAGTGGTGGATGGCAAGTTCCCGGATTGGCAGCGCGTGATTCCAGTCGGCCATGACAAAATTTTCGTCATTGCCCGCCAGCGTCTGTCGCAATCTCTCACCCGCGCGGCCATCCTTACCAATGAGAAATACCGCGGCGCCCGACTGGCCCTTACCGCTGGCAGCCTGCGCATTGCCTGCAGCAACAACGAGCAGGAAGACGCCCAGGAAGAACTCGATATTGACTACGATGGCGAGCCGTTGGACATTGGCTTCAACGTCCAGTACCTGCAGGACACCCTTAATAACTTGTCCTGTGAAGCCGTTCAATGCTCGTTCGGTGACGCCACCAGTTCCATGCTGATCACTATTCCGGGAGACGAAAACTTCCGTTATGTGGTCATGCCCATGCGCATTTGAAGTAGAGCGGAGCGCGGTGAGTGATCACCTCTCGCTCAGTTTCATTCCTATCACAGAAAAAGGTTTCACGTGGAACATCCAAGCGGTAATGGCGGCTACGACGAGGACAGCATTCAGCAACTGGAAGGACTGGAGGCTGTGCGCAAGCGTCCCGGCATGTACATAGGCGACACATCGGATGGCTCCGGCCTGCACCACATGGTGTTCGAGGTGCTGGACAACGCCATCGACGAAGCCCTGGCCGGCTATTGCGACGACATCAAGGTCATCATCCACCCGGACAACTCCATTTCTGTGTCCGACAATGGCCGCGGCATCCCGGTTGGCGTGAAGATGGACGATAAGCACGAACCGAAGCGTTCCGCCGCCGAGATCGTCATGGTGGTGCTGCACGCCGGTGGCAAGTTCAATCAGAACAGCTATAAAGTTTCCGGTGGCCTGCACGGCGTTGGCGTTTCCTGCGTGAATGCCTTGTCGAAATGGCTGCGTCTGATCATTTATCGCGAGGGCAAGAAGCACCTTATGGAATTCCAGCGCGGCGTGCCGGTGAACCGCCTGATCGAAATTCACAACGGTATTGAAGTTTCACCCCTGAAAGTACTGGGCGAGAGCACTCGGCGTGGCACTGAAGTCCACTTTTCACCCGACGAGGAAATCTTTGGCAATGTTGTCGATTTCCACTATGACGTGCTGTCGAAGCGTATTCGTGAACTCTCGTTCTTGAACAACGGCGTCAAGATCGAGCTGCTCGACGAACGCGACGGCCGCCAGGAGAACTTCGCCTTCTCCGGCGGTGTGAAAGGCTTCGTTGAATATATCAACCGCGCCAAGACCGTGCTGCACCCCAATATCTTCCATGCCACCGGCGAATCGAAGGTGGGCGACACCGGTGTCAGCATCAGCAGCGAGGTGGCCATGCAGTGGAACAATGGCTACCAGGAGCAGGTACTGTGCTTTACCAACAACATCCCGCAATCCGACGGCGGCACCCACCTCACCGGGCTGCGTGCCGCGATGACCCGGGTGATCAATAAATACATTGAAGAACATGAGATCGCCAAGAAGGCCAAGGTGGAAATCACCGGCGACGACATGCGCGAGGGACTTGCTTGCGTACTCTCGGTGAAGATGCCCGACCCCAAGTTTTCATCACAAACCAAGATGAAACTGGTCTCCTCGGAAGCGCGCCCGGCGGTGGAAGAAACGGTCTCGCAAAAGCTCTCGGAATACCTGCTGGAACGTCCCGCCGATGCAAAAATTATTTGTAGCAAGATCGTCGAGGCCGCCCGTGCCCGCGAAGCCGCCCGCAAGGCGCGGGAGATGACCCGGCGCAAGGGTGTGCTGGATTCCGCGGGCCTGCCAGGCAAGCTGGCCGACTGCCAGGAAAAGGATCCCGCGCTGTGCGAAATCTACCTGGTCGAGGGTGATTCCGCCGGTGGTTCCGCCAAGCAGGGCCGCGACCGCAAGTTTCAGGCCATCCTGCCGCTCAAGGGGAAAATTCTTAACGTCGAAAAAGCCCGCTTCGACAAGATGTTGTCCTCGCAGGAAGTCGTTACCCTGATCACCGCGATGGGCACCGGCATTGGCAAGGACGACTACAACCCGGCCAAGCTTAGATACCACCGCATCATCATCATGACCGACGCAGACGTGGATGGCTCCCATATCCGTACTCTGCTGCTCACCTTCTTCTACCGCCAGATGCCGGAGTTGGTCGAGCGCGGCCACATCTATATCGCCCAGCCGCCGCTCTACAAAGTCAAACAAGGCAAGCGCGAGACTTACCTGAAAGACGATTACGAATTCAAGCAATATCTGCTGCGCGAAGCGCTCAATGGCGCCGAGTTGATCCCGGCCGCCGGCGCCGAGGCACTACCCAAGGAAAGCTTCGAACGCATCGCTCGCGAATTTCTGCTCGCGGAAGCCATGATCGAACGCCTGGCCCGACGCATGGACCCGGATGTGCTCTACTGCCTGCTCAAAATTCCCACCATCAGCCTGAGCAGCGAAGCGGACACCCTGGTCGCGGTACAACACTTGACGCGCGAACTGGCCAAGCTCGGCGTAGTGAAGATCAACCCGTTGCAATACGAGGGTGATCTGGGATGGCGCCTGGAAATAACCCGCAGTCGCCACGGCATCGGCCACACCAGCTACCTCGACTACAACTTCGTTGAAGGCGGCGACTACGACCAACTGCGCCGTACCTCGGAAATTCTGGTTGGTCTCCTGTCACCCGGCGCCGAAGTCCGTCGTGGCGAAGCCCGCACGCCGGCTTATGACTTCAAGCAGGCGCTCGATTGGCTGTTGGGCGAGGTCAAGAAAAACCTTGGCGTGCAGCGCTACAAAGGCCTGGGCGAAATGAACCCGGAACAACTCTGGGAAACCACGATGGACCCGCAAGTTCGCCGCCTTCTGCGCGTGCAGATTGAAGACGCCATCACCGCGGACGCCATTTTCACCACCCTGATGGGTGAGGAAGTCGAACCGCGTCGCCACTTCATCGAGACCAATGCGCTAGGGGTCAGGAACCTGGATGTGTAAATAAAGGACCACTGTCGCCTTTTCGCCATGTCTCTCCCGGGTTCCCATGAGAATCCGGTCCTGGCGGCCGCGGGCCTGGTTGGGGTGGGATATTGAGGAAGCTACGCACGGCAGTCAGGTCCAATGCTTTATCCCCATGTTGCGATTAACCGAAGTCAAACTTCCCCTGGATCATTCCGAAGCCGATCTCGTGGCCGCCATCCTCAAGAAATTGGGTATTCCGGCGGAGCGGCTGTTGCGCTTCGCTATCCACCGGCGCGGCTACGACGCGCGCAAGCGCTCCGCGATCTTCCTCATCTACAGCCTGGATGTGGCAGTGGAGGATGAAGCGGGGTTGCTCAAGGGCTTGCGCGGCGACCCGCGCGTTTCCCTCACCCCGGATAGCGCTTACCGCTTCGTTGCCCAGGCGCCCGCCAATCTGAAATCGCGGCCGCTCATCATCGGTAGTGGCCCTTGTGGGCTCCTGGCTGGCCTGGTGCTGGCGCAAATGGGGTTCCGGCCGATCATCCTGGAGCGCGGTAAGGTGGTGCGCGAACGCACCCAGGACACCTGGGGCCTCTGGCGCCGTGGCGAGCTGAACCCGGAATCCAATGTGCAGTTCGGCGAGGGTGGCGCCGGCACTTTTTCCGATGGCAAGCTCTACAGCCAGATCAAGGACCCGCAACACCATGGCCGCAAGGTGCTGGAAGAATTCGTCAAGGCCGGGGCGCCCGAAGAAATCCTTTATGTGAGCAAACCGCACATCGGCACTTTCCGGCTGGTGACGATGGTGGAACATATGCGCGCCAACATCGAGTCGCTGGGAGGAGAAATCCGTTTCCAGTGCCGAGTGGTGGATGTCGATATCGAGGATGGCACGGAGGGGCGCCAGATACACGCGGTGATTTTGGCCGATGGCGAGCGTATCGCCAGCGACCACGTTATCCTGGCGGTGGGCCACAGCGCGCGCGACACATTCAAAATGTTGTTTGATCACGGCGTTAGCATCGAGCCCAAGGCGTTCTCGGTGGGTTTGCGCATCGAACATCCACAAGCGCTGATCGACGCCTGCCGCTTTGGCAAATTCGCCGGCAATCCCAGCCTCGGCGCCGCCGATTACAAATTGGTTTACCACGCCGGCAACGGCCGTACCGCCTACAGTTTTTGCATGTGCCCGGGCGGCACCGTGGTCGCCGCCACCTCGGAAGCGGGTCGGGTGGTCACCAATGGCATGAGCCAGTATTCCCGCAACGAACGCAACGCCAACGCGGCCATCGTCGTTGGCGTGAATCCGGAGGATTTCCCCGGCAACATCAAAGCTAACCCACTCGCTGGCATGGATTTCCAGCGCCAATGGGAAGAAGCCGCCTTCGTTGCCGGTGGCGGCGACTACCGCGCGCCGGCGCAGAAAGTCGGCGATTTCCTCGCTGGCCGCCCCTCGACTGGACAGGGCACGGTGATTCCCTCCTACACCCCCGGCGTGCGCTGGACTGATCTCTCCCGCTGTCTACCGGATTACGCCATCGCAACGATCCGCGAAGCTCTGCCCGCCTTCGACAAACAGATCCACGGCTTCGCCATGGACGACGCCGTATTGACTGGCGTGGAGACGCGTACCTCCTCGCCCATCCGCCTCACCCGCGACGCCAACTGCCAGAGCCTCAATACGCGCGGCCTCTATCCAGCCGGCGAAGGCGCCGGATACGCGGGCGGCATCCTTTCCGCCGCCGTGGATGGGATCAAGGTCGCGGAAGCGGTGGCGTTGAGCATGGTGGCTGGGACAAGGTTTCAGCAGGGTGCGCCGCGCGAACCCCGCACGGCTGGCGCGAAAATGAAATAAGCTTCACCCACACATGCACTCTGATCTGCTTTCCGGCCTCAACCCCGACCAACTCGCCGCCGTCACCACGCCTTCTTCCGCCCTCGTTCTGGCTGGCGCCGGCTCCGGCAAGACACGCGTGCTCACTACCCGCATCGCCTGGTTGATCCAGCAGCAACAAGTCTCTCCCATGGGCCTGATGGCGGTGACCTTCACTAATAAGGCGGCGAAGGAAATGCTCACCCGCCTTACCGCCATGCTTCCCATCAACACCCGTGGTATGTGGGTGGGCACCTTCCACGGCCTGTGTAACCGCCTCCTGCGCACGCATCACCGCGAGGCTGGGCTGCCGCAACTGTTCACCATCCTCGATTCCAGCGACCAGCTTTCCGCCGTCAAACGTGCCTTGCGCGCGCTCAATGTCGATACCGAGAAATACGACCCGCGCAAGGTTCAGAGCTTCATCAACCAGAACAAGGAAGCGGGGCTACGAGCCGACCGCGTGGAAGCCTGGGATCCCTTCACCCGCCACCTGGTTGAGTACTACGCCGGCTATGACGCGCAATGCCAGCGCGAGGGTGCGGTGGATTTCGCGGAACTCCTGTTGCGCGCCCACGAACTGCTTTCCCGCAATGCCCTGCTGCGCGAGCACTATCAGGAACGTTTTCGCCACCTCCTAGTGGATGAATTTCAGGACACCAGCCGCCTGCAATACGATTGGCTGAAGCTGCTGAAAGGCCCCGACAGCGCGCTGTTTGCGGTGGGCGATGACGACCAGTCGATCTACGCCTTCCGCGGCGCCAACGTCGCCAACATGAGCCTGATGATGAGCGAATTCGGCATCAAAGAACCAATCAAGCTCACCCGCAATTACCGCTCTCTGTCCACCATCCTCGACGCCGCCAACGCGGTGATCAGCCACAACCAGGGCCGCCTGGGCAAAGACCTGTGGACCGACGCCGGCGGTGGCGAGCCGATTCGCCATTTCCAGGCTTATGGCGATGGTGAGGAAGCGCGCTTCATCGTCGAGGAAATCGAAAGCCGCCACCGCGACGGCGAGCGCTACAGCGAGATGGCCGTGCTTTATCGCGCCAACGCCCTGTCGCGCGGCATCGAACATGCCCTGTTTTCGGCCACCCTTCCCTACCGCGTCTACGGCGGCTTGCGCTTCTTCGAACGCGCCGAAATCAAGCATGCCCTGGCCTACCTGCGTCTGGCCGCCAACCCGGAAGATGACAACGCATTCCTGCGGGTGGTGAATTTCCCGACGCGCGGCATTGGCAATCGCAGCCTGGAAACCGTTAGCGACCAGGCCGCCGCCGCTGGCACCAGCCTGTGGGTTGCCGCATGTGCATCTAGCAACCCTTCCAGCGGAAAGAAATTCGCCCCCTTCGTGCTGCTGATTGAAAACCTGCGAAAAGAAATAAGCGGATTGCCGCTGGCCGAACAGGTGGACTGCGTGGTCGAGCAAAGCGGCCTCATGGCGTTCTACCAGAACGAGAAGGACGGCGAAGACCGCGTCGAAAACCTTGGCGAACTCGCCACCGCCGCCGCCGCATACGCACAGGAAAGCGATGATCAGAGCCTGGAAGCCTTTCTCGGCCACGCCGCCCTGGAAGCCGGCGAACACGAGGCCACGCGGGGCCAGGATGCGGTCCAGTTGATGACCGTGCACTCCGCCAAGGGGCTGGAATTCAACACCGTGTTCATCACTGGCCTGGAAGAAGGCCTGTTCCCGCACGAGAATGCGCTGACGGAAAAGGATGGTCTGGAAGAAGAACGCCGCCTTATGTACGTCGCCATCACCCGCGCACGCAAACAGCTTTACCTCACCCATGCACAATCCAGAATGCTGCACGGCCAGGTGCGTTACGGCCTGCCCTCCCGTTTCCTGGAAGAAATCCCGGAGAAACTTGTGAACGCTTTAGCCAACCGCGTGGTCACCGCGCCCCTCCCCCAGGCCACGAATTTCGTCACCCGCAAGATCACCCCCGCCGCGCCCCCGCCGCCAAGGCGCCTTGCCGATGTCCCCTTCAAGATAGGCAGCCGGGTCAAACATTCCCGCTACGGTGAAGGCGTGGTCGCCGGCTACCAGGGTCAGGCTCCGGATATGGAAATAAAAGTCAACTTCCCCACGGTCGGCGAGAAGGCATTCCTTCTGGAATATGCCAAGCTGGAAGCGGTATAGCCCACGCGCGCGAAGGCCCTCGGCCTTTGCGGTTACACCTTGTAACAGATGGATACCGCCTGGTAGCAAGGCCATCCCCTACTTGTATCGTTCGCATCCACATTCTGATCATGCGGGGTGCGAGGCATCATCCACCGCATGCCTTCGGGTTGCTCGTGGGGAGCCAAGCGGGGTTTAGCCCGTCACGATCAGGCAAGAAGGAGTAATCATGAAAAACGCGCCCGGCGATTCTCGCCAGGGCGATTTCCAACGGGCCACCGCCGCCTGTCTAAACGCCCATGGCTACACCGTCAAATGAACTCGATTTCCAAGGAACCGACATGAAAGACACCGCCTTGACACTTCTGTTAACCGCGCTGGTCGCCCTGGGCCCGGTTACGCAGGCCCATGCGGACAGGGATCACGACCAACGCCAGCGGTCCGAGCAGCGCGACCGGCGTGACGATAGGCCCTATCGTTCCGATCACTGGGTGTTCGACTCGCGCTTTCATCACAATCATTACTATCCAACACCCGGTTATTCCGTCAACGTCATGCCTCCAGGGTATCTCGATATCGGCATTCGCGGCGGCCATCTCTTTTTTCGCGCCGGGGTCTGGTTTCGTCCCGAGGGAAACCGCTATGTCGTGGTGCAACCCCCACCCGGGGTCTTCATCCCGGTTTTGCCACCCGCCTACTCGACGGTCTGGATAGGTTCCTCGCCCTACTACTATGCCAATGGGGTGTATTACAGCGAGGCTCCCGCGGGGGGGTATGTGGTCGCCCCCCCGCCTCCGGAATATGAAGTGGCCACCCCGCCCCCGCCGTCTCCAGCGGAGGCTTCGCCGGCCCCTTCGCCATCGCCCTCTGAGGACGGGCTGATTGTTTATCCGCGGGATGGCCAGAGCGCAACCCAGATGGCGGCTGACCGGGCCGAATGCACGCGTTGGGCCGTTAATCAGACCGGTTACGACCCGGCAAGGTCATCGCCAAGTGACCCCCGCCGATCGGACTTCCAGCGCGCCGCCAGCGCATGTTTGGAAGCGCATGGTTATACCGCCAGGTAACACGAGGGAGCCGGCAGCCCGCTCCAACGCGGGCTGGCGCGGGGAAGGACGATCGGATTCACATGGTCCGGGTGACGTGCGGCAAGGACGGCCTGGATACGCGGGCTGCTAGCCCGGATATTGCATGAATTCGCGTGATGCCCTAAAGGATACCGGGCTGCGCCCATAATCGCGCAGGCCA
>PFJX01000023.1 GCA_002784045.1 Hydrogenophilales bacterium CG_4_10_14_3_um_filter_63_21
AAAATTCCCATTGCAAACAATGGCCTGCGCGATTATGGGCGCAGCCCGGTATCCTTTAGGGCATCACGCGAATTCATGCAATATCCGGGCTAGCTTGAGCACAATCTACTTCGTGTAAATCAGGAGGAATCATGCGCAAATTATTGATCTACCTAGTTATGCTTATCTCTGTCTCAAGTCTTTCCGGGTGCGGCTACAACACCTTGCAATCTCAGGATGAAGCCATCAAGGCGGGTTGGTCGGAAGTGCTCAACCAGTATCAGCGGCGCGCCGATCTGGTGCCCAATTTGGTCAACACGGTGAAGGGCTATGCCGCGCATGAGGCCAAGGTGCTCACCGAAGTGACGGCCGCGCGCGCTCGCGTCGGCCAGATTGCCGCCAGCCCGGGACTGATCAACGACCCCGCCGCCCTGGAGAAATTCCAGGCTGCCCAAGGCGAACTCAGTGGCGCGCTCTCGCGCCTGCTGGTGGTTTCGGAAAACTATCCCCAGCTCAAGGCTGACGCCGGTTTCCGCGATTTACAGGCGCAACTGGAAGGCACCGAGAACCGCATCACCGTTGCCCGCAACCGCTACATCAAGACCGTGCAGGACTACAACGTGACGGTGCGCTCCTTCCCCAGCAACCTCACCGCGATGCTGTTTGGCCATCAAACCAAGCCGAATTTCACGGTGGAGAACGAAAAAGCGCTGGCGAAGCCGCCCACGGTGGACTTCGGCGGCGGGAAATGAAAAAAGCCGGTGCTGGCCGGCTTTTTTCTCGAATCTTGTGCCACACACTATTTGAAAACGTACACCTGGCGAAACGCTATTCATTGACGGACGGCCCCTAAAATCAACCCTATGCGTCCACCACGATTCCTGGCCAAATGGGTCATCCTCATCGCCTTCCTGGCGGGATGCGCTACCTTGCTTCCGCGTGGTGAAACCTTTACCCAAGGCCAATGGCGGAATTATCAGGAAGCACAACAGGCCTTCGACCGGATCATCCCCCATCAAACCTCGATCCAGGATCTCAAGCTCCTCCATCTCGATCCCGAATCGAATCCGAATATCACCATCCTGAATTACTCCGACGTGGTGCGCCGCTTCATCCCGTCGCCCTCGATCAATGCCAATGACCTGGATTCAGGTGTCCAGGAATGCATCAAGGCAAAGACCGCCTGCATCGGTTATGAGATCAATCAGGAGACCCTCACACGCACCCGATACGGCAATTTCTGGGTGGATTTCCTGAACTTCAATCGCAAGACAGAACTGGTCGGCTGGAGCTTCAACGGCGTCATCTTGATCAAGGAGCGTGTCGTTATCTACAAGCTGACGGGGGGACAGCCGGAAATTCGCAGGTTCGAGGAAAACAGGAATCCCCTGGGTCCCCTGCAGGGCGTGGGTAGTTCAGCGTCGTCATTTACGCAGTAACCGGTTAGTTACCGCCGAACGGGTTCCCTCTCTGTAAGTCCGGTGGGGAACGACCCCCGCCGCCTACCCGATCGGCTTAAGGTCGATCAGCCCAGCAACTGCTTCAACACATAGGGCAGGATGCCGCCGGCCTGGAAGTATTCGATCTCGATCGGGGTATCCAGGCGCAGTTTCACCGCCACATTCTCGCTGGAGCCGTCCGCGCGATGGATCACCAGGGTCATGTCCTGCCGCGGCGTGATGCCTTTCTCCAGGCCAACCAGATCGAAACTTTCACTGCCGTCGAGTTTGAAGTCGGTAGCGCCCTGGCCATCCTTGAACTGGATCGGCAGCACCCCCATGCCGGCCAGGTTGGCGCGGTGGATGCGTTCGAAGGATTTGGCGACAACCGCCTTCACGCCCAGCAACTGGGTGCCCTTGGCGGCCCAGTCGCGGCTGGAGCCGGTGCCATATTCCTCGCCGGCGAGGACGATCAGCGGAATGCCGATGGCCTGGTAGGCCATGGCGGCGTCGTAGAGGCTCATCTGCTCGCCAAAGTGCAAGGTCACGCCGCCTTCGGAGCCGGGAATCATCAGGTTCTTGATGCGCACGTTGGCGAAGGTGCCGCGCATCATGACTTCATGGTTGCCGCGCCGCGCGCCGTAGCTGTTGAAGTCCTTCTGCGCGACGCCGTGCTCGATCAGATACTTGCCGGCGGGGGAGGTGGCCTTGATGCCGCCAGCCGGGCTGATGTGGTCGGTGGTCACCGAATCGCCAAAGATCGCCAGCGCCCGAGCACCGTGGATTACGGGATTCGGTTTGTTCGCGTCTTGGAAGAACGGCGGTTCCTGGATGTAGGTGGAGGTGTCGTCCCAGGTGTAAGTCTGGCCGGTCGGGGCAGGCACGGCGTCCCACAGCGGGTTGTCGGCGCCGACATCCTTGTAGATGCGATAGGCACCAGGGTCGGCCGCGTGGTGGAGGAGGGCGGCGACTTCCTCGTGGCTGGGCCAGATGTCCTTCAGATAGACCGGGCCGTCGCGGCCCTCGCCGATAGGCTGAGTCGCCATGTCGATATCGACGTGGCCGGCCAGGGCGAAGGCCACCACCAGCGGCGGGCTCATCAGGAAGTTGGCTTTCACGTTCTGGTGCACGCGCGCCTCGAAGTTGCGGTTGCCGGACAGCACCGAACAGGCCACCAGGTCATGTTCGAGGATGGCTTTTTCCACCTGTTCCGGCAGCGGGCCGGAGTTGCCGATGCAGGTGGTGCAGCCGTAGCCGACCACGCCGAAACCGAGCTTATCCAGGTATTCCAGCAGGCCGGCGGCTTTCAGGTATTCGCTCACCGCGCGCGAACCAGGGCCCATCGAAGTCTTCACATGGATGGGCATAACCATGCCTTTTCCCACCGCCTTCTTCGCCAGCAGGCCGGCGGCCAGCATGACGCCGGGGTTGGAGGTGTTGGTGCAGGAGGTGATGGCGGCGATGACCACATCACCCTGGCCCAATTGCGTCTTGCCGTCGGCCAGGGTGTACTTCACCGGCAGATCGGCATCCTCTTTGCCATAACCGCCCTGGTCCTTGGGTAACGAGAACAGGGTCTCGAAGGTTTCTTTCAGCGCGTAGAGGTTGATCCGGTCCTGCGGCCGTTTCGGTCCGGCGACGGAAGGCTTCACGCCGCCCAGGTCGAGTTCCAGGATCTGGCTGTATTCGATGCTGCCGGTCTGAGGGACGCCGAACAGGTTCTGCGCCTTGAAGTAGTTGCGCAGCGCATCCACCTGGGCGGCGTCGCGGCCGGTGGCCAGGTAGTACTGGCAGGTGGCCTCGTCAACCGGGAAGAACCCCATGGTGGCGCCGTATTCCGGCGCCATGTTGGCGATGGTGGCGCGGTCGGTCACCGGCAGCGCGCAGGCGCCCTCGCCGAAGAATTCCACGAACTTGCCCACCACCTTGGCGCGCCGCAGCATTTCCGTGATGGTCAGCACGATGTCGGTGGCCGTCACCCCAGGCGCGGCGTGGCCAGTGAGCTGCACGCCGACCACATCGGGCGTCAGGAAGTACACCGGCTGGCCCAACATCCCCGCTTCCGCCTCGATGCCACCCACCCCCCAGCCCACCACGCCGAGGCCGTTGATCATGGTGGTGTGGGAATCGGTGCCGACCAGCGTGTCGGGGTAATAAACACCC
Organism: Hydrogenophilales bacterium CG_4_10_14_3_um_filter_63_21; assembly: GCA_002784045.1. Taxonomy (GTDB): domain Bacteria; phylum Pseudomonadota; class Gammaproteobacteria; order Burkholderiales; family Thiobacillaceae; genus PFJX01. The sequence goes on from PFJX01000023.1 coordinate 3,582, forward strand.
TCCTTCTCCATCACGCCGCGCGCCAGATATTCCATGTTGACCTGGTGGACGATGCCCACGCCAGGAGGCACAACCTTAAAAGTATCAAAGGCTTGCATCCCCCACTTGAGAAACTGGTAGCGCTCGCGGTTGCGCGCGAACTCGATCTTCATGTTCTGTTCCAGCGCATCGGGGCGGCCGAACACATCCACCTGCACCGAGTGATCCACTACCATTTCCACCGGCGCCAGCGGTTCCACTTTGCTGGCGTCCTTGCCCGCGCGTTGGGCGGCGGAACGCATCGCGGCCAGGTCGGCGAGCAGCGGCACGCCGGTGAAGTCCTGCAACAGGATGCGGGCGACCAGGAAGGGGATTTCTTCCGTCCGAGTCGCATTCGGTTGCCAGTTGGCCAGTTCCCTGACGTGCTGCTCAGTGATCTTGAGTCCGTCAAAATTACGCAGCACCGACTCCAGCACGATGCGAATCGACACGGGCAGACGCGAGATAGCGCCGACGCCAGCCTTCTCCAGTTGCGGCAGGGAATAGTAGAAAGCGGACTTGCCGTTGCCGGCATCAAAGGTCTGGCGAGTGTCGAAAAGGTTGTGCATGGCGAATGGGGAAGTGTTGAGAAAGCCGCGATTTTAGCCGCTTGCCCAGGCCAGGCGCGCCCGAGATTACGCGTCTTGCTGCTAGCAGCCTGTCGGTCTTGAGCCGTCGCGCGAAGTCAAAATCCCGTCCGCGCCGAAATTTGCACAATAATTAGGCATCTTTACTCGCTTATGGCCTCTATTTCGCCTTGTTTGGATGCTTTTTGGTCAATTTCAGGCCCATTGGACGGATTTCTGGCGCAAGACGGCCATGCGTTTCAGATTCCATGCCAGGCAGGCCAGGGCCCATTCGCCCGTCACTTTCTTCAGGCCGCGCAGCAGGAACTGGCGAAACCCCATGACCGACTTGATGATGCCGAATACCGGTTCCACGGTTTGCTTGCGTAGCGCATACAGTTTTCGGCCAGTCTGGGTCTTGAGCTTGTGCGCCATCTTTTTCATGGGCCGCGCTTTGCGTTTGGCCAGCTTCTTCTGATATTCGGCTTGCTTCTGTTCGAAGCGCTCGCGGGCTCTCGCCTCGATCTTGGTTTTGGCCTGTTCCATGGCGGCCAGGCGGTCCTGCCGGCGCTTGAGTTCTTCGGGCAGGTTGAGTCCGTCGGGGAGGTCGGACTGGTCGGCTTTCTCCGCCTGTTCAAGCAGGTCTTGCACTTCGGCTTTGAGTTGGACTTCGAGTTTTGAGAGATGGCCGTGCGAGAGGGCGCTGTGGCGTGAGGCATTGGCGTGAATCTTGGTGCCGTCCAGGCAGACCGTGCCCACCTTCAACAACTTCATCTCACGGGCCAGTTCGAGCACTTGCACAAAAACCCCTGCCAGTTCATCGAGAAATCGGCGCCGGAAGGTGGCGAGGGTGTCGTGGTCGGGGTGGAAGCCGGCCGCGAGGGTGCGGAAGGCGACCGAGTCATAGAGCCTGCCCCCGACCTGATCGGGGGTGGCCCGTTCGATCTTGCGGCTGGAGAAGACGCCAGTGGCATAACCATAGACCGGCAGGCCGAGCATGACTTCGGGGTGGTAGGCGGCACTGCCGCGTCCGGCGTAGGCGCGGGCCAGGTCGTTCAGGTCCAGCTTCTCCATGGCTTCGACGATGAAGCGCGCCAAGTGGTCTTCCGGTAGCCAGTCTTCCACCGAGGGCGGCAGAAGGTAGGCGGTCTTGCGGTCTATCGGGCGGAAGCGGCTCATGCTTGCAGGCGATTCGTTGGGGTGGCCGGATTATCCAGGATCAGGGTGGGAAAGTCCGACAGGCTACTAGATAGAACCTGCGAATTGCAGGGCATTCACCAGGGCCAGATTGCGTTCGCTGCGCTGGCTCTTGAATGCGCCATAGAAAAGCTCATGGGCGACGATGGAGGAGATGCAGACCCGCGCGGGCGTGAACTGGCGGAGATGTTGCGAGGGGGGTGAATCCTTGTCGTTCAACAAGGCGATGACCGTGTTGGTGTCGAGCAGATAGCGTTTCACTTGAACAGTTCATCCAGGCCGGGGCGTTCTTGTCGAGCCGGTTGCTCTCCGGCCACTTGAACAAAATTCTGATCGAGCGCGCCGCTGATGGCATCCAGCCAGTCCCAGTCTTCCGCCAGGGGTTCGAGGATGACGGCATTGCCGTGGCGGCGGATACGAACTTCCTGCTCCTTGAAACGGAAGTTCTTGGGCAAACGCACCGCTTGCGATCGGCCGGACCAGAAAATTTTTGCGGTATCCAGGGGGTTCTCCTGATGAGACGAGGAAAAAGATAGGGCAAAGAGATATATCACCGCTTCGAGGTTGGCAACGGGCTGCGGACAATGCCTTGTTGGCTTCCCCTTGAAATGCTCAACAACGCCCACAAAACCAGTCCGGTTTTAAGGAGGGAAGCGAAGTGTCTGAGGAACAAGTCAATCAGGAAAACGTCGAGGCGGTGAGCGGCAACGTGGATAGCACGCCGAGCCTTGAAGAAATGCTGCGCCAGGCGGAGTTGAATGCGCAGGAACATCACGATGCCTGGCTGCGCGCCAAGGCGGAGACCGAGAACGTGCGCCGCCGCGCGCTCGACGATGTCGAGAAAGCGCGAAAATTCGCGCTGGACAAGTTCGCGGCCGACTTGTTGGCGGTGAAGGACAGTCTGGAAGCCGCGCTGGCCACAGGCGACAACGCCAGTTTGGAGAGCGTGAAAAGCGGCGTGGAACTGACGTTGAAACAGCTATCTGGCGTGTTCGAGAAGAATGCGATCAATGAAATCAATCCATTGGGCGAAAAATTTGATCCTAACTGTCACCAGGCCATCGGCATGGTGGAGGCGGAAGGCGAACCCAATAGCGTCGCCCAGGTGCTGCAGAAGGGTTATCTGCTGAACGAGCGGGTCATTCGGCCGGCGCTGGTGATGGTGGTAAAGGGAAAGTAATTTCCTCCCTCTCCCCCGGCCCCACCCCCGGTGGGTGAGGGGAATGCCACCCCTTGAAACCGGACTCAACAATCCCATAAAGCTAACAAGTTAATTTTTTCTGAGGAAGACACAAATGGGCAAAATCATCGGCATCGACCTGGGCACCACCAACTCTTGCGTGGCCATCATGGAAGGCGGCAAGGCCAAGGTCATCGAAAACGCGGAAGGCACGCGCACCACGCCGTCCATCGTCGCTTACGTGGAAGACGGCGAAATCCTGTGTGGCGCACCGGCCAAGCGGCAGTCCGTCACCAACCCCAAGAACACCTTGTACGCGATCAAGCGCCTGATCGGCCGCCGCTTCCAGGAAAAGGAAGTGCAGAAAGACATCGACCTGATGCCTTTCAAGATTTTCCAGGCCGACAACGGCGACGCCTGGGTGGAAGTGCATGGCGAGAAGAAGGCGCCGCCGCAGATTTCCGCCGAAGTGCTGCGCAAGATGAAGAAGACCGCCGAGGACTACCTGGGCGAGGAAGTGACTGAAGCGGTGATCACCGTGCCGGCCTACTTCAACGATTCGCAGCGCCAGGCCACCAAGGATGCCGGCCGTATCGCCGGCCTGGAGGTGAAGCGCATTATCAACGAGCCCACTGCCGCGGCGTTGGCCTTCGGCATGGACAAGAAAGAGGGCGACCGCAAGATCGCCGTGTATGACCTGGGCGGCGGCACTTTCGACATTTCCATCATCGAGATCGCCGAGATCGAGGGCGAGCACCAGTTCGAGGTGCTGTCCACCAACGGCGACACCTTCCTGGGCGGCGAGGACTTCGACCAGCGCCTGATCGACTATGTCATCGACGAGTTCAAGAAAGAGCAGGGCGTCAACCTGAAGGCCGACGTGCTGGCTCTGCAACGCCTGAAGGAAGCCGCCGAGAAGGCCAAGATCGAGCTGTCTTCCGCGACTCAGACCGAGATCAACCTGCCCTACATCACGGCGGACGCCAGCGGCCCGAAGCACTTGGTCATGAAGATCACCCGCGCCAAGTTCGAGAGCCTGGTGGAAGAACTGATCAAGCGCACCATCGAGCCGTGCAAGATGGCGATCAAGGATGCCGGCGTGAAGATTTCCGACATTGGCGACGTCATCCTGGTCGGCGGCATGACCCGCATGCCCAAAGTGCAGGAGCTGGTGAAAGAGTTCTTCGGCAAAGAGCCGCGCAAGGACGTCAACCCGGATGAGGCCGTCGCCGTCGGCGCTGCGATCCAGGGCGGCGTGTTGCAAGGCGAGGTCAAGGACGTCCTGCTGCTGGACGTCACGCCGTTGTCGCTGGGCATCGAAACCCTGGGCAGTGTGATGACCAAGCTCATCCCCAAGAACACCACCATCCCCACCCGCGCCAACCAGGTGTTCTCCACCGCCGACGATAACCAGACCGCGGTGACCATCCACGTGCTGCAAGGCGAGCGCGAAATGGCCTCCGGCAACAAGAGCCTGGGACAATTCAACTTGACCGACATTCCGCCGGCCGTGCGCGGTATGCCGCAGATCGAAGTCACTTTCGACATCGACGCCAATGGCATCCTGCACGTTTCCGCCAAGGACAAGGGCACCGGCAAGGAAGCCAAGATCACCATCAAGGCCAACTCCGGCTTGAGCGAGGACGAAATCAAGAAGATGGTGTCCGACGCCGAAACCAACGCCGCCGAAGATCACAAGGCGTTTGAACTGGCCACCGCGCGCAACCAGGCCGATAGCATGGTGCACTCGGTGAAAAAGGCGCTGAAGGACTACGGCGACAAGGTCAACGCCGAAGAGAAGGCCAAGATCGAAGCCGCCATCAGCGAGGCTGAAGCCGCTATCAAGTCCGGCGACAAAGCTGACATTGAAGCCAAGACCCAGGTTCTGGCCGAAGCCAGCCACAAGCTGGCCGAACAGATGTACGCCAAGGACCAGGGCGCCGGTGGTGGAGAACCCGGTGGACAGCCCGGTGCCGAGGCAGGCGCCGGCAAGAAGGACGACGACGTGGTCGACGCCGAGTTCGAGGAAGTGAAGGACAAGTAATCTGACGATGGGGTGGCGCAAGCCGCCCCAGAGAATGCCGGCATCATGCCGGCATTTTTTTGTTCTTCTGAGGAAGCCAGGGCAAAGTGCCCATTGGCCGGGGTCTCGCGGCAGTTATTCGCGCGCCGCCTTGGCCATTACCGGGCGCTTTTCCACCTTCGCCAGTTTCTGCATTTCGGTCTGCTCGCGGGTCAGGCGCAGTTGCGCAATTTTTCCCGGCGGCAGCGCGGCAATCAGGTTGAGCAGGGAAACCGAGTCGGTAACGGGCTTGCCGTTGACCGCCATCAGAACATCACCCGGGCGGATGCCGGCACGGTCGGCGGGGCCGCCGCGCAAGACGCCGGCGATCAGCGCCCCATCAGTGGTTTTGAGGCCAAATGATTCTGCGATCTCGGGGCTGATTTCCTGCACCTCGATGCCCAGCCAGCCGCGTGTCACCGCGCCGTGCGCGATGATCTGTTCCATCACTTGGCGCACGATGGAAACCGGGATGGCGAAGCCGATGCCGAGGTTGCCGCCGCTACGCGAAAAAATCGCGGTGTTGACGCCCACCAGGTTGCCGCTGCCATCGACCAGGGCGCCACCGGAATTGCCGGGATTGATGGCGGCATCGGTCTGGATGTAGTTCTCGAACGTGTTGATGCCCAGATGGCTGCGGCCGAGGGCAGAAACAATGCCCATGGTCACGGTCTGGCCGACCCCGAAGGGGTTGCCGATCGCCAGTGCCACGTCGCCGACGCGCAGGGTATCCTGCTTGGCGAAGGTGATGGCTGGCAAGCGGGCGTGCACTACCTTGAGCACGGCGACGTCGGTTTCCGGATCGGTGCCCACCACCTTGGCCGGTAACGTCTTGCCGTCTGGCAGGGCAACCTGGATTTCGTCGGCGGCTTCAACGACATGGTGATTGGTGAGGATGTAGCCATCGGCGCTGACGATCACCCCGGAACCCAGGTTGGAGACGCGCTGCGGCCTATCGTTTGCGTTGTTGTCGGTGTTGAAACGGTCGCCGAAAAAACGGCGAAATACCGGGTCGTCGAGCAACGGATTGCGCTGCGCCCGCACTTCCTTGCTGGTGAAAATGTTGACCACCGAGGGACGCGATTTGGCGGCGGCGTCGGCATAACTGAAAATCGTCCGTTCCGCGCCGCCATGCATTTCACCATTGCTCACTTCATGGATGGTGATGCCGTTGCCCGCAACGGGCAGGAGGCCTGGAAACAGGCGATCCAACGCCAGCAAGGCGGCTAGCACAAGCACTACCGCAGCGACGATCTGGGCGAACAACAGCCAGGTTTTTTGCATGGGGTTTTCTGTTCAATGAAGTGGGCTGGCGGCGATTCTAGCGCAACGATTTAGCGTGGCAGCCGCATGGGCGCGGGAGAGCCGGCTGGAAGCTGGCGCTAAAGGGTTTGCGTTGCCCGGATCCGCTTGTGGGCCATGCCTGACGCCCTGGCAATAGCCCGAGTTTTTTACTCAGTTGTTATTGCTGCATGTGCAAACTAATCTGCCCCGCATCATGCGAACCCTGATCCTGGGCATAGGCAATACCCTCCTCACCGACGAAGGTGTCGGCGTCCACGTTCTCCAGGCACTCGCAGTGATGCTTGCCGCCGAACAACCCCCCTTTGAAGGTTTAACCCTGCTCGACGGTGGCACGCTGTCGTTCACGTTGGCCGGTCCGATCGAGGATGCCGAGGCGTTGATCGTGGTCGATGCCGCCAACATCCAGGGCGAACCGGGCGACTGGAAGCTGCTGGAAGGGGATGCGGTGGATACCTTCCTGTTGGGCAATCGCAAATCCACTGTGCATGAAGTCGGGCTGAGCGATCTGCGCGCCATTGCTATCCTCGCCGGGCACTGGCCGGAACGGCGGGCAATGCTGGCGATTCAGCCGCAAGCGGTGGATTGGGGCGAACAACCCACCGCCGCGGTCGCCACCGCCATTGCCCCCGTTTGCGCCGCCATCCTGCAACTGCTGCGGAGCTGGAACCATGCCACTTGATGCCATCCCCATCCTCGCCGTGCCACAGGGACTCCATTCTGATGAACGCTCCGGCAACGCACCGGCCCTGCTGCGGGAAATCGCGGAAATGCTGCGGCGCTTCCTGGCCAACGGCGAAACCTCCGCCATCGACCTGCACGCACTACCACTAACGCCGGCGGACCTGGAATGGCTGCGCGAGCAACTGGGCGGGGGTGAAATCGCCATCACCCTGAATGCCGAGGGCGAATCCAGCCTGAACGAGACGGCCTGCCCAGGCGTCTGGTGGGTGACGCATCGCAATCCGAACGGCGCGGTCGACTCCGAGTTCATCGAAGTGGCTGACGTACCGGATCTGGTGAAGGCTCATCATGAAGATGTCGTAATCGGATTAGATCATCTTGAATTGCTGATTTCTGATCTAAGCAAACAGCGAGCGTTTTGAGTGTGTCTCAAGCCAGGAGGCTAAGCATCATGCAAGGTCCATTGATCGAAATCCTCGCGCGGCAAGGCATTACCCGCCGAACATTCATGAAGTACTGCGCCACGCTGGCGTCGCTGATGGCGCTACCGCCCTCGGCGGGGCGCGCGATGGCGGAAGCGATGGCGGCGGCTGGGGTTGCAACCAAGCGGCCCTCGGTGATCTGGTTGCCATTCCAGGAATGCACGGGCTGCACCGAATCGATCACCCGCTCGCATTCCCCCACCCTGGAAAGCCTGATTTTCGATGTGGTGTCGCTGGACTATCAGGAAACCTTGATGGCCGCCGCTGGCCACCAGGCCGAAGAGGCGTTGCACAACGCCATGAAAGCCGGCGGCTACTTGCTGATCGTCGACGGTTCTATTCCGCTCGGGCTTGACGGCGCCTATTCCTGCATCGCCGGTCGCAGCAATCTGGAACTGCTCAAGGAAGCCGCCAGTGGCGCCGCCGCGATCGTCGCGATGGGTTCCTGCGCCGCGTTCGGCGGCCTGCCCCACGCCAAGCCGAATCCGACCGGCGCGGTGTCGGTATCCGATGTGGTCAAAGACAAGCCCATCGTCAACATCCCCGGCTGCCCGCCGATTCCCGTGGTCATCACCGGTGTGCTGGCCCACTTCCTCACCTTCGGCAGCCTGCCGGAACTCGACAAACATGGCCGTCCGAAAGCGTTCTACGGTGAAACCATCCACGACCGCTGCTATCGCCGGCCTTTCTACGACCAGGGCAAGTTCGCCAAGACCTTTGACGACGAAGGCGCGCGCAACGGCTGGTGCTTGTTCGAACTGGGCTGCAAAGGGCCGGTCACCTACAACGCTTGCGCCACCGTGAAGTGGAACGGCGGCACCTCCTGGCCGGTGGAATCCGGACATGGCTGCCTGGGTTGCTCGGAACCTGATTTCTGGGATGCCGGCGGCTTCTACAAAGCCCTGTCGACGCCGGCCAACCCGTTGAAGATGGCCTCCGCGGCCGTGGCGGCGGGCGCGGTGGCGGGCGTGGCGGTGAGTTTCGCCAACCGGGGCAAGAAGCGCGCGGCCGCATCCGCCCATGAGACGACCACGTTGGCTGATCTGGAGAAATAATCATGAATGAACTGCAATTCCTGACCTGGGTAAGGGGAACAGGCCTGAATGTTGCTGTGGGCGTGTTTTTGTTGGGCGTGTTTTGGCGCCTGATCGAAATTTACGGCCTCGGCCGCAAGAAAGACTTGTCGGCACCACGCCATGTGGCTGGCGCCTCCGGTTGGCACACGATTTTTCGGCGTTCCATACCGGCCCAGGGCATGCTCAAGAAGTCGCCTGTCGGCTACATTGGTGGCTTCGCTTTCCACATCGGTCTGGCTATCGTGGTGTTGCTGTTTGCGCCGCACATCAAGTTGATCCAGAGCCTGACAGGTTTGTCCTGGCCGGGGCTGCCTTCCCAATTCATCGACCTGGTCGCCGTGGTGACCCTCGCGGCGATGGTGGTGGTGCTGGCCGATCGCATCAACAAGCCGGTGAAGCGCTTCCTCTCCACTTTCGAGGATTGGTTCACCTGGGCGGTGACCTTCCTGCCATTGCTGACCGGTTGGTTGTCGGTGCGGCACCTGTTATTTCCTTACTCCACCATGCTGGCCCTGCACATCCTGAGCGTGGAAATTCTGCTCATCGTTCTGCCCTTCACCAAGCTGTTCCATGCCTTCACGGTATTCGGTTCGCGCTGGTACAACGGCGCGGTCAACGGTCACAAAGGAGTCGCGGTATGAGCGCCTCTCTCGACAAGGGCGTGCGCGTCCTCAAGGAAGTCATCGACGCGCCCATCGCCAGTTACTTCAGCAGTTGCGTGCATTGTGGCCTCTGCGCCGAAGCCTGCCTCTTCTATACGGAAACTGGCGATCCCAAGTACACCCCCATCCACAAGCTGGAGCCCATGCGCCGCCTGTATGAGCAGGAATACACCCTGATCGGCCGGCTGAAGAAAGTGCTTGGATTGTCCAAACCGGTCACCGACGCCGAACTCGGCGAGTGGCAGGAACTGGTGTACAACTCCTGCACCCTGTGCGGCCGCTGTTCCCTGGTCTGCCCGGTGGGCAATGACATCGTTTATATGGTGCGCAAGTTCCGCGAAGGCATGGCGGTCAGCGGCCACGCGCCCGAGGGTATCGTCGAGGCCACCCGCCGCACGGTCTCCACCGGCAGCCCGATGGGGGTCACGATGCACGCGGTCAAGGCGCAGATGAAACATGTGGAAGAGGAGACGGGTATTTCCATTCCGCTCGATGTGGAAGGGGTTGAATACATGGCGCTGCTCTCGTCGATGGAAATCATTAATTTCCCGGAATACCTCTCCGCCATCGCCAGAATCATGAAACATGCCGGCAAAACCTGGACCCTGTGTTCCACCGGTTTCGAGGCCACCAACAGCGGGATTCAGATCGGTGTGTCGGATCTGGCCAAGACCATCGTTTCGCGCATCGTCGAGGGTGCAGAACGGCTCAAGGCCAAGACCGTGATCAGCCCGGAATGCGGCCATGCCTACACGGCGCTGCGTTGGGAAGGTCCCAACCTGATCGGCCGGCCATTCACCTTCAAGGTGCAACATATCGTCGAAGTGCTCGACGAACTCCGTACCCAGGGCTTGCTCAAGACCGAGGGCTTCGAGACTGACCGCCTGACCTTCCATGACCCCTGCCAACTGGCGCGTCGCGGCGGCGTGATTCAACCGCAGCGCAATCTGATCAACATGGTGGCGAAGAATTTCGTCGAAATGCCCGACGCCGGCAAGATGAACTGGTGCTGCGGCGGTGGCGGCGGAGTGACTGCCATCGAGCGCGCGGAAGCGTTGCGCATCGAAGCCTTCAAGAAGAAGAAATCGCAATTGGAGGCGGTCAAGCCGGACCGGCTGGTGACCGCCTGCGCCGTTTGTCGGACCACGCTGGAGGAAGGGTTGGAACACTACCAGATGAATATCCCCGTGGTCGGCCTGACTGAAATCATCGCCGAACACCTTCCGGAACAAGGAGCTTGATGCCATGCCCACCAACGACAAGGATTTCAAGGCGAAACTGGGCGCATTGCCCATCGCCCATCAGCGCCATGCCGGCGCGTTGTTCGTGCAGCGGGTTTTGCCATTTTCCAGTGATGTTCGACTCAAGGCGGCCCTTGAATTGGCCCTGCGCGCGGATACCTCCGATGCGGAACTCACCGGGGCCTACCAGGCGGCCAATACGGCTCGGGTGGAGAGTTTTACCCGTTGTGGCAGCGTTTGCGATTGGGCCGATCAAGCCGGCCACTTCGTCGCCAAGGCAGTGGTGGCTTGTGTCAGACCCGCCGCCGAAGGCGAGTTTGGCAACAGCAGCCTGGCCTGGGAAGCCGCCATGTCCGCCCGTATGGCGCGCACCTGCCAGACCGTCGCCAGCGGCGTGGGCACCGAGAACCGCGAAGCCGAGGAGCAATACCGCATCCTCAGTGCGTTTTTGAATAAATAGTTAAGGAACCACGGCCATGAGCACAGCACAACGCGTCGTTGTCGACCCCATCACCCGGATTGAGGGCCATTTGCGCATCGAGGCGGAAAC
>PFJX01000007.1 GCA_002784045.1 Hydrogenophilales bacterium CG_4_10_14_3_um_filter_63_21
CCGGCGCCGGCAGCCTCGACCAGGCTGGCCACTGCCTGTTCCACCGCAACCTCGGCGGTGCGGTCTTGCCATTGGGTGACCCGGCCGGTGTAGGCCCCGGTCGCGTCGTAAACCGGGCTGGCCGACAGGCGCAGGGTGTGGCCGGCGATGTGGGTCTCGAACACGCGGGTGTCGCGGAACGGTTCGGCGTAAGCGGCCTTGAGGCGCTCGTCCTCGAATACCCGCGCGACCGGCTGGCCCAATAGGCTTTCCGCGCTGAAGCCGGGCAGACGTTTGCCTAGTTCCGCCGCCATGCCGTCAAACAGATTGCCAGCGGCCGGGTTCAGGTAGATCAGCGCGTTGTCCGCCTGAGAAAGGGTCACTGGCGAGGTGATGCTGTCCAGGGCGATCTTGATGCGCAGATTCTCGTTGGCCGCCCGGCGGGTTTCTTCCATGTCGAAACCCAGTTTGGTCTGCATCGACTCCAGGCCTTCCAGCACCTGGCCGATTTCGTCCTGGCGGTCGATCTGGATGGGGTTCAGATAATTGCCCTCGGCGATGGAATGGAAATGGTCGATGGTGCGCGCGAGCGGCTTGGAAATGTCGCGGATCAGCAGCCAGGCGAACCAGAGTGCCAGCAGGATGCCTAGCGTCATGCCGGTCAGGCCGACGGTGAGCAGGGTGTGGTAGCGCGAGTCGGCCTGTTGGTAGTCGGTCCTGGCGGTGTCCTGCAACGCCTGGCGCAGGACTTCCATCTTGTCGCGCGCCGCGCTGTAGAGCGGATTGACCTGGGTCAGCAAGATTCGCGTGGTCTCGCTGTAGTTGGCCTCTTTCATGGCCTGCGCGGCGGGTTGCAGGCCTTCCTTGACATAGCGGGTACGCGCCTCGGCGAAGGCCGCAGCGGCGGTTCGGGCTTCGGCGGGAATCTCGATCTTGCCGAATTCCTCGATCAGCGCCGTGATCTGGTCGCGGTTGGCGAGAAGAGTGTCGCGGTGTTTGCTCACCGGATGGTCGTGCTGGGCGGCGATCGGGCTGGCGGGATCGTGTTGCACCGCCAGCGCCACCTGGGTCTGGTTCTCGCTCATCAGGCGCACGATCTGGCCGACCAGGCGGATCGGTTCCAGGCGATTGTGATACAGCGCGCCCATGTCGCCGCTGGTGACCGCCAGGCCGCCCATGCCGATGGCGGTGCCCACCAGGATCATGCCCACCACCATGGCCATGATGCCGGCCAGGCGCGCCTTGATGCTCAGTTGCGTGCCCAGGCGCTTGAGGCTGGCCATGAGGCCGCCGGGATGCAACTTGGCGCGACCGTCGCGCACCGTCTTGTACAGGGCTTCCGCCGTCGCCACCTGGTCACGGCCGGGTTTGCGCCGCACCGAGAGATAGCCGCTGATCTGGCCGTTCTGGCGCAACGGCGTGATATGCGCTTCCACCCAGTAATGGTCGCCGTTCTTGCAGCGGTTCTTCACCAATCCCACCCACGGCCGCCCGGCTTGAAGGGTGTCCCACAAATCCTTGAACGCCTCGGCCGGCATGTCCGGGTGGCGCACGATGTTCTGCGGCGACCCCAGGAGTTCGTCGCGGGTAAAGCCGCTGATGCTAACGAAGGTGTCGTTGACGTGGTTGATGATGCCCCGTGCGTCGGTGGTGGAAACAATGGTTTCCCCTTCCCGCATGGTTCGCTCGACGCCGGTTAGCGGCATATTGACGCGCATGATGTTTCCCTTTGGGCGAGTGGCCGCGGCCGCGATCACAGGGCTTATTACGGCAGGGGGAGGGAATTCTTTAGAGCTGTAGCGCCGGCGCTACAGTCGTCTTCGGCCAGATCGCACTGTGATAGCCTCGCCGCATGACTTTCCGACATCTCTTCTGCGCGCTGTGCTGCGCCTCGGCCCTGGCGGCGCGGGGCGACGAAGCCCCCGAACTGGCCCCCGACTTTTCCGCCTGGCTTAGCCAGTTCAAACAGGAAGCGCTGGCGCAAGGCATTTCCCGGACCACCCTGGATGCGGCTTTCACCGACGCACAGCCACTGCCGCAAGTGCTGGAAAAAGATCAGAGCCAGCCGGAATTCATCGAGACGTTCTGGACCTATCTGGACAAACGCCTCAGCCCGCAACGCCTGGAATGGGGACAGGCGGCGCTGCTGGAGCGGAAGGCGCTGCTGGATGAGATCGAGGCGCGTTATGGCGTGCCGGCCAGCGTTCTAGTCGCCTTCTGGGGGCTGGAAACCAACTACGGTGACTATCTGGGCGACTTTCCCATTCCCGCCGCGCTTGCCACCCTGGCATTCAATTCGCGCCGCAGTGGCTTCTTCCGCCGCGAGTTGCTGCAAGCGCTGCGCCTCATCGAGGCAGGCGATGTGGCCGCCGCCGACATGAAAGGCTCCTGGGCCGGGGCGATGGGCCAGGTGCAGTTCATGCCGTCCACCTACTTGCGCTACGCCGTGGATGGCGACGGCGATGGCCACAAGAACCTATGGAGTTCGTTGCCGGATGCGCTCAATTCCGCCGCCCATTACCTGCGTGAAATCGGCTGGCGGCCAGGCGAGCCCTGGGGGCGGGAAGTGCGCCTGCCGGATGGCTTTGATTGGGAATCGGCGCGCCTGAGCGTGAAAAAGCGGAACAAGGACTGGGCCGCGCTAGGGGTGCGGCAGGTAGAGGGTTCGCCCCTGCCGGATGCCGATCTGGCCGGCGCCCTCGTCCTGCCGCAAGGCCATGCCGGACCGGCCTTTCTGGTCTACCGCAACTTCGAAGTGATCCTGGGCTGGAACCGCTCGCTCAACTATGCCCTGGCGGTGGGCCATCTATCCGACCGCTTGCTTGGCCTGCCGGCTTTGCATCACGGCCGCGACGCCGACAATCGCCCGTTGAGCCGCGACCAGGTGATGGACACCCAGTGCCTGCTGGCGGCGCGCGGGCTGGATGTCGGGGATCTGGATGGCGTGCCGGGACCGCGGACGCGGGAAGCGATCCGCGCCTGGCAGAAGGCGGCGGGACTACCGGTCGATGGCTACGCTTCGGTGGGACTGCTGGAGCAATTGCAGGCAGCGCCGTAGATCTGGTTACCGAAGGGTAGGGGCTTCATCAGAGTGTAGCGAACCGCATCGGCTGGGCACGCGCGGCATGATGCGGTTCGCTACGCTCACCGCATCCTACGTTTTCACACGATCAGAACTCCTCCCACTCATCGTCAGCGCCGGCCGGCGCGGCTTTGGCCATCGCCCGCACCGGGCCGGGGGCGCGCGCGGCCGGCGCCGGCGCGCGCGGGGCCGGCGCGCGCGGGGCCGGCGGGCGGATTGCCGCCGCGAGGTGGAACACCGCCACCGCCTGGGTCAGGCCGGCGGCCTGATCCTGCAAGCTCTCCGCCGCCGCCGCCGCTTCCTCCACCAGCGCCGCGTTCTGCTGGGTGGCTTCGTCCATCTGCGCAATCGCCGAATTCACCTGCTCGATGCCCTGGCTCTGCTCGGTGGAAGCCGCGCTGATCTCGCCCATGATGTCGGTGACTCGCTTCACCGCCTCCACGATCTCTTTCATGGTGCTGCCGGCGCTTTCCACCAGCCGGGCGCCGTCGCTGACCTTGTCCACCGAATCGGAGATCAAGCCCTTGATTTCCTTGGCCGCCGCCGCGCTGCGCTGCGCCAGGCCGCGCACCTCGCTCGCCACCACCGCGAAGCCGCGCCCCTGCTCGCCGGCGCGTGCCGCTTCCACGGCGGCGTTGAGCGCCAGGATGTTGGTCTGGAAGGCGATGCCGTCGATGACGCCGATGATGTCGGCGATTCTTTTCGAACTGTCGGCGATGGAAGCCATGGTGTCGACGACCCGGCCCACCACGTCGCCCCCCTTCACGGCGATGTCCGAGGCGCCCCGGGCGAGCTGATTGGCTTGCCGCGCGTTGTCGGCGTTCTGCCGCACCGTGCTGGTGATCTCATCCATGCTGGCGGCGGTTTCTTCCAGGCTGGAAGCCTGGCTTTCGGTGCGCCCGGAGAGGTCGGTGTTGCCGCTGGCGATTTCGCGCGCGGCGGTGTTGATGGCGTCGGTGGCCTCGCGGATCTGGGAGACGATTTCCTGGAGCCGCTCGCTGGTGGCGTTGGCGTCGTCCTTGAGCTGGCCGATGAGGCCCTGGTAGTCGGCGTCGATGCGCTGGGTGAGGTCGCCGCTGGCCAGCGCCTTGAGCACCCGCGCCACGTCGTTCATGCCGCGCTCGGAGGTTTCCACCAGGCGGTTGATGCCCTCGGCTAGTTGCAGGAAGAAGCCTTCCTTGCCGGTGGCTTCCAGCCGCCGGCTGAAATCGCCGGCGCCGGCAGCCTCGACCAGGCTGGCCACTGCCTGTTCCACCGCAACCTCGGCGGTGCGGTCTTGC
>PFJX01000003.1 GCA_002784045.1 Hydrogenophilales bacterium CG_4_10_14_3_um_filter_63_21
AGCGTCCCCGGAGGCGCAAACGCCAGCACCCATGCGGCCTCACGAGGGCCAAGGAGCGGTCAACTGAGCTTTCTAGGGTGAAGGGTAGGGGCTTCATCAGCCGGCGCTACAATGCCCGCATGTTGTCGCCCAGCCTGAAATTCTTGCGCGTGGCCGGCCATATCCTGGTCGGCGTGTTCATCGTGCGGTTGCGTTTCCCGCCCCTGGATCGGCCGGAACGGGCGCGGCGGGTGACGCGTTGGGCGGCGCAATTGCTGGCAATCCTCGCGGTGCGGGTGCGGGTGCGCGGCGAACCGCCGGCTCTGGGCGGTGCGCTCATCGCCGCCAATCATGTCTCCTGGCTGGATATCCACCTGCTCTACAGCCTGTTGCCGGCACGCTTCATTTCCAAGGCAGAAGTGCGCGACTGGCCGGTGTTCGGCCGGTTCGCGGAGGCCGCCGGCACGGTGTTTCTGGTGCGCGAGAAAAAGGCCGATGCGATGCGGGTGAATCAACTCATGGCCGAGCATCTGCGCGCGGGCGATTGCCTGGCGTTATTCCCGGAAGGCACCACTTCCGATGGCCGCGGCCTGCTGCCGTTCTTTCCCTCGCTGTTCCAGCCCGCGGTGGAGGCCGAGGCGGCGGTGTGGCCGGTGACCATCCGCTACTTCAACGGGGATGGCACGCCCTGTGGCGAGGCGGCTTACTACGGCCAAATGAGCCTGGGCGAGTCGCTGTGGAAAATCCTGAAACTGCGGCGGCTGCATGCCCAGGTGGAGTTTCTGCCAGCCATCGCCAGCCAAGGCCTGGCCCGGCGCGATCTGGCGCGCGCCGCGGAGGCGGCGATCCGTGCTACGTTTGCCGCGACGCCCGACAGCGCACCTGGAAGCACTGCTCGTCTTCCAGCCTGAACGCGGTCAGCGCGCCGCCCCAGAGGCAGCCGGTATCCAGCGCCACCACGTCTTCCCGTACCAGGAGGCCTAGGGTGGACCAATGTCCGAACAGGATGCGCGCGTCGCAGCTTAGGCGATTAGGGAAGTCGAACCAGGGCACCAGGTCTTCCGGCGCCGTGTCCAGGCCCAGCTTGTGCTGGTATTCCAGGCTGCCGTCGAGGTGGAGATAGCGGGTGCGGGTGAGCGCGTTGGCGATGAAACGCAGGCGTTCCTGGCCGGCGAGCAGCGGGCTCCAGCGGCGCGGTTCGTTGCCGTACATGTCTTTCAGAAAGGCGCGAAAGTCGGGCCCGCGTAGCGCCCGTTCCAGCTCGTTGGCATGCAGTTGGGCGGCGTCGGCGTCCCATTCCGGTGGCAGCCCGGCATGCAGCATCAGCCAGGCCCCCTCCCGGTGCAGCATGGGACGGTGGCGCAACCATTGCAGCAAGGCGCCGCGGTCGGGCGCTTGCAGGATCATTTCCAGGGTGTCCTTGCGGTGCGCCGGCACGAAGCCTTCCGCCACCGCCAGGAGATGCAGGTCGTGGTTGCCTAGTACCGCCACCAGGCAATCGTCGTGCGCCATGCACCAGCGCAGCACGGCCAGTGAATCCTCGCCGCGGTTGACCAGGTCGCCGGTGATCCAGAGGCGGTCGCGGGCGCGGTTGAATTTCAGGGCGGCAAGCAGCGTGATCAGTGCCTCGTTACAACCCTGGATGTCGCCGACGACGTAGGTGCTCATGCTTCCTCCGCTCTTTGCAAAGCCATCAGCGGCTTCATCGCGGTGAGCAGGTTGGCGAACAGGTTGGCGTGAAGTTTCTCCTGTTCCGCCAGCAGGGCCTTCATCTGGTAGCGCTGCATGGGCACGGAGAAACAGGCGGGGCAGTTCTCGAAAATGACCGGCAGGCCGGCGCGGCTGGCGAAATCGCGGGTCTGCCGTTCGCGCGCATAGACCAGGGGGCGAATCACCCGCACGTCGCCGGCATCGTTCAGGTAGTGCGCCTGCATGGTGCGCAGCTTGCCGCCGAAGAACGCGCTCATCAGAAAGCTTTCCGCGAGGTCGTCGAGATGCTGCGCCAGCGCCAGCACGCCGTAGCCGTTTTCGCGCGCGATGCGATAGAGGATGCCGCGGCGCAGGCGCGAGCAATAGGCGCAGAAGGAATCGCCCTTCATGTGTTCGGCGGCGGATTCGACGATGGGCTGGCTCTCATAGAAATACGCCACGCCCAGTTCCGCGAGGTAGCCCTTGAGCGGCGAGGGATCAAACTCGGGCGATTTGGGATCGACCGTGCAGGCCGCCAGTTCAAATTTAACAGGCGCCTTTTTTTGCAGGTGCAGCAGGAGGTGCAGCAGCGTGAGGCTGTCCTTGCCGCCGGACAGCCCGAGCAGGATGCGGTCGCCGCCGCGGATCATGGCGTAATCGCCGAGGGCGCGGCCGGCGGCGGCCAGCAAGGGGCGCGAGGGGGTAACGGCCGTGGCGATCACGGCAAGGCTTTGGCCAGGCTTTCCAGGAATTTCTCGGGCGGCTCATAGCCGACCACGCGGTAGGCGGCTTCCTGGCCGGTCTTGTCCCAGAAGATGAGGCCGGGGGGGCCGAACAGCTTGAAGCGGGCCAGCAGGGCGTGGTCGTCGGCCGAGTTGGCGGTCACGTCGGCCTGGAGCAGCAGCACGTCCTTCAGGCGTGCTTGCACTTTGGGGTCGGCGAAGGTGAAACGCGCCATTTCCTTGCACGACACACACCAGTCGGCATAGAAGTCCAGCATCACCGGGCGGCCGCCAGCGCCTTTGATCGCGGCATCCAGTTCGGCGATGTTCTTTACCCGCTGGAAGGTGAGCTGCGGTGCCGCCTCGGCCGCCCCGGCGATGCCGCCCTTGAACACGGCGAGCGGTTGCAGTACATCGCGGCTGCCGCCCAGCGCGCCCAGCAACAGGGCGATGCCCGCGACCAGGGCGATCAGCCCGGTGCCCTTCCAGATGCGCGACCAGCCGCTGGCATTCACCGCCAGCGGCTCCGTCGCCTTGAGATGGACCCCGGAGATGATCAGCAGGGCAGCCCACATCAGCATTTGCACGAGGTCCGACAACAGCGGCGAAATCAGCCAGATCGCCACCGCCAGCAGGGCGACGCCGAAGAACTTCTTCACCGCCTCCATCCAGGCGCCGGCACGCGGCAACAGGGCGCCGGCGGAGAGGCCAACCAGCAGCAGCGGCACACCCATGCCCAAGGCCAGGGAGAACAGGGAAACGCCGCCCAGCACCACATCGCGGGTCCGGCTGATGTAGAGCAGGGCGCCGGCCAGGGGGGCCGCGACACAGGGGCCGACGATCAGCGCGGAGACCACGCCCATGAGAAACACACTGGCGAAATGGCCGCCCTTGATGCGGTTGCTGGCCTCGGTGAAACGGCTCTGCAGGAAGCTGGGCAGTTGCAGTTCGTAGAAGCCGAACATGGACAGGGCCAGCGCCACGAAAATGGCCGCCGCGGTTCCCAGCGCCCAGGGATTCTGCATGGCATTGGAAATGAGCGTGCCGGAGAGGCCCGCCACCACCCCGGCCAGGGCGTAGGTGAAAGCCATGCCCAGAACATAGGCCAGCGACAGCAGGAAACCCTTGCTCTTGGTGATGCCCGCGCCCTGGCCGACGATGATGCCGGAGAGGATGGGGATCATCGGGAACACGCAGGGGGTGAATGAGAGCAGCAGGCCGAAGCCGAAGAAGCTGACCACCACCAGCCAGTAGTTGCCGCCTTTCAGCAACGCTTCCACCTTGCCCGTCTCGGAGGTGTCCTTGGCTGGCGCGGCGGCCGGCTGAGGCGCCACCGCGGGGGCGGCGCCGGGGGCGTTCAGGTTCAGGGTGAATTCCTGATCCTGCGGCGGATAGCAGATGCCTTTCTCGCTACAGCCCTGATAGGTGGCGGTGAGTTTCAATTGGCGCGTCCCCGGCGGTACGCCGGCCAGCTTGGCGAGGGCATTGAATGACTGGTGATACACGAACATCTTGCCGAAGGTGGGGTCGTTCTTCTCATCGGCGGGCGGCAGGTCCATGCCCGCTACCGTTACCCCGGCGGGTTGGGTGATGGTGAACTTGAGCTTGTCGCGATACAGGTAATAGTCTTTGGCGATCGTGTAGCGCCCTTCCAGACTGCCGTCCAGGCTCGGCTTCAGCGTCAGCTTGAAGGCTTCTTCCGGTGACAGGAATTGCGGTTCAGCCGGGGCGCCGCCCAGGGCATTGCCCGCCAGCGCGCGCAGGCGCGCCAGCACGCCCGTGCTTTGCTGTTGCCATCCGGCAACCGGTTTTTTGGCGGGGGTGGCCACGGCCGAGGTGGGTTGCAAGGACGCCATGCCTTCTTGCGGCGGGTAGCACACGCCGGCATCGGCGCAACCCTGGAACTCGGCTTTCAGGGTGAAGGCTTGCGGCACGCCGCCAGGGAAGGTGACAGGAATGCGGAAGCGCAGGCCGCCGCGATAGGTCTCGATACGGCCGAAATAATCGTCCTGCTTCACTTTGCCAGCCGGCAGGGTGGGCGCGCCCAGTTCCACCCCCGAGTCGGCGCTGAACTTGAGCTTGTTCTTGTACAGGTAATAGCCCTTGGCAATCTGGAATTGCACCTCGGCGTTGCCCGGGTCCACCAGACTGGCGCTATAGATGAAGGCCTTTTCCGGTTCCAGCAGATCCTCCTCGGCGTGGGCGAGGGTGGCGAACAAGCACAGCAGGGCAAGCAAGAAACGCATGAGGGAACTCCGGTTCACGGTTGGGTGGCTAAGGCGGCCCAGCGGAGATAATCGGGGAGGCCATCGACGCCGTCGATGGCAAGAATTTCCGGGACTTGATAAGGATGGTTTTCCCGCAGAAAGGTTTCCAGCGCGGGATAACGTGCGGCCGTGGTCTTGATAATCAGGGGAATCTCCACATCTTCCTGCACGCTATCAAGTCGATTGCCGGGCCGCCCCAAAATCGACTTGGCCCCCTCGGGGGGCGACTCGGACGTTTTTCCCGAGCCGGGGGCACCACTCTCCTGCCAGCGGTAAATTGAACGGCAGGGCGACAACACATTAACGCAGGCCGCCAGTTTGGCTGCCACCAGCTCATGCGCCAGGCGGCCGGCGATTTCGGCATTGGGCAGGGTGGTGAGAACGATGCGAAGTGCCGGGGTCGAAGACACGAGGATAGGTTATGAGTATTCGGGTTACGGGAGGGGCTGCATGGCTGGCGCTGATTATAGCCGCCGCCATTCCGGCCCTGGAAATGGTGGGCATCTACCAGATCGCCCAGCGCGTCGGCTGGGGCTGGACTTTCGTCTGGCTGATCGCCGCGATCTGGGCCGGCGCGGCGCTGATACGCGCGCAACACAGTGGCTTGCCGGCACGCCTGAAACAGGCGCTGGCGCGCGGCGAAAATCCATTCGATGAGGTCTGGGCCAGCGGCCGCCGCCTTCTGGCCGGTGTGCTGTTGATCCTGCCCGGCGCCGGGAGCGATCTGCTGGCCTTGCTGCTGCTGCTCTGGCCGACCGCCCGCACCCCCTCTCCCATCCCGCCCGCGGCCGCTTCGCGCGGCGAGGCGGAGGCCATCGAAGGGGAGTTTCGCCGTGAGGAGTGATCCCGGATTGTCCAATAGCCGAGGCTACGGAGACGGCCCCACCTGTAGCGCCGGCGTCTCGCCGGCATCGTGGGCCTGATCAGAGGGGCCATGCCGGCGAGACGCCAGCGCTACCTGCCACTCTGGGCCAAGGGACAATCCGGGTTGATTACTGCGCCAGCCTGATGGTGTTGCGCCCCGCGTTTTTGGCGGCGTAGACGGCGTCATCGGCGCGGCGCAGCAGGACATGGCCGTTTTCATCGGGTTTCAGGGCCGCCACGCCGGCGCTGAAGGTGGTGTTGATCTGCTTCTTTTCGTAATTCAGCGGCGAGCGCGCCATCACCTGTTGCAGGCGGCCGAGCACGAAATGGGCGCCGCGCAGATCGGTTTCCGGCAGGAGCAGGATGAATTCCTCGCCGCCGAAGCGCACCAGAGCGTCGGATTTGCGCATCACCGAACGAATCAGGCTGGTGAAATGCACCAGCATCTGGTCGCCCGCCTCGTGGCCATATTCGTCGTTGACACGCTTGAAGTGGTCAAGATCCAGCATCGCCACGGAGAGGCGAGTATGGGTGCGTTGCGCGCGGGCGATCTCGCGTGACAGGGTCTGCTCCAGGCCGCGCCGGTTGAGGGCGCCGGTCAAGGCGTCTTCGTTCAGCATCTGGCGGGTCTCGGCCAGTTCCTCCTGCATGGCGTTGAGCGACTGGCGCGTTTCCAGGAGTTCCTGATGGCTCGATTCCACCGTGCTATGGATGCTGCCCGCCTGCATCACCACGGTGGACAGCAGGCGCAGGATTTCATTCTTGTCGCGGGAGGATTTCAGGTTGCTGACGTTCTCCGACAAGCCCTGATTTTTCTCGCCCAGGTCGTGGGCCAGATGCTCGGTTTTGTCGGTGATTTCCTGCACCATCTGGCGCAGCACGGAGAGCAGGTTGATGCAAGCGGGGTCGTTTTTTCCGACTTCGGCTGGCGGCGCCGGGCGCGGCAAGCCGGAGAGTTCATAGTAGGTGCGCTCGTAGTTCTCCGGGGTCGCGGCTTCGCCGCGTTCCTTGAGCAACTGCATGACGGTCGTGCCGATGATGTTGGGGGTCTGGGCCATGATTACGGGTGAGTATGACGGCTTGGGATACGTATATCGGCATAGATTAAAGTTACTACATGCATTTTATGCCCGTTTCTGATCAGGTGAAGACCTGAGTCCAAGGGAACCGGCCAGCATGGCCGCAACACGCATTGCGCTCGCGGTAGAAGTCGCCGATGGTGGCCAGGTTCATGCGATACAGCTTCTTGGTGAAGCACAGGCCGAACAGCAGCCAGGTGGCGGCAACCATGCCAATGCCGAGGGATGCGACCAGATAGAGCATGGCGAAGCCGAGCAACATGAGCCTATCCCTTGGCGGGGTTCAGCGAAGTTTGATTTCAGTCCAGAGACGGTTGAGTATGCGGCGCTGCCTGCGGTCCAGATCGCGCAGCATTTCCAGGCGGCCTAGCGTGGATGCATCCGGAAAAATCGCGCGATTATCCGCGCTGGCTTGAAAAAACTCCGGGTCGATGTAGCGCATCGCGGCGCGGTTGGGGTTGCCGGAGCCGATCAGGTTGGTCAGCTCGGACGAGTTCCGCCCTTCCAGCATGAAGTCGATGAACCGCAACGCCAGCTCCGGGCTGCGCCCGGTCTTGTGCAGCACCATCGAATCGAGCGCCAGGACGGCGCCTTCCTTCGGGATCGAGTAGCCGATGTGAAATGGCCGGCCGGCTTTCTTCGCGTCGGCGCGGGCCTGGAACATGTCGCTGGAATAGCCGTGCGCCAGCCAGATGTTGCCCACCGTCAGTTCCTTGATGTAGCTCGACGCATTGAACGCCGCCCAGTAGGGCTTGGCGCGCAGAATCAGGTCGCGCGCCCGGTTCCACTTCGCCGCGTCGCGGTCGTTGACCGAGTAGCCCAGGTAGCGCATCGCGGCGGCGATCAGTTCGCGCTGCGAGTCCAGCACCGTGACCCGGCCTTTCAACTTCGCCAGATAACGCGGCTCAAAGATCAGCGCCCAGGTGTCGGTGGGCAGGTTCAGGGCGGCGAGCTTTTCGATGTTGTAGCCAAGCAGAGTCACCGTGTAGGCGTAGGGCACGGAGTAGCGGTTGCCGGGATCGAAAAAGGCGTTGAGGAATTCCGGCTTGAGGTTTTTCAGACTAGGCAGGCGTGATTTGTCCAGCGGCCGCAATTGCCGCGAGCGGATCAACGCCTCCACCGCGTTGCCGGTGGGCACCAGCAGGTCGTACCCGGACGCCCCCGCCGCCAGCTTGGCCAGCATTTCCTCGTTGTCGGAGTAATAGTCCCGCACCACACGGCAACCGCATTGCGCCTCGAAGCGGGCGACGCTGGCGTCGGAGATGTAGTTGTTCCAGTTGTACAGGTAGAGGGTGTCGGCGGCATGGGCGGCGCCGGCCAGGCACAGCAGCAGGAGCCAGCGCATCAGCCGCCCCCCTTCATGAAGCCCTTGTCCATCCTTGACGCCGCCACAACCAGCAGCAACGTCAGCAGCATGAGCAGGGTGGAGATGGCGTTCACTTCCGGGGTCACCGCGATCTTGATCATCGAATAGATCTGCAAGGGCAGGGTGGAAACGCCCACGCCGGCGGTGAAGAAGGTGATGACGAAGTCATCGAGGGAAAGGGTGAACGCCATCAGGAAGCCCGCCACCACCGCCGGCAAAATCAGCGGGAAGGTGACCAGGCGGAAGGTCTGCCACGGCGAGGCGCCGAGGTCGCGCGCCGCTTCGAAGAGGCTCTCGTCCATGCCGGCCAGGCGGGTGCGTACGACGATGGCGACGAAACCGATGGAAAAGGTGATGTGCGCCAACACCACCGAGACCAGGCC
Source organism: Hydrogenophilales bacterium CG_4_10_14_3_um_filter_63_21 (assembly GCA_002784045.1). Classification (GTDB taxonomy): domain Bacteria; phylum Pseudomonadota; class Gammaproteobacteria; order Burkholderiales; family Thiobacillaceae; genus PFJX01. Next base: position 8,350 of record PFJX01000003.1, read on the forward strand.
AAGAGTCAGATGCAGCACCTGGATGAAGAACACCAGCAGCGACACCCCGAGCAGGATCTCCGGCATCGCCACCGGGGTGATGACCAGCAACACCAGCCAGCGCGGGTGGTAACGATGGATGGCCAGCCCGGCTAGGGTGCCGAAGAAGGTGGCGCAGAGGCTGGCCACCAGCGCGATGGCCAGCGAGTTGCGCGCCGCCAACTGCATTTCCTTGTCACCGAACAGCACCCGATACCAGTCCAGGGTGAAGCCCACCCACTCGGCGTTGAGGCGCGAGTCGTTGAAGGAATAGGCCACCACCACGACCAGCGGCACATAGAGGAAGGCGAAGCTGGCGGCCGCCGCCAGCTTTAGCCAGACGGGCAGCCTACGCATGTGTTCGCCTCGCTTTCCCGGCCCAGGCAGCCAGTCCGGCGAGGGCCAGCACGCACAGGGTGAGCACGATGGACAAGGTCGCGCCGAATGGCCAGTCGCGCACACCGAGGAACTGGTCCTTGATCAGGTTGCCGATCAGCATGTCGCGGGTGCCGCCGAGGATGTCGGGGATGGCGAACATGCCCAGCACCGGGATGAACACCAGGGCCGAGCCGGCAAACACCCCGGGCAACGACAACGGCCAGGTCACCCGCCAGAAGCGTTGCCAGGCGTTGGCGCCGAGATCCTGGGCGGCGTCGAGCAGCAGCGGGTCATGTTTTTCCAGGTTGGTGTAGAGCGGCAGGATCATGAATGGCAGGTGCACGTAGACCATCCCCACCAGCACCGCGAAAGGCGAGAACAACAGGCTCACCGGCTCGAACCCGAAGGCGCCGAGCACGCCGTTGAGTGTCCGCGCCAGCGCCGCCTGCGGCCCCAGGATGATCATCCAGGCGTAGACCCGGATCAGGAAGTTGCTGGCGAATGGCAGGATCACCAGCAGGACCAGGAAATCGCGGTGCTGCTTTGGGCTCTTCGCGATCAGCCAGGCCACCGGGTAAGCCATGACCAGGCAGATCAGGGTGGATTCCGCCGCCACCACGAAGGAACGCAGGAAGATTTCCGTGAACAGGAAATCACTGAAGAAGAACTGAATGTTCTCCAGCGTCAGGCCATGCTCGCGGCCGTCACCGGGGTCGGCCAACGGCGCCAGGCCGCCGAATTCGCCGGGAAACTGGAACGAGGCCAGCACCACGATCAGTGCGGGAACCAGGAAGAACGCAAGCAGGAAGAGGGTGGGCGGGGCGGTGGCGCCTAAGCGGGTCAGGCGCTCACCGCGCTGGCTAGCCATGCTTATGCCTCAGAAACCGCATCGTGGCCCCCCACATTCACGGGAATGATCTCTTCGCCCTGGATCAGTAACTCCAGAGTGATGCGGTAGGACAGGTTGATCGACAACGAATGCAGGCCTTGATTCTTGCCGCTCAAGGGATGCAGGCGCAGAGAGGGGTGCCAGGGGTTGGTTTCCAGCATGAGCAAAGTTTTCTGATACGGCTGAAGCAGTTCGGGATGGCGTTTCAGGAAACGCTTCGAGCGCCGTTCGTACTGCTCGGTGTAAACCAGGGTGTAGCTCATGGCATGGCGTCGAGCCGGGCCAGGTGTTCCTCGACCGAGCCCTTGGCAAACCGCCCCGCAGCCAGGTCGGCGCGGCTTTCCGCCAGGGCGGCATCGAGTTAGCACTCACGCAGATAGTTGTAGTGGGCGATGTCCATCACTACAAAGCGGTTCTTGCCACGTACCGAGACGATGGCTTCCGATTGATCGGCCAGGGCTGCCTCGATGGCGGAAACTCCTTTTACCTTGAGATCGTTGGCGCTGAGATGGTTCATGTCGCACTCCATAGAGGGTTATCAATAGTGCGCTAAATAGTGCCTGACCGAAAACCCCACCCGCCCAGTAACGGCGGGCATTGCCGTCGACGAAGGCGATGCGAAGATGATGCCTGAATGTCAGTTTGAGGCCGGATTCTCACGAATTTACGGGGAAGCGGGGCCCATAACCCGCAAATCTTCGTGTTTAGTGGGCTGCAAAAATAGCCTCTCAAAAATCTTCGTTGTGGCGCGACGGCGCGAGCCGATTTCGGTTAAAACACACCGGCCCGTGACCAGCCAAGCAAGGAATGCCCCGATGCGCGTCGTACAAAATCTCCAGATGAAGATCGGCGAAATCGACATTGCCGCCATCACCTTTGACCCGCGATCGCGCGACGACATCCCCAAGATCCTGCGCGGCCTGCAGCACCTCTACACCGACCTGCCGTTGCGTCACGCCCTGTTCCAGTTACTCGAAGCACAGATTGCGCCGTCGGTGGACAAGCGCAATGGTCGACCGGGCATGAGCCTGTGGGCGATCTTTGTTTGCGGCGTCATCCGCCTGGATTTGAACATCGACTACGACCGGCTGCACGAACTCGTCAATCATCACAACACCCTGCGCGAAATGCTCGGCCACGGCGCCTTTGACAAGGCCGACTATCACTACCAAACGCTCAAGGACAACGTCAGACTGTTCACCCCCGAACTGCTCGACCAGATCAACCAACTCGTCGTGGATTCCGGCCACCTTGTCGCTAAAAAAAAGTCCGGCGAAGCCCTGCGTGGGCGGTGCGACTCCTTTGTGGTTGAAACCGATGTGCATTACCCCACCGACATCAACCTGCTGTTTGATGCGATGCGCAAAGTCATCACCCTCACCGCCCAGTGGTGCGAAGACTGCGGCCTCTCCGACTGGCGGCAACATGCCTACAACGTGGGACACGTCAAACGCAGCATGCGCCGCGCGCAAAACAAGAAGCGCAGCAAAGCGCAATCAGACGAGCAAAAGGCAAAGAACGCCGCCCTGGTCATCAATGCGCATCAAGACTATCTCGATGTCGCCCAGCGCTATCTGGACAAGGCCAAAGGCACGCTGAACCTGCTGGAGCAACGGGGGAATCGCAGCGAGTTGGATGGGGTGAGGAAACTGGAAATCGAGACGTTCATGACCCATGCCGAGCGCCAGATCGATCAGACGAAACGCCGCGTCATTCTGGGCGAAAGCATCCCCCATGGAGAGAAGGTGTTCTCGCTGTTTGAACCGCACACCGAATGGATCAGCAAGGGTAAAGCGGGGGTTCCCGTGGAATTGGGCGTCAAGGTGTGTCTGCTGGAAGACCAGTACCGGTTCATCCTGCATCACCAGGTGATGGAAAAGAAGACGGACGATCAGGTGACGGTGTCGATGGTCACGCAAGCGAAGACGCGTTTCCCGCGGCTTGCCGCCTGCAGTTTCGACAAAGGATTTCATTCAAAAGAGAATCAGGTTGCTTTGCAGGAACACCTGACGCTGGTCGCCCTGCCCCGGAAGGGCAAGCTGTCAAAAGTAGCGCAAGAGATCGAGCAGTCCGCCGATTTCGTCAAGGCGCGACGCGCCCATTCGGCGGTGGAATCAGCGATCAATGCGCTGGAGGTGCATGGACTCGACGTCTGTCGAGATCATGGAATCAAGGGCTTCAAGCGCTATGTGGCGTGGGCTGTGGTCGCTCGCAACATCCATCGCATCGGTGCGCTCTTGTGGGAACAGGATCAAGCACGCGCTCGCAGAAATGAAAATCGCACAGCGCACGCTCCTCCGTTCAAACAAGCGGCCTGATCAAGCGACCCGATCAAGCCGGAAGTGTCTCAAAAAGGGCGTCTGATCCGTGGGGTCAGGGAAGACGGTCGTTTAAAAACAGCGAAAAATCATGGCCTTAGAATGGAAACGACAAAATTACGGCCGCCATGCGTGAAAAACACCATGGGTGTCGCTCGTGCCAGATCACAGATGGCCTGATTTTTTGAAAATGAGGGGTTTTCGGTCAGGCACTAAATAATGCGCTATAGAGTGCTCATGGCCTGACGGGCAGGGATTGAGGCCACCCCGGATGATGAAACCGGCGCTACAGCGGGGGTGTGGGCTTGTTTCACGTTAACCCTGGACAAAGTGTCCCGTCTCCCGTGACCAGCTCACCGTCACCCGATCGCCGACCTCGAAGAAACGGGTGCGGCCGGGGGCATCGTTGGGGCGCAGCGCCGCCAGTTCCCGGCCGTTGTCGAGCGTGACCTGATAGGTGGTGGCGTCGCCGACGTAGAGGAAGCCGCGCACGCTGCCGGGGAACTGGTTGTCACCCTCGGCGGCCGCGGCCGCGCTGATCCGGACTTGCTCCGGCCGCAGAACGAGCACGCCTTTGTCGCCAGTCTTCACTTCATTCGTGGCCGGCGCCAGGATTTCGCCCAGTCCCACCGCTTCCAGGCGCAGCACGCCGTCGCGGCGCTCGTCCACGGTGGCTTCCAGCAGGTTGCAGTTGCCAATGAAGTTGGCGACGAAGCGGTTATTCGGGAAGCCATAAAGGCGTGAAGGCTCATCCAGTTGTTCGATCCGCCCCTGGTTCATCACCGCGATGCGGTGCGACAGAGCCAGGGCTTCCGGCTGGTCGTGGGTGACGAAGACGAAGGTGACGCCGACCTCGTGTTGCAGCTTGATGAGTTCCCGTTGCATTTTCTCGCGCAACTTCAGGTCCAGCGCGCCCAACGGTTCGTCCAGCAACAACAGGCGCGGCCGGTTGGCCAGGCCGCGCGCCAGGGCCACCCGCTGTTTCTGGCCGCCGGAGATTTCGTGCGGATAGTGGTCGGCCAGTTCCGCCAGATGCACTTGTTCCAGGGTTTCCCCCACCCGCCGCCGCAACTCGGCTTCACTCACCCCGGCCATGCGCAGGGAAAAGGCGACGTTCTGGCCCACGGTGAGATGCGGGAACAGGGCATAGCTCTGGAACACGGTGTGGATGGGTCGGCGCTCGGCCGGGGTGCTCACCAGATCGCGGCCATCGAGCAGAATCTGCCCGGCATCCGGCAAATCGAAGCCGGCGATCATCCGCAGAAGGGTGGTCTTGCCGCATCCGGATGGCCCCAGCAGGGTGAAGAACTCGCCGCTATCCACGGCGAAACTGACGTCCTTCACCGCCGTGAAGGCGCCGAAACGGCGGGTGAGATTGCGGATTTCGAGCAGGGCCATGGCGGGAAACTATACCCGCGGCCCGGCGCCATGGCGCGTGCCAGGGCGACGCGCTGGCGCTGGCCGCCGGAAAGCTGGCCGGGATAGCGTTAGCCGAGTCCGGACAGGCCGATCAGGTCCAGCAGTTCAGCCACCGCCGGCTTTGTTCGGCGCGGTTTTTGCCCTGCACCCGTAGGCCGAAGGCGATGTTTTCCGCCACCGTCATGTGGCGGAACAAGGCGTAGTGCTGGAACACGAAGCCGACCCCGCGCGCACGCGTATGCGGGTGGTCGGCGGCCTGGCCGGCGCAGTAAACGGAGCCGGAATCAGCGGTTTCCAGGCCAGCGATGATGCGCAAAATGGTGCTCTTGCCGCAGCCGGAGGGGCCGAGGAAGGCGACCAGTTCGCCGCTTTCAACTTCCAGGGAACCGTCGTCCACGGCGACAAAGTTGCCGAAACGCTTGTTGAGGTGGCTGACGCGGATGCTCATGATTCATGCTCCTGAAGCTCAATTCCCGGATTCCACTGCGCTGCATCCGGGCTACGAACCGCATCAAGCACGGGTGATGCGGGTTCATTTCTCCTTGTCGCGCCGCCGCTTGATCCATTCCAGCAGCAGCAAAAACAGCGCGCTGGCGACAGCGAGAATCAGGGCCATGCCGTAGGCGGCGGCTTCCTGGCGTTCTTCCAGGGCGTTGTAGATGAAGGTGGTGGTGGTCTGGGTCTGCCCGGAGATGGCGCCGCCGATCACCAGCGCGCCAAATTCGCCCAGGAGCCTGTCGGACTTTGGAATCGTCGGCTGCAAACCGACCGTAGCGACCCATTCTTCGCCGCTTTCTTGGGCAATAGTTCGACTATTGCCCGGCGAAATTGTCAAAAACTGGCCTCGCCGGGGCCGATTTTCGCCTGGTTCCCACGCTCCAGCGTGGGTGCCAGAAACGTCTGAAAACGTAGGTCCTGACCGGTCTCTGCTTCCAGTAGCGCTGGAACGCCGGAATGATGGCCTTGCCATAAGCCTCGCGCGGCGTGGTGTAGGCGCCCAGGGTGAGAGTGCGCATGACCGGCGCGGCCGCAACGTACAGGGGCGCGGTGAGAACACCCAGGATGCGGGCGAGGGAGAAGAGACGGACAAGCGGTTTCATGGCGGCTCCTGCGGGAAGGGTTGGCGCAAGCGATAGGGCGATTCTGTTTTATGTAAGGAGCCGAGAAACAATAAGGGGCTGTCCATGAATAACCCGAACATTCTGGCTCCGCTGCCGGGCGCTTGCAGGGAATGGCCATGCGGCGCGACCGGTGCCTTGCAGCGTATCCCGCCAACACACCCCTATTTGTCCGCCTTATTATTTCTCGGCTTCTAACGGAATAACTGTTGCTTGCTGATATAGAACGATTCCGTATTTTTTGTGGGTTTGCATGTCGCGTTTACCTTCTACCAGTGGCCATGGCGCCATGCCTTTTATACTGTCGGCCCTCGGAGCCTGTCTGTCGTTGGAATCGTCGGCCGCTTCTCGCTACCGACGACCAAAGTCCGACAGGCTCCTCGCGCAATGGATTGAGCCTTCTCATGGATACCGTTACTGCCAGCACCCTGCTTTCGGTCATCGAACTACTCGGCTACCCCAATCTGCGGCCCTTGTACGAACGCCTGGGCTACCGGGTACAGACCGAATTCGCCGTGCGCCGCGCGATCAGCTCGCTGCGCCGCGAGAAGCCGACGGTGATCGTCGCCGATTTCTATTTTCAGCCCGACTTCCGCGACCGCGTGAGCAATCTGGAGTCGCTGTTGGCCAGTGTGCAGTCGAATAAAGAGGTAAAGGTACTGGTGCTCTATGAGGCGGCACACCAGCACGCGCTGGACCGCTTGCGGCAACGCTTCCGCATCGACGCGGCGCTAACCCTGCCGGCGGATGAGGCGAGGCTCGAAGCCATGCTGGCGGAGTGGCGTGCATAAGCTACTATCCGCGCCCGCGAAGAATTTGACCGTATCCGATCATGAAAACTTTCTCCCTGCTTCTCCTCGCCGCCGGCCTGCTGCTCGGTCCCGCCTACTGGATTTACGCCAAGTTCTACTCAGGCAGCCAAGCCGCGCTGGTGCCGCTGGCCAGAGTGGATGCGGCGGCCGGTACCTGGCGCTCGGTGGAATTCAAAATGACCGCGGAAATGGCGCCGGTCGGGCTGATCCTGAAATCCCAGGGCAGCTTCGCGCCGAACAGGGAAGAAAGCCGCCCACCCAAGGATTTGTATGCCGCGCTGCTTAGCCGCGAAGGTGAAAGCGCCAAGCCGCTGGGTTTCGAACTGAACGCCGGCAGCACCAGCAACAACAATCCCACCTTCAAAACGCATCTGGTGCTGTTCCAGAGCGTGAAGGAAGGCCGCTACCAACTGGCAATCCAGCCCTCCGATCCGCCCAGCATTCCCTTGCAAAAGGTCGATCTGGAAGTGCGCCAGCACCTGCTGGAACCCAACCCCAACATTGTCATGGCCGGGGTGTTGCTGCTGGTATTCGGGATATTGGGGCTGGTGATGGTGTGACGCTGCCCCCTCACACGAGAGGGGTAAGCGAAGTAATGTAGCGCCGGCTTCCGGCGCTACAGCTCAACCGCGCCGCATCGAATCAAAGAACTCCGCGTTGTTCTTGGTGGCGCGGATCTTGTCGGAGAGGAATTCCATCGCTTCCAGGTCGTCCATCGGGTAGAGCAGTTTGCGCAGCACCCAGATTTTCTGCAGCACGCTGGCCTCGATCAGCAGTTCTTCCTTGCGGGTGCCGGAGCGGTTGACGTTGATGGCTGGGTAGACGCGCTTTTCCGCCATGCGCCGGTCGAGGTGGATTTCCATGTTGCCGGTGCCCTTGAATTCCTCGTAGATCACATCGTCCATGCGGGAACCGGTGTCGATCAGGGCGGTGGCGAGAATGGTCAGCGAGCCGCCTTCCTCGATGTTGCGGGCGGCGCCAAAGAAGCGTTTCGGCTTTTGCAGGGCGTTGGCGTCGACCCCGCCGGTCAGTACCTTGCCGGAGGTCGGCTGCACGGTGTTGTAGGCGCGCGCCAGACGGGTGATGGAGTCGAGCAGGATGATCACATCCATCTTGTGTTCCACCAGGCGCTTGGCCTTGGCGATCACCATCTCGGCCACCTGCACATGGCGGCTGGCGGGTTCGTCGAAGGTGGAGGCGACCACTTCGCCGCGCACGGTGCGCTGCATTTCCGTCACTTCTTCCGGCCGCTCGTCGATCAACAGGACGATGAGGACAGCGTCCGGGTAGTTGGCGGTGAGGGCATGGGCGATGTGTTGCAGCATCACGGTCTTGCCGGATTTGGGGCTGGCGACGATGAGGCCGCGCGAACCACGGCCGATGGGGGCGACGATGTCGACCATGCGCCCGGTCATGTTCTCTTCCGACTTGATGTCACGCTCCAGCTTGAACGGCTGGTTGGGGAATAGGGGCGTCAGGTTTTCGAACAAAATCTTGTGCTTGAGCGCCTCCACCGGGCCGCCGTTGGCCTTGTCCAGCTTGGTCAGCGCGAAGTAGCGCTCGCCTTCCTTGGGGGTGCGAATCTCGCCCTCGATACTGTCGCCGGTATGCAGGTTGAAGCGGCGTATCTGCGAGGGGGAGATGTAGATGTCATCCGGGTTGGACAGGTAGGAGGTATCCGGCGAGCGCAGGAAGCCGAAGCCATCCGGCAGGATCTCCAACACGCCCCCCCCGTAGATGCTCTCGCCGTTCTTCGCCTTCTTCTTCAGCAGCGCGAAGATGAGTTCCTGCTTGCGCATGCGGTTGGCATTCTCGATGTTGTCGGCTTCGGCCATTTCGAGAAGCTGGCTGACATGCAATTGCTTGAGTTCGGATAGATTCATGGCGTGTGGATAGGGGTAGGGCGGAGCCGGCGGGGTGCCGGATGGGGAAAAACGGGGGGAGCTGGGAGAGAGGCGTCCGGCAGAACACCGGACGCCGGGAAGCTAGCGGAACTTAGATGTTGCTGTCAACAAAGGCGGTGAGCTGCGACTTGGAGAGCGCGCCCACTTTGGTGGCTTCCACATTGCCATTCTTGAAAATCATCAGGGTGGGAATGCCACGGATGCCAAACTTGGGCGGGGTGGCCTGGTTCTCGTCGATGTTGAGTTTGCAGACTTTGAGGCGGCCGGCATATTCCCTCGCCACCTCATCGAGTATGGGGGAAATCATCTTGCAGGGGCCGCACCAGTCCGCCCAGTAATCCACCAGCACGGGCATGGGGGATTGCAGAACTTCCTGTTCGAAGGTGTCGTCGGTGACGTAATGGATGTGTTCGCTCATGTGGAACCTCTGAGGGATGGAAATGAGGTGTTGCCTGGAAGATCGTATGATATTGGCCGTGGATGGCCGGAGGCGGGTGCGTGACTGGCCGCTATCCTAGCGAAAAACTCATAGCGAGGAAAGAATGGCCTACGTTGTCACCGAGAACTGCATCAACTGTAAATTTTCCGATTGTGTGGAAGTGTGCCCGGTGGATTGCTTCCACGAAGGCCCGAACTTTCTGGCGATCGACCCCGAGGAGTGCATTGATTGCTCCTTGTGCGTGGCGGAATGCCCGGCCGAGGCCATTTTCGCTGAGGACGATGTGCCGGAGGAGCAGCGCATCTTTATCGCCCTCAACGCCGAACTGGCCAAGTCGTGGCCGGTCATCAGCGAGAGGAAACCCGCGTTGCCCGATGCCGATGCCTGGCTCGGCAAGCCGGACAAGCGTGGGTTGCTGAAGCGCTGAGGGTCATTTCTTCCCCTTGCGCTCCAGCGCGCTCAACTCGTCAATGACCTTGAAAGTCTGCGGGTTGCCGCCGGTGAGATAGGCCGAGGTTGTGTACTTGCCGGCCACCACGAAGGCGGGGACACCATTGAGCTTGAAGTCGCGCGTCATCTGCTGGGCGCGCATGGCTTTGCTGTCCACCGCGAAGCTGTCATAGGCGGCGGCCAGCTTCTTGCGATTGGCGCCGTGTTTCGCGGCCCAATCGAGGAATGCGCCGGGGGGGTTGAGATCGAGGTGTTCGACATGGATGGCATTGAACACCTCGCCATGCAGCTTTTCCTGCAAACCCACCGCTTCCAGCGCGTAGTAGGCGCGCGCGAGCGGCAACCAACTCTCGTTCAGGACGCCGGGTACCCGCTTGAATACGACATTCCGGGGCAATTTTTTCACCCAGGCATTGAGTTCAGGCTCCAGATGGAAGCAGTGTGGGCAGCCGTACCAGAAGAATTCCAGCACCTCGACCTGGCCGCGTTTGACCGAGGTCGGTTGCGCGGGAACTTCAACATAGTCCTTACCCCATTCGAGGGCGGCGGCGGGGGTGCTGGCGAACAGCAGGGCTGACAAGAGGGGGGCAAAAAGTTTCATCACGGCACAGCTCCTTTCACAGGTTCCTTGAACAAACGGGGTTCGTAATTGTGGGCCGACAGGGTGTCCAGGTCGGCGAAGGCATCCTCATCCCGCTTGTAAGGGCCCACCCGCACCCGGTAGAGGGTCTGCTCGGCGTTTTCCACTTTCTGGGTGGACACTTCCAGGCCCAGCAGGGCGAGGCGGGCTTTCAGCTTGTCCGCGTCGGAGGCGTTTTTCAAGGCGGCGACTTGCAGCCACCAAAGTTCCTTCGATTTCGGCGGCTCCACCGCCTTGGCCGGTTTTTCGCCGGGGAGAATGCCGTAGAAGGTGAGTGGCACGCGCGAGGGGGGCGGCTCGCGCGCCGGGGTGGGCTTGCGCTCCTGGATTGGGGCGGTGGCTTCACGGGGAGTGGCCTCGCGTGGCTTCGCCGTTGCCGTCGCCGCGGCCGCTTCCGGTTCGCTGGCGGCGGGCGCCATGGTGGGCTTCCTGGCCGGTTCGACCCGCGGGTCCGGGGGTACCGGGAGGGGGGGTTCACGCCCTTGTGCCACCGGCTTGAACTCGCCGGTTCGAAGGTTGAAATACCAGGCCAGGCCGGCGGCGGCGACCAGGCCGATGATCAGGCCGAGTAACAGCCCCAGGAACAGGCCGCCTGGTTTCCGGCCCCCGCGTCCGGGTTCCTCACGGTGTGCCGGTTTGGCTTCGCGTCTGGCCATGCGCTTACATCTTCTCCGGCGCGGAGACCCCCAGGAGGGCGAGGCCGCTGTTCAGCACTTGGCGGGTGGCGGCGATCAGCAACAAGCGCGCCTGTTTCAGCGCCTCGTCGGCCACCAGGAACTGGCAGGCGACATAGAGGCCATGCAAGTCGGCCGCCAGTTCCTTGAGGTAATAGGCGATCACATGCGGCGACAACTCGCGCGCGGCGGTGTTGATCGTCTCCGGAAACTCAGCCAGGCGTTTCAGCAGCGCAAGTTCCCGCGGTTCTTGCAGCAGACCGCTATCGGCATCCAGCAGGTCGCGCTCCAGCCCGCCCCAACTGTTCAGCACACTGCAAATGCGGGCGTGGGCGTACTGGATGTAATAGACCGGGTTGTCGTTGCTCTGCGACTTGGCCAGGTCGAGGTCGAAATCCAGGTGTTGTTCGGATTTGCGCAGCACGTAGAAGAAGCGCGCGGCGTCGTTGCCTACTTCGTTGCGCAGTTCGCGCAGGGTGACGTACTGGCCGGAGCGGGTGGACATCGAGGCCTTCTGGCCGTTGCGGTAGAGCACGGCAAACTGCACCAGGGCCACGGTGAGGCGGTCGGCGTCGAGGCCGGCGGCGGTGAGCGCGCCCTTCACCCGCGGGATATAGCCGTGGTGGTCGGCGCCCCAGACATCCAGGACGCGGTCGAAACCACGCTCAAACTTGTTGATGTGGTAGGCGATGTCGGCGGCGAAGTAGGTGTAGCTGCCGTTCTCGCGCCGTACTACGCGGTCCTTCTCGTCGCCGAAGGCGGTGGAGCGGAACCAGAGGGCGCCGTCTTGCTGGTAGAGGTGGCCGTGTTTCTTCATCTGTTCGACCGCGCGGTCGATGAGGCCGGATTCGTGCAGCGTCTTCTCGGAAAACCAGGTGTCGAAGGTAACGCCGAATTCGGTCAGGTCGTTGCGGCAGTCACCCAGTTGCTCTTCCAAGGCATAACCGTGGATATAGGCGTAGTCGGGACCGAGCAGTGATTTGGCGTTGGCGATGAGGGCGTCGAGGTGGGCTTCCGCATCCTCCTCGGCGGCCGCCACGCCCTTCATCACCGCGGCGGTGGGGCGTTGGTAGCGATCCTGATGGAGCGCATAGATGCCATCCGCCATCGTGCTCACGTAATCGCCTTGATAGGCATTGCCGGGAAAGGGCACGACCTCACCACACAGGGCCAGGTAACGCAGCCAGGTGGAGAGCGCCAGAATATCCATCTGGCGGCCGGCGTCGTTCACGTAGTACTCGCGCTGTACCTCGTAGCCGGCCATCTTGAGCACATTGGACAGGCTGGCGCCAAATGCCGCGCCGCGCCCATGCCCCACATGCAGCGGACCGGTTGGGTTGGCGGAGACGAATTCGATCTGCACCTTCGCGCCGCGGCCAAGGTTGCCGCTGCCGTATGCGTCTGCCTGTGCCAGCACCTCCGCCGCGACACCCTGCCAGGCGGCCGGCTTGAGAAACAGGTTGATAAAACCGGGGCCGGCGATTTCGGCCTTCTCCAGCAGATCGGAAGCCGGCAGGGCGGCGATGACCGCCTGGGCCAGTTCGCGCGGATTGCGTTTCATGGCCTTGCCCAACTGCATTGCCACGTTGCAGGCAAAGTCGCCGTGGCTGGCCTGCTTGGGGCGCTCCAGTTCGACCTGGAGCGGCAAGTTGGTGGCAACTTCGGCGGCAACCTGGCGTAGAGCCTGTTCGAGCAGGGCGATGAGCCGAGATTGGGGATCGAGATAAGCGGGGGCGGGAGAGGCGGGCATAGTTGGAAAAAAGCGGGGGTAACAACAGGCGCGGAATTATAGCGGCAGGCACGCAAGCCTCGATGGCGTGTGGCGGCATTACTTTCAGACGTTTCGCTCCACACCGCCGAGACGGATCGTGGGCCGTGCCCAAACTCCGACCGGCTGCAAACCGACCGCGCCGGCCCCTTTTTCACCGGCTTTTTGCCCCATAGAACGGCTATGCGGCGGCAAATCCGGCAAAAAACGGGCTCGACGGGGCCAATTTTCGCTATCGGCGACCAAACTCCGACAGGCTGCTAGAAACTGCGATTGAATGCGCCCGCGTGTTCGTTTGCCGCAAATAATTCCTGGCTGGCGGCTTGCAGGATGGCGAGCACCGCCGGGTGGGACAGGCGGCGTTCCACCGAGATGGCGTAGAAGCTTTCCAGCAGTGTTTCAGCCTGGCCAATGACCTGCACGCCGTCCTGTTGGCAGACTTCTTTGGCAATCAATGTGGGGGCGGGAAAGACGCCGCCACCCCCCTGGCCGAAGGCGCGCATCAAGGCGCTATCGTCAAATTCGCCGACGATGCGCGGCTTGATGTCCTGTGCCGCCAGCCAGCGCAGCAGGTGGCCGCGCAGGACGGTGCCCTCGCCTGGAAGCAGTAGTGGGGCGCCTTCCAGGCAGGCGGGAAACTCGCCCCGCAAGCGCGCGGCCAGATCCGGCCGGGCGAAAAGGCTCACGCCACATTCGCCCAGCTTGTGGCTGTAGCCTTTCACTTCGGCCGTGGCCGGCATGGGACTGTCGGATAGCACCAGGTCGAGGTGGTGGATGGCCAGTTCCGCCAGCAGGCGTGGCAGCTTGTCCTCGCGGCACACCAGGTGCACCGGCTCGGGCAATTGCATGGCGGGGGCGAGCAGGCGGTAGGCGAGGGATTTTGGCAGCACGTCGGCCAGGCCCACCCGGAACAGCAGTGGGCGGCCGCTTGGGCTGGAACGCAGCACTTCCTCCAGTTCGCCACCGGCACGAAAAATCTCGTCGGCATAGGACAGGGCTAATTCACCCAGGTCGGTGAGTTCCAGGCGGCGACCGACGCGGCGGAACAGGCTGACGCCGAGCGTGCTTTCCAGCACGGCGATCTGGCCGGACAGCGTCTGCGGGGTCAGGTGCAGGCGTTCGCTGGCGCGGGTGATGCCGCCATCCTTGGCTACGCGCCAGAAGTAGTGCAATTGCTTGTAGTTGATCACGTTCGTATTTTCCGATTGATTAGTAAGGAATATTCGAATTCTATTGATGATAAGTCCAGGCTAGGATGGCGGCCTGTTATCGCTTTCAAGGAGTACCCCGATGAAACGCGTCGTCCTGTTTCTCGCCACCAACCTCGCCATCGTGCTTGTGCTTTCGATCACCCTGCGCCTGCTGGGGGTGGAGCCTTATCTCAATGAAAACGGCCTGAATCTTTCCGCGCTGCTGATATTCGCCGCCATCATGGGTTTCGGCGGCGCGTTCATCTCGCTGGCCATTTCCAAGTGGATGGCGAAGAAATCGGTGGGCGCCCAGGCCATCACCGACCCGCGCACGCCGAGCGAACTCTGGTTGCTGCAGACCGTCGCGCGGCAAGCGCAGGCGGCCGGCATCAAGATGCCGGAAGTGGCGATCTACGATTCGCCCGACGTGAATGCCTTCGCCACCGGCATGAGCAAGAACAGTTCCCTCATCGCCGTTTCCACCGGCCTGTTGCAGAGCATGGCCCGGGAGGAGGCGGAAGCCGTGCTGGGCCACGAGGTGTCGCACGCGGCCAATGGCGACATGGTGACCATGGCGCTGATTCAGGGCGTGGTGAACACCTTCGTGATGTTCTTCTCGCGCGTGATCGGCCATCTGGTCGACAAGGTGGTGTTCAAGACCGAGCGCGGCCAGGGGCCGGCGTTTTTCGTCACCCTGATCATCGCGGAACTGGTGCTGGGCTTCCTGGCTTCGATGATCGTCATGGCGTTCTCGCGCCGCCGTGAATTCCGCGCCGACGCCGGTGGCGCCTCGCTCGCCGGTCGCCAGAACATGATCGCGGCCCTGCGTCGCCTGGGCAATCTGCATCCCGCGCCGCTGCCGGACAAGATGGCCGCCTTCGGCATCGCCGGCGGCACCGGCGGCGCCCTGAAGCGCCTGTTCATGACCCACCCGCCGATCGAAGAGCGCATCGCCGCCCTGGAAGCGGCGAACGCGGGCGTGCGCCGCTAAATGGAACTCACCAGCGTCGTTACTCCCATCTTCTGGGTGGGCTTTATCGCCTTCGTCCTGGCCATGCTGGCGCTGGACCTGTTCGTCCTCGGCGGGCGTGGCGCGCACAAGGTCAGCGCCCGCGAGGCGCTGGGCTGGACCGGGGTCTGGGTGGCCCTGTCGCTGTCTTTCTGCGCGCTGCTCTGGGGGTGGCTGGATGGCACGCTGGGGCGCGAGGTGGCCAACGCGAAGGCGCTGGAGTTCCTCACCGGCTATGTCATCGAACTATCGCTGTCGGTGGACAACATCTTCGTGTTCATCATGATCTTCAGCTTTTTTGCCGTGCCGACGGAGCAGCAGCGCCGGGTGCTGATCTACGGCGTGCTCGGGGCTATTGTGCTGCGTGCCGGCATGATCCTGGCCGGCGCCTGGCTGGTGCAGCAGTTCCACTGGGTGTTGTACCTGTTCGGCGCCTTCCTGGTGATCACCGGCTTCAAGATGCTGATCTTCGCCGACAAGGCGGCCGATTTGGCGAAGAACCCCGTGCTGCGGTGGCTGCGCCGGCATCTACGCATCAGCCACGATTACCACGGCGAGAAGTTCACGGTGATGCAGGACGGCGTGCGCTGGTTCACCCCGCTGTTTCTGGTGCTGATGGTGATCGAGACCTCCGACGTGATTTTCGCGGTGGACAGCATTCCGGCCATCTTCGCCGTGACCACCGACCCATTCATCGTGTTCACCTCCAACATCTTCGCCATCATGGGTCTGCGCTCCCTGTACTTCCTGCTGGCCGACCTCAACGGCCGCTTCCATCTGCTCAAGTACGGCCTGGCCCTGGTGCTGGTATTCGTGGGTGTGAAGATGCTGATCGTCGATTTTTACAAGGTACCCATCGGCCTGGCCTTGGGGCTGGTCGCCGTCATTCTGTTGTCGTCGGTGGCGGCCAGCCTGCTCGCTACCCGCAACAGCAACGATAAGGGAGGCCATGCTTGAACCTTGATTCCTTGGTTGAGCGCTCGATTCCCCTCGGGAGGCCGCATGGGTGACGAGGTCTGCGCCTTCGATCACGCTCACCGTTTGGGTGAACCCGCTACGCACCCGATGGCACACGGCTGGCGCACCGTCTGGCCGCGCCGCGCCTGCTTGCGGGGAGCGGCCATGCGCGTCGTCGCTCCTTGCCAGCCGCCTACTCGGCCCGGTAGCGCTTGCCCTGTCCGCCGGCGGCTATCAAGTTCTTCCTCCGTCTGCCGCTATAGCGCTTCGAGCGGGCCGCTTTGCCCGCGGGTGGCCGGAGATGACCATGCAGGCACAGGAATCCGCGTTTCAGGACAGTTATCCCTACCGAGTGCTGGTGGTGGATGACGAGCCGACTCAGCGCATGTTGGAGCGGGAGATTCTGGAATCTCCCAAGTACAAGGTGAGCGAGGCGGCCGATGGCGCGGCGGCGCTGGCGATGCTGCGTGAGCAGGAATTCGACGTCGTGCTGCTGGATGTGCGGATGCCGGGCATGGATGGCAACGAGGTGTGCCGCTGGATTCGCGCGGAACTGGGAATGAGTATGTTGCCGGTGATCATGGTGACCGGCTTTGGCGGCCATGATGACCTGGCGATCAGCCTGCGCGAGGGCGCCAACGATTTCATCCGCAAGCCCTATCACCCGATGGAATTGATGGCGCGGGTGGATTCGGCGGTGCACCACAAGCGCATGACCGATCAACTGGACTCCGCCGAGGCGGTGCTGTTCGCGCTGGCGCGGATGGTGGAGGCCAAGGACGAATACACCGGCGACCATTGCACCCGCCTGGCGCATAACGCGGTGGTGTTCGGCGAGGCGCTAGGCCGCAACGGCGAGGAACTCACCGCCCTGCGCCGCGCCGGGGTGCTGCACGACATCGGCAAGCTGGGCATTTCCGATGCGATTCTGCGCAAGCGCGGCCCGCTCGACGCGGACGAGTGGGCCATCATGCGCCAGCACCCCCGCATCGGCGCCGCGCTGTGCGAGCCGCTCAAGAGCATGCGCCTGACCGCGCCGATCATCTGCCACCACCATGAACGCTGGGATGGCAGCGGTTATCCGCATGGCCTCGCGGGGGAGGCCATCCCGCTGCTGGCGCGGGTGTTCCAGATCGTCGACATCTTCGATGCGCTGAGTTTTTCCCGCCCCTACAAGCCGGCGCTGCCGTTACAACAGGTGGTCGCCATTCTGGAAGAGGAAACCGCGCGTGGCTGGCGCGATCCCGAACTGATGCCGGTATTCCTCGATCTGCTCGCCCGGCAGCCGCAGTCGCTGCTGGCGCATGGCGATCTGGCGCGGGAAGCGGAAGGCCTCGGCGCCAGCCTGTTCCAGGACATCGCGCGCGGTGGTGCTCTGAACTGGGGCAGACGCGGAGGCGGGCAATGATCTTCCTTTCGGCGCGTAGGGCGGGTCGCCCTTCGGGTATGTCCTCGGCGCCCATTGCGCCGGGGACGGTATCCCTTGCGGGCATCCGCCCTACCTTGGGATAAGCGGGGAGGCCAACCATGATCCACATCCTGGCGCGTCAGCAAGCCCGGAAACGACGCTGGTTCGCTGTGCTGGGCGCCTGCGTGCTGCTTTGGCTGATCGTCTCCTGGTTCGTCGCGGGGCAGCTCATGCGCCGCGCCAACGACGACCTGGTCGCCGCGGCCAGGCTTTCCAGCACGGCGCGCGCCGAGACCATCGCCAAAATCATGGGCCAGAGTATCGACAACCTGATTGGCATCGCGGCCTACATCGCGCGGGAAGAAGACATCGGCGCGAGCCTGCGGCGAGTCCCCGCCGCGCCCGCCGGGTGGACACTGGAGCAGCGCAAACAGGCGTGGAGCAAGAGCGCCGCGTTGGCCCCGCTGCATCGACATCTGTCGCAAGCGGCCAGACACCTGGGGGTGGATGCCATCTGGATCATGAATGCCCAAGGCGATGCCATCGCCGCCAGCGACATGGGGAGCCCGGCAAGTTTCGTCGGCACCCGCTATCCCGATGTCGTTGCCTTCGCGAAAGCCCCGGTCGTCATGGCGCGACGGGGGCTGCCCGGCATGGGCCTCCAGGTCCA
>PFJX01000138.1 GCA_002784045.1 Hydrogenophilales bacterium CG_4_10_14_3_um_filter_63_21
ACGGTGGATGACGCGGTTGTAGTGCCTGAGGGATGCGCAATCAGTCGTAATGGGCTGATTTATAAGGGGGTGTTGGGGTGGGTGTTAAATGTGGGCTTGCCGATGCAGCGGCCATACCACGCGGCCGATCTGATCGCGCTGGATTTGCAGCGCAAAGCGGGTTTCGTGGCGGTCGAGGCCACTACGATGCACCAGCAGGCCGGCGGGCTTGTGGATGGCGATAAGCCAGTCGCCACGGTAGAGAATAGGTAGGGTTTCGGCTGGGCTGGGCATACGGTCAGGCACCGCAACTGAACGGCAAAATGGGGTCTGCCAAAAATAGCGCTACCCCATTTTGCCCCGACCTACTCCACCACCTCATGCCAACTCACCCGGCCGCCAACGCCAGCGCCGAGGTTGCTGGCGATGGACACGAGATCACCGGTGAGAAGGTTAAGCAGCGCGACCCCCGTGCCGGTTTTGCTGCCGGCACGCAGGAAGGTGGCGCCGCCCAGGGTGGCGCCAGTCTTGATACCGCCACTGCGGGCATCATCGGCATTCAGGATGCCGTCGCCGTTGCTGTCGAAGGCGGGATAGGCAAGCAGGGTACCGTTGGCGTAGTCCAGCGCCATCAGCCAGCCGTCGCCGCCATGCTCGCAGGGGGCGTCGCTGGGGATGAAGGTGCTGAAGTAGATGACGCCGTTGATCAGTTGCGGAATGCCGGTGAGACGTTCGCCGGCGCTCGGCAGATCCAGGCGCCAGCCCAGGTAAGCGCTGGGCACGCCGCCATTTTCGCAACTGGCCAGGTCGGCGGCGTTGCACCAGATTACCGGCGAGCCGGTAGGTACGCGCACGCCGATCGTGGTGGTGTGGCCGTCGATCACACTGCCGGCGGCGTATTCGTTGAGCGATTGGCCGAGCAACCATTGCCTCCCAGCGATCGCCTCCCCGGCCAGGGCGCCACCGCCGGCGCCGGCGCGATCCCATACACCATAGAAACTTTGCACGGCGGTACTGGTGGTGTCGACGGCTTCCAGGTATTTGCCGGTGCCAAACAGCAGCATCACGCCGCCCAGTTTGTGCACGGTGATTTCCGGCGGCGCCAGGATGGGCTGCGCATTACCGGCGCCGTCGTGGGCGGTGAACAGCGGTTGCCCGGCCAGGGCGACCTGCCACTGGCCAAGGTCGGCGTTACTGACATCGAACTTCCACAGATTGCCCTTGAGGTCGCCGGCATAGATCACATCGGCCTTGCCGTCACCATTGCGGTCAAACGGCACCGGAGTGGAAAGGCCATTGCTGCCGCTTGCGGATTCGGCCACCAGCTTGATGTAGTCGCTCCCTACCGTCCAGGTGCCATCGGTGCCGCCGTTGAGAAACAGGATGTACAGGGCGGCTTTGCCGGCGCCGCTGTTGTAGCCGTTGCCGACGATCACCGCCCAGCGGCCGTCGTTCATGCGCACGATCTGACGCGACTGGCCATTGGACAGGTTCCTTGCCGGCCAGTTGTAGGTGTAGCCGAGGTCGGCGTCATCATCCACCGTGAATTCCCACAGCGCCAGATCGGCGGCGCGGGTCTGGATGAAAGTGGCATCCGGGTCGGTCACATCCAGCGCGAAGTAACCCTTGCCACCGGCATTGAGCCCCCCCACCAGCACGGTCTTCCAGGCGTCGTTCACCACCGCATCAGCCAACATCGGACTGCCGTCGACGAAATAACGGTGGCTGTAGCCCTGGGCCGTGAGCTGGCTCAGGTTGGCGTAAACCGGGGCGGGGACGTAACCGAGGACCTCCTTGCCAAGGTTGGCATCCCCCGCCTTGACGTTGAAGCCATGCAACATGCCATCGTTGCCACCCGCCCAGACGATAGGAGGGCGAGTGCGCCAGGTGCTGGCGAAGGCTTCATAGCCCGGGTAATCCACGTCCGAGTAACCGGCGGCGGGGGGGGCCATGTATATGGGGTTGGAGTTGACGATGTCGCCCAAGGGGCCCGCGCTGCGTTCCCGCAACTGGCCGGCGGATTTGCCTTCATGCTGGGTTTGCCCGCGCAGCCAGGCGACGCGGTCGGCGCCGCGATTGTCCAGACTGCCGGCGGCATCGCGGTTGAGCGCGTCAAGTTGCGCGGCCTGGCCATTTAGGCCAGCCCAGGTGAAGGGCAAGCCATCACGACTGACCGAACCGTAGGTGATCAGGTTGCGCGAGTCGGCGCTGACGCCTACCTGGGTGCGCAACAGGGTGGCGGCATCCCACTCCTCGTTGCTGCCCACCGTGCCGTTGGCGGCGATGGTGTAAGCCAGCATTTGGCCACTCCAGCCATTGGCGTTGAAGCGCGCCTGGTAGAGACGGCTGTCGGAACGAATCGAAGTGGAGTTGGTACTCACCGCGCTGGCGGCGGCTCGCTCCAGGATGGCGGTAAAGGTGCGGTCGAGCGCCTGTTCCAGGCCGAGCGGGTTGGACACCAGGAAATAGTTGTCAGGGATGCCGTCGCTGCCATTGGCGCCCGTGCTGGTGCGGCTATCCCATTCGGTGGCCTGGTCGGGCAGACTATTGGCGCCGTTGGCCTCGCTGAACCCGCCCCACTTGGCGGCGTACCAGAGCGGGTCTTTCAGGGTTTCTGCGGTGGCCGCGCCCAGGGTGTAGGTGGCGGCGCTGGCGGCGTCGGCAAGCTGACAGTTGCTGCAACCGCCGGTCCCATTCACTTTCGTGATCGGGCTGACGCTGATGCCGGTGGGATCGGTGTAGTTGAAGCCTTCGATGCCGGAATGGAAGTGCGGGCCATCCTGGGTGGTGCCGCTGACGATATAGCCGAAGCCCTGTGGATTGCCGGTGGATTCGGCGATCGTCTTGGTGGTGACGGTCAGCGTGTTGGCGTTGCGGTCGAGGTGCCAGGCAATCACGCCCCAGACGTCCTGGTCGTAGTCGCCGCCTTGCTCACTGTCTTCCCAGTTGAGATAGGCCATGCCGTCGGCCGTGGTGGCGGTGACGGCCTGGTAAACGATCTTCATGTCCACCAGTTGTCCGCCGCCCTGCGGGCTGCCGTTGAACAAGCGATAGGCCGGTTGCAGGATCACGCGCGGGCTGGCTTCACCGGTCAGGGCAATGCGGATCTGCGGCACGTTGGTGGCCAGTTGCACGCCATAGCTATTCACTTTCAGGGATTTTGCATCGTCGTCGGGAATCGCCAGGTCGCCGCGGATGCGCTGGGTGTGGGACTGGTAGGCGAGGCCATCCATCAGCCAGGAACCCTGCAGGGTCGGGCCTTCCGGACAGATGCCGGCGATGCCGCCGAGGCTGTTCAGCGTCTTCGCGCTGCATAGCTCGTTGTTGTCGGTGCCATTCTTGCCCATGAAGAAACTGTGGCCGTTGAGGCCTTCGCCGGCGCCCACCGTGTCGGTCAGGCTGCTGGCGGTGCTGGCGCTGCCAATGGCCGTCATCTGCGTGCCGCCCAAGTCTTCGTCGTTGCTGGAGACGCTGGCGTTGAACATGACCACGTTGAGTGGGGCGCAGTAGTTGGTTGTGGTAAGCGGGTCACTCCAGGTAGCCAGCGGCAGACCGAGGAGGTTGTCCTTGCTGCCGCCGTTGGCGTAGGCATACGCGGCGGTGGCGCTCTGCCCGGCGAAATAGCGCAGCGACTCGTAATACACCTCGGACATCGGGTTGCCCCAACTGGTGCAGGAATTTTCCGTGAGGCTGGTGAGCTGCCAGGTGCAATTGTCGCCACTGGCGCCCAGGTAGGTGCCATCGCTGTAGCTGTAGCCGTAGATGCGCAGGTAATTGAGGCTGTTGATGATGCCGGCCGGGGTGGCGGCGGAATTAGTGGTACGCGGGCTGTTCGGTGGCGTGGCGGGTTGCACGAAAGTCCCGTCGCTACCGACGTTGACTTCATCCGTGATCGGCCCGACGTTCTTGCGCAGCACACCGCCGGAGATGTTCTTGGCGTAGCTGCCCGTCATCAGGCCGAATTGCAATTGGCCCGCGTCGCCGTAGTACTGCAACAGGCCGATGGGTTTGCTGTTGCCGTTGGGATACTGCTTGCAGCGCTCCGTGCCGAGCAGCCCCGGCACACAGGCCTTGACCCGCGCCACGTAATCGTAGGAACCCAGGCCATTAGCGATGCGGCCGCTGGCGGTCGTGGTCTTGTTGGGCGACAGGCTGCTGGCGTAGAGGCCCGTGAGCGCGGCGCGGTTGCCGTTGGTGCGGGTGGCGCCCGACAGGCTGGCGGTGCTTTCGCCTGGGTTGGAGCCCTCCTCCCGCCACAGGCATTGCCAACGCTCGTTCGCTGCCCAAAGCGCGAAATTGCCCTTGGCGACACGAATCAGAGGGGAATGGGTGTTGTTCTGGGATTTGTCGGTATTGATGCCCAGGGTGGCATTGCAGATCGTGATGCCGGTCTGGGTCCAGTTCTCGATACTCCAGGCGTTGTAAGTCCCCGCGCCGTGGACTTGCTCCAGCACCACCTTGATCTGTCCAGCGGCGCAGCCATTGGAACCGGCGACCAGGCCATTGAACATGTTGATGCCGGTGCCGTTGACACAACTGACCGCGCCGACCAGGTAATTCGTAGTTGGGTCGCTGACGGCGCGGATCACCACCTGGTCGCCATAGGCGAAGCCCGCGGTCGACGCTACCGTGAAAACCATCGCGGCGGGCACGCCCGCGGGAATCGCCAGGTTGCTGACGCTGGCCACCGGAGGGGGCGTGGCCGCGGAAGAGAAGGGCGTGAGGCGGTCGATATCCGTGCCGTTGTAATACTTGGCGAAGGCATGGGCGTCGGTGGGCAGGTAGGCGCGTTCCAGCACGGTGAGCGCGTTGGCGCCACCGGCGGCGAAAGTCTGGTCGGTCGAACGCAAGCCCCCGTAGAGTAGTTTGCGCACCGCATCCATGCGGGTCATGGTCGCCCAGTTGAGGAAATTGCCGCTCCACAGGCCGATGCAATATTTGTTGTCCGTCGTCGAGTTGGGCTCGAACCGCAGATTGCCGGCGGAATAGCTGTAGCACTTGTACGGATCGAAATAGCCGTAGTAGTCGATGGCGTGTTTGTAGCCGGTCTCCAGTTGGCCATCGCCGTCGAGATCGGAATAGTCGTTGTAGGCTTTCTTGTAGAGCTGCTGATCCTTGGAGACATCCAGCATCACCTGTGGCGGAATGCTGGAGCTGATGAACAAGGGGCGCGGGGAGAGATCGAGGGCCTGGGCCGGGGCGCTCAACAGCAAGAGCAGTAGGATGTGGTGAGCGTAGCGAACCGCATCGCCCGCGGCTGCATCCGTCGATGCGGTTCGTTCCTCACCCCATCCTACGCATGCACTCAACCAGTTCCAGAAGCATTTCATCATCTACCCCTCAAGCACGGTAAATCTCCTGCAAGGTCACCATCGTGCCGGGGTGGGAACCGACCGCGCGCACCGTGATGCGGTAGTAGATGCTCTCACCCTGGCCCGCGTGCTGCTTGCGGAAGCCTTCGATCAGATAACGGGGTTGTTGCAGGACGCCGTTGATGCTGGTGGCCCCGGTCAATTCCCCATAGTCGATGGTCTTATCGGCATTTTCGAAAATTCCTGAAGTGTTCCAGACAGTGCTGGCCATGCCTTCCGGGGTATTGGCGGCATAGCCTTGCGGGCCGTTATAGCAAAGGCCGTTGGTGCAGGCGCGGTTGAAGCCGGTCAGCCCGTTCAGGGAAGCGGCGATATAGGCCTCGGCATCACGCAGCGCCATTTCCGCCGCCTGGCTGGCTTGCTTGCGATCCTGCCAGGCACCGGACATGCGTTCCTGCATGAAGGCGGTGGTGATGGAGGAGTAACCCAAGGCGGTGAGCACACCGAGGAAAGTCAGGCTGGCGATGAGCGACATGCCACTTTGTTGTTTGCGGTTGCCGCGAAACTGTTTCATGGGGGCTTTCATGGCGATCTCCTTACAAGCCGCGATTGCGGAGTTGGAACGTGGCGCTGAGGACACGGCGCAGGCGGGTGTCGGGCGCGGTCTGGGGGGTACCGGAACAATCCTGGTATTGCTGGGCGGTCGGGCTGGTGCCGCGGCTGAACGCTCGGACCACCGCGCAGACCCGCACAGTGCGCACCTGGCTCCAGTCGCCGGGTTGGGCGGCATAGCGCTCGACGCTGTAATCGCCGTCGGCATCGACGCCGTAGAGCACCTGGAAGGTTTCCACGCCATCGGCCAGCACTTCGGGGGCGCCGCCGCCACTGGCACAAACCAGTTCCTCATTGGCATTCAGGAAGAACTCGTTCTGTACCGTGCCGCTGGCGGCGGCATTGCCCTGGCAATCGGTGCTGGCATCAAAACTCACCGCCAGGTAGTCGCTGCCGTCCTTGCGCTCACCGGCGCGGGTGGCGACCACGCCATGCTCGCCACTGATAGGCGTGCCGGCAAAGGCGAGTTTGGGGTCGCTGTAGTCAGTAGAGATCGCAGCGTAGCCGGCCTGAGTGATCTGGCGGCCCAGGGTGTCCATGAGGAAACGGCTGGACTCCTGAATACGGGCGTTTTCGCCTTGCACACGGAAGATTTGCAAACTGCCAGAGAGGATGTAGCCCACCGAGACAGTCAACAACAGGCCGATGGACAAGGCCACCATCAATTCCACCAGGGAGACGCCCGCTTCGCGACGGTTCAATGGGGTTTTCATGATTGATGCCTCAGGAAGAAGCAGCGGGTATCGGCCGCCGGCTCGCCACAGGCGGTTGCGGCGTCCGTGCCGGTCTGCCAACCACTGGCGCCGGCCAACTGCCGATCGTGCCAGCGCACGCCGACCAGGAAGATGCCGGCGCTGATTTCCGCGACCTGGCCGGCCCCATTGGGCAACAGCGCCTGGTTGCTGGTGTTCCAGCGGTTGTGGTCGAACTGGGCAAGCTGTGTCGGGGTGCAGTCGCCGCTCTGGCAGTTCACCTCGATGTCGGGAATGCTGGCGTCGATTACGTCGTATTGATTGGCCATCACGCCCGCCGGGTTGGCGTTCATGCGCTCAGCCATGTCCTGCGCCTGCTGCGCCGCCACCGAGGCGAGATAGGCGCCCTGGTTGCCGCGCAGGGCATCGACCTGAAGGTTGGCCACCCCCAGCAAGCCGGTGGATAACACCACCAGGGTCACCAGCACTTCCAGCATGCTGAAACCCGCCTGAGGGGAGGCCATGGGGAAGGAACCGAACCGTGTTCCGAGTTGAGCCGAGAGATGTTTCATGCTGCCGCTCCTTTCGCAAACCGTTAACCGACTCGGTCGGATAAGGTTGCTATGGAGCGGCGAGAAGGACGTCCGAAAAGACGTCTTAAGACATCGCGCGTTCCGAGATGCAGCTCGGCTACCGTTGCTTTCGCGCCTGCTTTGGCATTCGCGTTGGCTTTAGGCCCGTGGCTTTGCGCCTCCGCCTTTCGGCGGGTTTGCCCTTGATCTCGACCCGAAATGGCTGCTTTATAGCAAAAACAACAAAATCATGCAAATTATTTTTTATTTGTCATTTTTGATGATTTTTTCAGCGTGTCACTTGCTGTTCGTGAGGAGGGGGTAATCGCGCGGCAGCAGCAGCCACATGCGGCCTTTCTGCTTCATGGCGCCGGCCAATTTGCCGGCATCCTCGCCAAAGCCCCAGAACAAGTCGGCACGCACGTTGCCGCGGATGGCGCTGCCGGTGTCCTGCGCCAGCACCAATCGGTTCAGGGCTTCCCTGGCGTTGGGACGGGTCGTGGCCAGCCAGACCGGCGCGCCCAGCGGGATGCCGCGCGGGTCCACGGCGATGCTGCGTTCGCTGCTAAGCGGCACCCCCAGGGCGCCCAGAGGACCGGACCCCTGGCTGGGTAGCTCACGGAAAAACACATAGCTGGGGTTGGCATTGAGCAATTCCGGCAAGCGTTCCGGATGCTTCCGTCCCCACTCCTTGATACCCTGCATGGAGGCCTTGTCCAGGGTCATTTCGCCCTTTTCAATCAGCCACTTGCCGATCGAGCGGTAGGGATGGCCGTTCTGGTCGGCGAAGCCGACGCGGACGATGTCTCCATTCTCCAGGCGCACGCGGCCGGAGCCCTGCACCTGGAGGAAAAAGAGTTCCACCGCGTCTTCCACCCAAAGCATTTCCTTGCCGCGCACCGGCGCCGCGCCCGCCTCGATTTCCGCGCGGCTCCAGTAGGGCACCACCTTGTTGCCCTGCAGGCGGCCGCGCAAGCGCAGGGTCTTCAACTCCGGATAAATGGCGGCCAGATCGACCACCAACATGTCGTCCGGCGGCCCATAGAGTGGGTAGCGATAACGCGAGGTGGGGAATCGGCTGCCATGCAACAGCGGCTCGTAATAGCCGGTGATCAGGCCATCGCCACCGCCCTCAACCTGGCTGATCTGCCAGGGCTGGAATCGCTGTTCCAGGAAGGCGCGGATTTCGCCACTCTCGGGCAGGGCGGGCATTCGCGAAGCGGCCTGGCAGACGCCGCTCCAGGCCGGGTTACCGCGCAGGCCACGACAGGATTGCAACCAGGCCGGCCAGGCCAGAGTCAGGTCGTCCTCGCGCCAACCTGGCAATTGCCACCAGGACGCCGGCTTGAGCCAGGGCATGGCGATGGGAATGAGCCTGGCGGCTTCTTCCGGCGGCGCGGTGAAGGTGGGCTCTGCCACGGACGGCCCAAGCGCGGACGCGACAGGCAACGGCGGAGACAGCGGCGGTGGAGGGGGTGGCGAGGGCTGCGCGGACAGCGATGGCTCACTCGGCTCGGGTTCCGGCGGCCTGGCCTGAAACAGGCCGCAGCCGGCCAGCGTGGCCAGCGAGCCCATCAGAAAAAACCGGCGCATCAATGCAAAACGCGCGGCACGGACAAGATGAACTCGGGAACCGCGGCCTCGAACTGGCTGCCATCTTCCGCCACCATCTGGTAGCTGCCTTTCATCGCGCCAACCGGGGTGGCAATGGCGGTGCCACTGGTGTACTCGAACTGCTCGCCCGGTTTCAGCAACGGCTGCTCGCCCACCACGCCCAGGCCGCGCACTTCCTGCACTTTCTGGCGCGCGTCGCTGATGAGCCAGTGGCGGGAAATGAGCTGTGCCGCCGCCTGGCCGGTATTGGCGATGGTGATGGTGTAGGCGAACACGAAACGCTCCGCGCCTTCGTCGGATTGCTCCGGGATGAACTGCGTTCTCGTGGTGACGGTGATGTGGTATTTCCTGCTGTCGGCCATGGTTATTGTGCGGCTGGATGAGGCTTCTCGGGCGGCGATTGCACACGAATCGCCCGGGCCTGTCCAGTGCGCGGAGCAGGTAGGGCGGATGCCCGAAGGGCGATCCGCCATCTACTTGGCGGAACCATTTGGCGGAACCGCTTCGCGTTCCGCCCACCTGGCTGTCCAGCGTAAGGGGCGGGCAGGTAGAATTCACCAGTTTCTTTCAACAGACCGGGAAAACCATCATGGCCGACTATCAAATCGCTCCTTCCATCCTCTCCGCCAACTTTGCCCGGCTGGGCGAAGAAGTGGACAACGTGCTCGCCGCCGGCGCCGACATCGTCCACTTCGACGTGATGGACAACCACTATGTGCCCAACCTGACCATCGGCCCGCTGGTGTGCGAAGCCCTGCGCAAACACGGCGTCACCGCCCCCATCGACGTGCATCTGATGGTGAAACCGGTGGACCGCATCATTCCCGACTTCGCCCGTGCCGGCGCCACCTACATCACTTTCCACCCGGAAGCCTCCGAGCACGTCGACCGCAGCATCGGCCTGATCAAGGAAAGCGGCTGCAAGGCCGGCCTGGTGTTCAACCCGGCAACGCCGCTGGATGTGCTCGAATACATGCTGCCCAAGCTCGACATGGTGCTGTTGATGTCGGTGAACCCTGGCTTCGGTGGCCAGAAATTCATTCCCTACGTGCTCGACAAGGCCCGCAAGGTGCGCGCGATGATTACCGCCGGCGGACACACCTGCCGCCTGGAGATCGACGGCGGCGTCGGCCCGGCCAACATCTGTGAAGTAGCCAAGGCCGGTGTCGACACCTTCGTCGCCGGCTCCGCCATCTTTGGCGCCGCCCGCGACAGCGACCCGCACCGGTACGACACGGTGATCGCCGCCATGCGCGCGGAACTGGCGAAGGCCTGATGTAGCGCCGGCGTTTCGCCGGCGTCTTTTTATAAACGCCGGCGAGGCGCCGGCGCTACAAGAACGAACATGAACTTCCCCCTCCCCCTGAAAGCCGTCGTCATCGACCTCGATGGCACCCTCCTCGACACCGCGCCGGACCTGGCCGATGCCGCGATGGCGATGGCCGCTGATCTTGGCCTGCCACCAGTCGATCTGGCCGAGGTGAAGACCTACATCGGCAACGGCGTCTCTCGCCTGGTCAAGCGGGTGCTCACCCGCGACCTGCACGCCGACCCGGCGCCGGAACTGTTCGCTCGCGCGCTGCCGATCTACGAGCGGCACTACGCCGAATGGGTCTCGCGCAAGACCTGCCCCTTCCCCGGCGTGGTTGAAGGCCTGCAAGCGATCAAGGCCAGCGGGGTGCATCTGGCCTGCATCACCAACAAGGCCGCGCGCTTCACTCACCCGCTGCTGAAAGACACCGGCCTCATCGACTTCTTCGAACTCATTCTTTCCGGCGACACCCTGCCGGAAAAAAAACCCTCGCCGCTGCCGCTGCTGTATGCCTGCTCGGTATTCGAGTGCGAGCCGGCGGAACTGCTGCTGATCGGCGACTCCCTCAACGATGCCCAGGCCGCCCGTGCCGCCGGCTGTCCAGTGTTCTGCGTGCCCTACGGCTATAACCGCGGGCGCCCGGTGGCGGAACTGGACCTCGATGCTGTCGTTACCAGCCTGGCCGAGGCAGCCAAACTGATCGCCCGTAAATGAACCTGAAAACTCTGGAATCCGGAAAGGCGAAACCCGTCCGATGGCGGGTCTGAGCCACGTTTCACACCTCGCGCCTAACTCCTTTCAGAGAGACATCATGTTCAACGAAGAAAAATTCAACAGCCTCGCCCGCCAGGGCTACAACCGCATCCCGGTCATCAAGCAACTCCCCGCCGACCTCGATACGCCGCTTTCGCTCTACCTGAAACTCGCCAACGAACCCTATTCCTACCTGCTGGAATCGGTGGTGGGCGGCGAGCGTTTCGGCCGCTATTCCTTCATCGGCCTGCCCGCCCGCACCGTGCTGCGCGTGCATGGCCATTTCCTTAGCGTCGAGAGCAACGGCCTGCCGGTGGAACAGTGCAATTGCGACGATCCGCTGGCCTTCATCGAGGCTTACCTGAAGCGTTTCAGGGCGGCGCCGGTACCCGGCCTGCCACGTTTTCCCGGCGGCCTGTGCGGCTATTTCGGCTACGACACGGTGCGCTACATCGAGAAGAAACTCGCCGACACGCGCAAGCACGACCCGGTCAACACGCCGGACATCCTGCTGCTGCTCAGCGACGAACTGGCCGTGGTGGACAACCTCTCCGGCCGCCTCACCCTCATCGTCTACGCCGACCCGCTGGAGCCCGAGGCCTACCTGAAAGCGCACCAGCGCCTGAGCGAATTGACCCGGCGTTTGAGCCGCCCCGCCGTGCCACCAGGCGGCGTCAAGGGCAATAGCGCCGAGGCGGAATCGGAATTCGGCGAAGAGGCGTTCAAGGATGCGGTGGTGCGCGCCAAGCGCTACATCAGCGACGGCGACATCATGCAGGTGGTATTGAGCCAGCGGCTCTCCCGGCCGTTCCATGCGCATCCGTTATCGTTGTATCGGGCGCTGCGGGGCCTCAACCCCTCGCCCTACCTGTTTTATTACGACATGGGCGGCTTCCATGTGGTCGGCTCCTCACCGGAAATCCTGGTGCGACTGGAAGGCGAAGGGAAGGAAAAGCGGATCACGCTGCGCCCCATCGCCGGCACCCGGCCGCGCGGCGCCACCCGGGAAGAAGACCAGCGCCTGGAAGCTGAACTGCTGGCCGACCCCAAGGAACGCGCCGAGCATGTGCAACTCATGGACCTCGGCCGCAACGACGTTGGACGCGTCGCCCAGGTGGGCACGGTGAAGGTCACCGAGAGCATGGGCATCGAGCGCTACTCGCACGTCATGCACATTGTCTCCAACGTCGAAGCCAAGTTGCGCCCGGAACTGAGCGCGATGGACGTGCTGCGCGCCACCTTCCCGGCCGGCACCGTCTCCGGCGCGCCGAAGATCCGGGCGATGGAAATCATCGACCAACTGGAACCCACCAAGCGCGGCATCTACGCTGGTGCCGTCGGCTATCTCGGCTTCAACGGCGACATGGACGTCGCTATCGCCATCCGCACCTCGGTAATCAAGGACAACATCCTCTACGTGCAGGCCGGTGCCGGCATCGTCGCCGACTCCGTGCCCGAGAGCGAATGGCGGGAAACCTGCAACAAAGCCCGCGCCGTGGTGCGGGCGGCGGAACTCGCGCAGGCGGGGTTCGACGGCGAGGCGGATTAGCAACATAGCGCCCGTGCAGTCTGATAATTTTTCGCCATGCGTGAACTTCACCTCATTGTCCCCGGCCTGTCGGCCTGGCGGGATTTCCCCCACAGCGAGCCGACCCCCATGCCAGGGCTGGAACGGCTACTGGCGCGCGGGCGGGTGGCGGGTGGCGAGACCAGCCTGGCGGACGCGTTGTGCCAAGCGTTCGCCGTCGCCCGGCAACAGGACAGCCCGCTCGCTCCCATCACCGCGGCCTACGATGGCCTGAACGTTAGCCGGGGCTACTGGTTGCGCGTCGATCCGGTGCATCTGGAAGTCGGTTTGCGCGGCATGACCCTGCTGGATGCCGAAAATGTGGGCTTGAGTGGGACAGAAGCCGAAGCGCTGGCGGCCAGCCTCAAGCCGCTGTTCAAGGAAGCCGGCTGGCACCTGCTGGCACCCGTGCCGGGGCGCTGGTATGGCCACCCCGCCGACGCCATCAAACTGAAAACCACGCCGCTGGACGAGGTCACCACCCGCCAGGTGAATTCCGCTTTGCCGGTCGGCCCCGACGCGGCGCGGGCCATGCACCTGATGAATGAGGCGCAGATACTTCTCCACGACCACCCGGTGAACCAGGCGCGCGATCGGCGCGGCCAGATGCCGATCAACAGCCTCTGGCTCTGGGGCGGCGGTGAGATGCCGAAAGCGGAGCGCCGCTTTCGCCAGGTGCTGGCAGGACAAACGGAAGCGCTGGCGCTGGCCCAATTGTCCGGCAGTGCCAGCGCACCCTGCCCAGGATGCCTGCGCGACATCCCGCTCACCCGCTCCACCCTGCTGGTGTTACCGGAATTTCCCGCCGACGCCCGTGCTGAGGATGCCGCCCGGCTGGATGGTGACTGGTTCATGCCGCTGCTGCGCGGTTTGCAAAGTGGGCGTATTCGGCACGCCAGCCTCACGCTGACCGGGCCGGAAGGCGGCGGCGTGCGGTTGCGGATGCTCGACGCCTGGAAGGTCTGGCAAGGTCGATCACAGTAGAGTGGGCAGGGAAGTTTTCCCTTGCCCACCGATTTCGCCGCATCAGCGTACAGCGGAGTCGTTGCCGCTCTCTCAAGTTGTTCTTGGGGCGACTCGGGCGCTTTTGCCGCAAGCTCGAAACTTCGCTCCGCTCGTTTTCCCTAGGCTCTGTTTGCGAATGCTGTGGTTAAGCATGACAACCCATAGCCAAAGAGAGCCACTGTGGCGGATTCCGGCCGGTAGGCGATTTTTTATCGAGGATCCGGAACCATGCCAGATAGTTTTCGAGATAACGTGTGGCCACGCCGTTGAACTTCCGGACCCAGGTTTTGAGCCGGCTATGGTACGCATTCACGTTCTGGATATGCCAGGCGCCATCCACACGGATTCCGGCGGACAGGTTCACCGCATGATGTTCGATGCCGAGTTGACGGGCAGCGGCGGCGAGCGCGCCGCTGCCAGCGTGGCGGCGTCCGTTGCCTTGAGCACACAATCTGCCGTCACACCGGCCCGGTCGCGCGCCACGAGAACCGACACCTGCTCGTGAGACAGTCCGCGTTTTGCAGCCTTGCCCCCACGTTTGCGGGCCTTACGCGGCAGCGTTCCTTGCCCCTTGAACGAGAGCAGAAACATCGTTTCATCCACCTCCGCGATACCCGCCAAGACCTCCAGCTTGGCCGCCTGCGGCCCTTCCAGGAAACGGTGGCGCCAGCGATGAGCCGTCCCGACATGGATGCCGAGCTCCTTTGCAGCCGCGCGGAGTGGACGGCCGTCCCGCAGAGCTTCGGCCTGCCCCAGCCATTTCTCCCGCTTGTGCAGTCCGGAGAGCGGCGTGCCGCTCAAAGCGTTGAACCTAGATTCCTCAGTTGACCGCTCCCCAGCCCTTGTGAGGCCGCATGGATGCTGACGTTATCGCCTCCGGTTGCACTCACCATTTGGGTG
>PFJX01000170.1 GCA_002784045.1 Hydrogenophilales bacterium CG_4_10_14_3_um_filter_63_21
TGAGCAAGACTTTCCAGTGCGGACAAGGGACCAGCGAGGGCGCGCGAGTATTCATGCAATATCCGGGCTAGTTAAGATGCCGCTCCTGCTGCGCGGCGGACGTTGGAGCAGCAAACCGCGACAGACGATCTCGCCCTGGTTTACGGGGCAGCCTCCGAAGGCTTGCTTCCGTAAATCTGCATCAGCAGATTGCGCAGAGCATCGTGGCGGTCGTGCAGGTCGCGCGCCAACTGGCTGGCGATGACGTACTGGAAGCGGCAGCCGATTTCAGAATCCGGCTGGTAGAGCAGCATGAAGGCGGAGAACGGCATGCTGGCCACTTTTACCGGCCCGCTCGCCTGACAACTGGTCACCGCCGGTTTGCCCTGGGCCAAAGAAGGTAGGCCGAAAACCTCGCCGGGTTGCAGGGTCTTTAGGGTGTAGTAGCGGCCCGTGTTGCCGTAGTGGCAGACCTTCACCTGGCCGTCCAAGAGCAGGAACAGTTCTTTGTTGAGGCGCTCCTGGTAGATGAACACGTGCTGATCGGGGTAGTCGTCGACGCGCATGGCGGCGGCGACATGGTCCACGTCGGCTTCCGACATGAACTGAA
The DNA here is from genome assembly GCA_002784045.1 of Hydrogenophilales bacterium CG_4_10_14_3_um_filter_63_21. Taxonomy (GTDB): domain Bacteria; phylum Pseudomonadota; class Gammaproteobacteria; order Burkholderiales; family Thiobacillaceae; genus PFJX01. The sequence goes on from PFJX01000170.1 coordinate 590, forward strand.
AACCCGGCAGGCCGCGCAAGTAGTTACGCAATAGCATCAGTGCACTCCCAGCAAGGTCTTGAGGAAATCGACCACCCCGTGTGGGCTTTCCGCCAGTTCCGTCCAGGGCACGGAAAGATCGCCTAGCAGCAGCATCTCGCCGTGCGGGTCGATGACCGGATTGTTGGCGGTAACCGCCAGGCGCCGCATCAGCATCTGGATGAAGCCGTGGGTCAGGCGGCACACCGCGACCGAGTCCTCATTCAACAAGGCATCGAAGTCCTGGTAGGAAATCCGCGCGACCGCGCTTTCAGCGCAGGCCGTGGCCGTGCTCGATGCGAGCCGCACGCCGCTGAAATAGCCCAGCTCACCCACCCAGTTGCCCGGGCCGATCTCGCCCAACTGGATGGCATGCCCGCCAAACTCCACCGACAGGCGCAGACTGCCCGAGAGCACCAGATACAAGGCGTCGATCGGCCCCTGATCGTGTACCAGCACCTCGCCCTCTTGCAGGGTGCGCAAGCCAAAATGCTCCAGCAGCGGTTTGACATGTTCCACCCCAAGCTGGCCTTCCAGTTCGGGTAGATGATTGAACAAGGTTTGCTCGTCCATGAGTGGCTCCGTCACGGTGTCGTCCCTTCTCAAGCCAACGTTACGGCTTCCCCGGCCTGCGCCGAGATCAGCCGCGCCAGCGCGGTGAAAAATTCCTCGCCACTGCGGGTGTCGCGCCAGGCGGCGGCGTCCCAGTGGTAATGGAAGCCGCCGCTTTTCGCCGCCACCCAGATTTCCCGCGCCGCCGCCTGTTTGTTCACCACGATCACGGAAGCGTCGGCGAACTCGATTTCCAGGATGCTGCCGCCCGCCCGTTCGTAGTCGATCTCGGCCGCGTCCAGCGCGGCTTCCAGGCGATTCAGAGTGGCATCCGCCAGGTGGCTGTACTCGCTCTCGGTCATGTTCTGCTCCATGCTAGACTTTTCGCCATTTTAAGGGCTTCCCATGCGCATTCTGACCATTCTCCTCGCGCTGTTTTTCCTCGCCGGCTGTGGCAAAAAAGGCGCTTTGTATCTGCCTGACGACGCCTCAGCGCAATCACTACCTTCGCAATCCACGAAATGAATTTTCTGACTCGTATCGGTGGCGTGCTCCAGGTCGAGGGTGTGCCGCTGGAAGCCATTGCCGGCGAATTCGACACACCATGTTATGTCTATTCCCGCGCCGCGCTGGAAGCGGCCTATCGCGCCTATGACCAGGCCCTGGCCGCGCATCCGCATCGGATCTGCTATGCGGTGAAGGCCAATGCCAGCCTCGCCATCCTCAACTTGTTCGCGCGCCTGGGCGCCGGTTTTGACATCGTTTCCGGCGGCGAACTGGCGCGCGTGCTGGCGGCCGGCGGCGCCGCCGACGCAGTGGTGTTTTCCGGGGTCGGCAAGCGCGCCGATGAAATGCGCGCCGCCCTGGTGGCCGGTATCCACTGCTTCAACGTCGAATCGGAAAGCGAACTGGCGCGCCTCAACCGGGTGGCTGGCGAGCTCGGTGTGAAGGCGCCGATCAGCCTGCGCGTCAACCCGGATGTGGACGCCAAAACCCATCCCTACATTGCCACCGGCCTCAAGGGCAACAAGTTCGGCATCGCCCACGACCAGGCCTTGCGCGTTTACCACGAGGCAGCGGCGCTGGCGCATTTGCGGGTGGTCGGCATCGACTGCCACATCGGCTCGCAACTGACCGAAATCGCCCCCTTCGCCGAGGCGCTGGAGCGGGTGCTGGAGCTGGTGGATGCGCTGGCGGCGACCGGCATCCAGCTTGAACACATCGACCTCGGCGGGGGCGTCGGCATCCGCTACCGCGACGAGACACCGCCCGCGCTGGACGACTACGCGCGGGTGCTGTTGAAACGCCTCAATGGGCGCGGCGAGACCCTCATCGTCGAGCCCGGCCGCTCCCTGGTCGGCAATGCCGGCTGGCTGCTCACGCGGGTGGAATACCTCAAGCATGGTGAAACGAAAGACTTCGCCATCGTCGATGCCGCCATGAATGACCTCATGCGTCCCGCGCTCTACGGCGCCTGGCACGACATCCTGCCGGTGCGCGAACGAGGCGGTACGCCGCGCAGCTATGCCATCGTCGGCCCGGTGTGCGAAAGCGGCGATTTTCTCGGTCACGACCGCGCCCTGGCCCTGGCGGAAGGCGATCTCCTGGCCATCTGCTCGGCCGGCGCCTACGGCATGAGCATGAGCTCCAACTACAACACCCGCCCGCGCGCCGCCGAGGTCATGGTGGACGCTGGCGACAGCCATCTGGTGCGTGAACGCGAGCCGCTGCCGGCGCTGTTCCAGCACGAACGGGTGTTGTCAGGGGAAAAATCCAGATAAATCCGCGAAATACCCCTGAAATAGCGCGCCCAGCCCTTGCCGGGCGCGCTTTTTTTTGTTCACAATCCGCGCACGCCTCAAAGTCGTGGAATTGCTTGGGGCATAAGGCTTTTCAGACGTTTCCAGTCATCCCAACAGAGGAGTCAGACATGCCCACCAAGAAACCCGCCAAAGCTGCTACCAAACCGGCCGCCAAAGCTGCTGTAAAACCCGCTGCCGCCAAGGCGGCCAGCAATGCCACGAAGCCCGTCAGCAAGAAGGTGGCGGCAGCGAAAAAACCGGTAGCTGCCGCCGCGCCCGCGAAAGCCCCGGCCAAGAAAGCCGCCGCGTCCAAGAAGGTCGCGGTGAAAGCGGCCGCGCCCGCCAAGGCCACAGCCAGCAAAGCGGTTACCAAGGCGGCAACGAAACCCGTTGCCGCCTTGGCCGCCAGCGCGAAGAAGCCAGTCAAGAAAGCTGCGGCCACGCCGAAAGCAGCCAAACCGGCCGCAGCCAAACCGGCCGCCGCAAAGCCAGCCCCGGCCAAGAAAGCCGCTAGCGTGAAAGCCCCCGCCGCCAGCAAGAAAGCGGCCGCGCCCAAGGCGGCGGCCAAGACGACGGCTAAAGCAGCCGCGCCGAAAGTGGCTGTAGCCGCCAAGAAAGCCCGCTAGCCGGTCACTGCGGTGTGAAAAAAGGCGGGCCTGTCCCGCCTTTTTTCTTGCCCTTTGCACGCCCACAACGCGAATGGAATCCTGACGAAACTCTGACAAGGCTGTCGAGCCACTGCCGCGCCAGCGGCCATGACTTAGGAGAATACCTGATGCTCCCCGTATAATTCCCCTGTATCCACGCGGGTTGCCGGCAAATTTTGGGGAAGTTTCCTTATTGGCATGTTTTCTGCTCACCCGTAGTCGGTTATTGATGACAAGGGAGCAACACATGAATCACCCAGAAACCCCCCCCAGCAACGAGGCCGTATTCGTTACCTTGACTTCCGGCCCTGATGGCACGGATAACATCGCTCTCGAACTCCCCGGCGGCGAGCGGGTGATGATGACGCCGGCCCAGGCGCGCAGGCTGGCGACCAGCCTGATCACCGCGGTGAATCGCGCGGAAGTGAAGGCCAGCCTGCGGGTAAGCACGAATATGTGGCGGCGTATGGACGAAACCGAAGCGCGTTTATCCTCAGTGGCTAGCTGAGTTAGGAGAAGTACAGCACCGCGGTGGTGCCGCTCCCCGGTTTGCTGTCGATGGCGATGCGCCAGCCGCGCAGGTCGCAGATCCGCTTGACCAGCGCCAAGCCAATGCCGGCGCCATTGGAACCGCTGCCCTTGTAGTGGCGGCAAAAGATTTGTTCGAGTTCATCTTCGGCGATGCCCTTGCCGGTATCGCTGACCACCAGGCGCTGGTCTTCCAGGCAGATACAGATATGGCCTGATTCGGCATGCCGGACGGCATTGTCGATCAGGTTATCGACCACCACGGTGGCGAGGATTTTTTCCGTCGGCACCAGGATGTCATGGCCCAGTTCCAGCTTGATTTCGAGCGGTTTGCCCACGCTCAGGGTGCGCTGCTTCTCGACCGATTCGCTCACCACCGCGGCAATGGAACAGTTTTCCAGGCCACCACCGGCATTGTTTGTTCCCCGTGCCAGATGCAGTAGCGCGCTGGTCAGATCGGTCATGTCATGGCTGGCTCGTTCGATGCGGGCGATGCGCTGACGCTGGCCGTTGTTGAGGTCGATGTCGTCCTCCAATACTTCCACTGCGCCCCGGATGATCGCCAGAGGAGTGCGCAGCTCATGGCTGACGTCGGCGGTAAAGGCGCGCTCGCGTTCGACGCATTCGCGAATGCGAGTGTGGTAACGGTCGATGGTATGGGCCAGTTCCTCGACCTCGTCACGGCTCGGATCCGGTTGTGGCGGCGGCAATGAGTTGGCCGGTTCCAGTGCCGCTACCCGCGCTGCCAGATCGGCCACCGGCGCCACCACCCGACGGGCCAGCCAGAGCCCGCCGATGGCGGAAAAGGCGACCATGATCGCCATGCCGGCGATCAGGTAGTAAAGAAAATGCCGCTCCCGTTCCAGTTGCAAAGTCTCGTTGAACAGGAATATCAAGCGGCGCCCGCCGTGGTTCATGACCAAGGCCAGGTAGGCCGCGCCGTTCAGTTGCACCGCATGGTTGCCGGGGGCCAGGCGAGCCAGCGCGGCCGGCGCGGCGGTTTCGGCTTTTGTATCGCCGCTGACGTAGCCGCTCAGGGTCAGCGTGGCCGGCAGCATCGCGTTGGGATTGTGGGCCAGTCGGGTGAGGTAGTCCTGCATCTCGGCGTGCAGTGTCTCGTAGATCAGGCGCTGGCCGAGCTCATGCACGGAAATATAGAGGCCGATCGACAGCACCAGGCTGGCCAGGGCGCCGAACCCGGCGAAGTTGAGCGCCACTCGCAGGCGCAGGCTACGCCGAAGCATCGGCGGCGATCTGGTAGCCGATGCCGCGCACGGTGCGCAGCAAGGGTTTATCGGGAGGCTTGTCGATGGCGCTGCGCAGTATGTGGAGATGGGCTTTGAGGGCATCGCTGTCGGGCGGGGAGTCACCCCAGACCGCCGCCTCCATCGCTTGCCGGGCCACCAACCGGGGGGAGGCGCGCATCAAGAGTTCCAGCAGCTTGAGCGGGATCGGTGGCAGTTCGATGCGCCGCTCGCCGCGCATGACCCGGTAGATTTCCAGGTCATAACTCAGATCGCCGACCCGGAGCGTTCGCGCCAGGCCCTGCGGTTGCATCCGCCGGGAGATGGTCTTCAAGCGCATCTCCACTTCGCGTAGCGCATAGGGCTTGACCACGTAATCGTCGGCGCCCGCCTCCAGGCCAAGTATCTTGTCGTCAATGGAATCGCGCGCGGTCAGCATCAATACCGGCGTCTGCCTGCCCGCCTCGCCGCGCAGCTTGCGGCACAGCGCCAGGCCATCCATGCCAGGCAGCATCAGATCGAGCACGATGGCGTCGTAATCGTGGGTCAGCGCCAGATGCAGGCCGCCGATGCCATCCCCGGCCACATCAATCACGTGGGCGCGGGCGGACAGGAAATCGGTCAGGTTGGCGGCGATGTCCCGGTTATCTTCGATGATCAAAATGCGCATTGCGGGATTTTGACCGGAAAGCCCGACTGGCTGCTAGCGGCCAGTCGAACGTCGCCCGCTTATGCCGCCTTCCGCAACTGCTTCTGGTACAGGAACTCCAGCACCTGGCCGCGCAGGTGGTGGTAGCCGGGGTTTTCGGCGAGTTTCAGGCGGTCGCGCGGGCGCGGCAGGCCGACCTCCAGGATGTCACCGATGGTGGCGGCCGGCCCGTTGGTCATCATGACGATGCGGTCGGAGAGCAGGACAGCTTCGTCGACGTCGTGGGTGACCATCAGGGTGGTGGCGTGGGTTTCCTCGACGATGCGCATGAGTTCGTCTTGCAGGCCGGCGCGGGTGAGCGCGTCCAGCGCCCCGAAGGGTTCGTCCAGCAGCAGCACCTTGGGTTCCATCGCCAGCGCCCTAGCGATGCCGACGCGCTGTTTCATGCCGCCGGAGATTTCGTTGGGGCGCTGGTGCAGGGCGTGTGTCAAACCCACCATGTCCAGCGCCGCCTCGGTACGCTCTTTCAGCCTGGCTTTGGGTTCTTTCGCGCCAAACACCCGTTCCACCGCCAGGTAGACGTTGCCGAAGCAAGTGAGCCAGGGCAGCAGGCTGTGGTTCTGGAACACCACGGCGCGTTCCGGCCCCGGCCCCTTGATTTCCTTGTCCGAAAGCAACAGGACGCCGTCGCTGGGGTCGTTGAGACCGGCGACCAGGTTGAGCAGGGTGGACTTGCCGCAGCCGGAGTGGCCGATCAGGGTGATGAACTCGCCTTGCTTCACGTCCAGGTTGATGTCGCTGAGCGCGGTGAATTTGCCTTTTTTGGTGTCGAACACCATCTTGGCGTGGTCAATGTGTAGATAGCCGTGCATGGGATAACTCCTGGAAAAATGATCGGCTTACGCCGCCACGCCGCTTACCGGCAGCGTGCCGTGGAACCGCTTGAAGGGATGCATCAGATTGGCCATCGCCACCGCGGTGGCCGCCGCTTTCGCGCCGTATTGCGTGAGTCCATATTGCTGATCGGTCTCGGTCATCAGCACGCCGTTGGCGATCGGCACGCCGGTATCCAGTTGCACTCGGGTAATGCCGGCCGCGCATTCATTGCACACGACTTCGAAGCGATAACTTTTTTCCCCGCGCATCACCGCCCCCAAGGCGATCAAGGCATCGTGGGATCCGGTACTTGCCAGTGCCTGCAACATCAGCGGTATCTCCAGCGCCCCGGGTACGCCGGTCAGCGTGAGGTTCTCTTGCTTGACGCCATACTGCCCAAGGGCCGCGATGCAGGCGCCCAGCAGGTTCTCGCAGACGGTGCTGTTGCAGTGGCTCATGACGATGCCGATACGCAGATGCGCCCCGTCGAGGTCCGGCTCCAGCTCGTGCAGGGTGTCGTAGTGGGTCATGGTGTACCTCCTTTCACTCGTAATTGAACCGATTCGCGATCAGCACCAGCACCTGTTCCAGCAACAGCCCGATGATGCCGACGATGAAGATGGCGATGAGGATGTGTTCGACGTTGAGGTTGTTCCATTCGTCCCACACCCAGAAACCGATGCCGGTGCCACCGGTGAGCATTTCCGCGGCGACGATCACCAGCCAGGCCACGCCCATCGACAGGCGGATGCCGGTCATCAGATGCGGTAGCACGGAGGGGAACAGGATGCGGGTGAATATCTTCCACTCGGACAGATTGAGCACCCGTGCCACATTCAGGTAGTCCTGCGGCACCCGCGAGACCCCGGCGGCGGTGTTGAGGATGATCGGCCAGATGCTGGAGATGAAGATCACCCACAGCGAGGCCGGCTCGGTTTCCTTGAACACATAGAGGCCGATCGGCAGCCAGGCCAGCGGCGAGACCGGCCGCAGCAGGCTGACGATGGGCGCGACCATGCCGGAAAGGAACTGGAAGCGGCCGATCATGAAGCCCGCCGGAATACCCACCAGCGCGGCCAGGCCGAAGCCCATGCCGACGCGGTTGAGCGAGGCCAGGATGTTCCAGCCGATGCCCTTGTCATTGGGTCCGTTGTCGTAGAACGGGTCGGCAAAAAGGAGTTTTGCTGACTCCCAGGTCTTGGCCGGGCCGGGCAGGCCGTGTTCACCGCCGCTGGCGGAGACGATTTGCCAGAGCAGGACGAACAGGGCCATCCCGAGAAGGGGTGGCAGGGCGGCGCGGAGGAGCTTGCCCACGGCCGCGCTGAATGCCGGGCCGCTCGGCGGGAAAAAGGCCGGACGCGGCGCGGAGGTGGCCGCGTCCGGCAACGGGGTGGTGTCGGGCGAGTTCATGATGTCTTTGAGGCTACTTTCGTTGAAGGTCACGGCGCTCATGGCGGTCTCCTGTAGCGCCGGCATCCCTGCCGGCACGATTGAGCCGGCTGCAAGCCGGCGCTACATACTCAAGCTTTCACCTTGAACCCATCGGCATACGCCTTCGGGTTCTTGCCATCCCACACCACGCCGTCGATCAGCCTGGACGCGCGCATTTCGGACTTCGGGAGGGGGGTTTTGGTGAGTGCGGCCGCTTCCTTGTAGAGCTTGATCTGGTTCACCTGTCTGGCCACGGCCAGGTAATCCGGATGCGCCTTGAGCAGGCCCCAGCGTTTGTGCTGGGTGAGAAACCACATGCCGTCGGACAGGTAGGGGAAGTTGACCTTGCCCTCGTTGAAGAACTTCATGGCGTTGGCGTCTTTCCACTTCCGGCCGATGCCGTTGTCGTACTGGCCCAACATGCGGCCCTCGATGACGTCGAAGGCGGTGTTCACATAAGCCTTGCCGGAAATGACGCGGGCGGTTTCCGAACGGTTGCTCAGCGTATCGATGTATTTCGAGGCATCCAGGATAGCGGCGATCATCGCGCGCGCGGTATTCGGGTATTTCTGCGCGAACGCCAGCGTCGTGCCCAGCACCTTTTCCGGGTGGTCGGTCCAGATGTCCTGGCTGGTGGCGGCGGTGAAGCCGATCCGGTCGTGGATGGCGCGCGCGTTCCACGGCTCGCCGACACAATAGCCGTCCATCTTGTCGACGCGCATGTTGGCGACCATCTGCGGCGGTGGCACGGTAATCACCTTCACGTCACGGAACGGGTCGATGCCGTAGGTGCCCATCCAGTAATACAACCACATGGCGTGGGTGCCGGTGGGGAAGGTCTGGGCGAAGGTCCATTCCTTCGGCTCGGCTTTCACCAACCTGGCCAGCGTGGCGCCATCGCTGACGCCCTTGGCCTTGAGCTGGTTGGAAAGGGTGATGGCCTGGCCGTTGTGGTTGATCGACATCAGCACGGCCATGTCCTTCTTCTGGCCTCCGACACCCAGTTGCAGGCCATAGATCAGGCCGTAGAGCACATGGGCGGCATCCAGTTCGCCGTTGGAAAGCTTGTCGCGCACGCCGGCCCAGGAGGCTTCCTTGCTGGGGATGATCTTGATGCCATACTTCTTGTCGAAGCCTTTGACCGCCGCCATCACCACGCTAGCGCAATCGGTCAACGGAATGAAGCCGATCCTGATCTCGGTCTTTTCGGGGGCGTCGGAACCGGCGGCCCAGGCGGCGCTCTTCACGCCCGGCGGCACCAGGCTCATGAGCGCGGCGGCGGCGGAAAGGGTGGCGGTCTTTTTCATGAAATCACGTTTGCTTTCGTTGATGAGGGGCGAGGCGTTGGGGCCGAGCAGTTCCATTGCAAAACTCCAAAAAAAGACGGCGTCGATCCCCGCGGGGAAGGACGCCGTTGTCCAGGGTGCATCTGATGAGGAGCGATGGCTGGCGCGCTTTTGCGCCAGCCAGTTGATCCTTAGCAATGGCCGTGCCAACTGGTTTTATTTCTCATAACACCCTGAATTCATAGGGAGTAATGGATTCATGGAGGCGGTCGAAGGGACCTCATGGCGCGCCGCGATGTCCCCCGATGTTGCGGATGTGCGCCGAATCGGGGCGTGATGCACCATTTTCAGGAGGGTGGGTTTAGCGTGAAACAAGCGCGACCAGTAGGAGCGGACCGTGTGATGAAGCCCCTACCCTTCGGTATCCGCGATGCGGGCGGCAGCCCGCAAAGGCAAGGCGTGTGGTCTTGGCCGGCGCGCGGGGGCATCCGACCGCTACGCTTACACCCTTTCCACGACCCGCCGCGCCACCTCGGCGATGCGCTTGCGCTGCGTCATCGCCTCACGGCGCAGGGCCTGGTAGGCGGCTTCCTCGGACAGGTTTTCCAGCCGCATGAGGGTGCGCTTGGCCTGTTCGATCAGTTTGTGTTCGCGCAACTCCTGGCGCGCGCGCAGGGTGTCTTCGCGCATCGCCTGCCAGGCTTCGAAACGCACCTGGGCAAGTTGCAGCAACGGCTGGATGCGTTCGCTTTCGAGGCCATTCACCACATAGCAGGCCACCCCGGCCGACACCGCCCGGCGCATGGCGTCCCGCGACTCGTCCTGGCTGAACATGACGATGGGACGCGGGGTGCGCTCACTCATCACCACCACCTGTTCCAGGGTATCGCGGCTGGGCGAGTCGGTGTCCATGATGATGGCGTCCGGCTCGAGTTCGGCCACCCAGGTGGGCAGGTCGATGGCGCGGTCGAGGCGGCCGACCAGCCGGTGTTCGGGCGTGATCAAAGCCAGCGCTTCCATGAGGCTGTCGAGGCGGCGGCGCGAAGGGCTGACGATCAGGATGGTGAGAGCAGGATTCATGGCCGTAACAGTAGGCGTTGCAGTTCGGGGATGCAGGAACCGCAATTGCTGCCCGCTTTCAGCTTGATGCCCAAAGCTTCCACCGACGCCGCCCCCTCGGCAATCGCCTGGTTCAGGTCGTTCTCGCCGACGCCGAAGCAGGCGCAGACGGTGCGGCCGCTGTCCGGCACGGCCGAGCCGGGGCGTCCGATGAGCAGGGCGTGGCGTTGGGCATTGCTCAAGGCCTCGCGTTCGAACAGTGATTCCAGCCAGTGGCGCGGCGGCAGGCGATCGGCCTGGCGTTCGATGAAATACACCGCCAACAGGCGTCCGTCCTGGATCAACGCGCCGCGATACCGGGTCGCGCCGCTGTCCTTCATTTCCATCCAGTCGCCGGAGGGACCGGACATTTCCCGCAGCCGCGCCGGCAATTCGTGGGGCGCCGTGGTATCGGCCAACTCATGGCGCCAGCAGGCCTTGCCGCGCACCTTCACCCAGTAGCCCGGGAGAGTGGGCATTCCGCCCGCCTCGCCGGCGGGGATGCCGGCGCACCTCACCATGGCAAAGCCATACCAGGTGGCGGCATAGGGCTCGATGGCCACCGGCGTGTGTTTGAACTCGGGCTGGCCGGAGAGGGGATCGGTGATGGCCGGGACCAGCGCATCAACCCGGCCCTGGCCGGTGAACTGGCCGTTCCAGTGGATCGGCGCGAAGACGCACCCGATTCGTTGTTCGCGGCTTTCCCGCACCCGCGCCAGCATCTCGCCGTTGCCGTTGTAAACCCGCGCCAGCGCCCCCTCCTTCAGGCCGGCACGGCGCGCATCCTCGGGGTGGATTTCGACATAGGGCTCGCTGATATGCGCCAACAGCCTGGCCGTCTTGGCCGTGCGCGCCATGCTGTGCCACTGGTCGCGAATGCGGCCGGTATTCAGGATGAAGGGGTGAGACGCATCCACCGAATGGGCCGGCGGGCGCGGCGTGATGGGCACCATGCGAGCGCGCCCGGAGGGTGTGAAAAATCGGCCGTCGGCGAACAGGCGCGGCGTGCCGCCTTGCGTGGTGACCGGCCATTGCACCGGTCGCATAAGGTCATACCCTGACAAGCCGGAGAGGTCGAAGTCGCGCGTGCCCTCGTTTTCGAACCCCGACAGCGCGGCATGTTCGCGGAATATTTCCGCCGGCTCGGCATAGTTGAAATACGCGCCAAACCCCATCCGCCGCGCCACTTCGTTGACCATCCACCAATCCGGCCGCGCCTCGCCGGGAGGCGGCAGAAAGGCGCGTTGGCGCGAGACGCGGCGCTCGGAGTTGGTCACCGTGCCGTCCTTCTCGCCCCAGGCGGTGGCGGGCAGCAGCACCCGCGCCAGGCGGGCGGTATCGGTGTGGCGGGTGTTGTCGGAGACCACCACGAATGGGCAGTTTTTCAGGGCATCCACCACCCGATCGGCCTCCGGCAAGCTCACCGCCGGGTTGCTGGCCATGATCCAGAGCGCCTTGATGCGGCCTTCCGCCACGGCCTGGAACAACTCCACCGCCTTCAGGCCCGGCTGCCTGGCGATATTCGGCGCGCCCCAGAAACGGCCCACGCGCTCGCTATTCTCCGGCGTGAAATCCATGTGCGCGGCAAGTTGGTTTGCCAACCCACCCACCTCGCGCCCCCCCATCGCGTTGGGCTGGCCGGTGATGGAAAACGGCGTGGCGCCGGGCAGGCCGATCCGGCCCGTGGCCAAATGGAGGTTGAGGATGGTGTTGACCTTGTCGACGCCCGAGGAGGACTGGTTGATGCCCTGTGAAAACACGGTGACGGTCTTCGCGGTTTGCGTGAACAAGCGGAAGAACGCGGCGACCTCGGCTTGCGCGAGGCCGCAGTGTTCCGCCACCTGAGGTATTGAGAGGCCACTGACCGATTCGAGGGCGGCGCCGAAACCTTCCACGTGGGCTTCGAGATAATGCCAGGCCAACGCTCCTTCTCTGGCCAGATAGCACAACAGGCCGTTGAATAGCCAGGCGTCGGCGCCGGGTTTGATGGCCAGGTGCAGGTCTGCCCGTGGTTGCAAAATCTCACAGGTAGCAGTGCGGCGTGGGTCGATCACCACCACGCGCATCTCCGGTCGCGCCTTCTTCGCCGCCACCAGGCGCTGGAACACCACCGGATGCGTCCAGGCGGTATTGGAGCCGACCAGCACCACCAGGTCCGCCAATTCCAGGTCTTCGTAACACCCTGGCACCGTGTCGGAACCGAACGCCCGCTTGTGGCCAGCGACCGCCGACGACATGCACAGGCGTGAGTTGGTGTCGATGTTGCCGGAGCCGATAAACCCCTTCATCAGCTTGTTGGCGACGTAGTAGTCCTCGCTCAGCAACTGGCCGGAGACATAGAAGGCCACGGCGTCGGGGCCGTGTTCGGCGATCACCTGCTGGAAATGTTGTGCGACCGTGTCGAGCGCGGCGTCCCAGCTAACCTGCTGGCCGTCGATTTCCGGATGCAGCAGGCGGTCATCCAGGTTCAGGGTCTCGCCCAGTGCCGCACCCTTCGAGCACAAGCGGCCGAGGTTGGCCGGATGTTCGGGATCGCCGCGCACGCTGAAGGTGTCGCCCGCGCGGCTGACCAGCAAGCCGCAGCCGACGCCGCAGTAGGGGCAGGTGGTGCGGATGGGGAAGTCGGTCATGGCAGGCATATCGCTACCGTAGCGCACCATTGCGGTGTTGCCTGGTGCGCGCGGCGCACCCTACGCATTCCGACAACCTTCTTCCGGGGTCAGCGACAGGCTGACCACACCCTCCACCACCCGCACCGGGTAGCGCGCGGCGCAGCCAACGTCGGGCGCCACGGCCAGGCCGCTATCGAGGGCGATCTTCCAGTCGTGCAGCGGGCAAGCGACCTTTTTGCCGTGGACGATGCCTTGCGACAGCGGGCCGCCCTTGTGCGGGCATTGGTCGCGCAGGGCGAACACCTCATCATCGACGGTGCGGAATAGGGCGATGTCTCCCGTCGCCGTGGTGACGACGCGGGCGCCCTGGCGGGGGATGTCTTCGAGGCGGCCGATCTGGAGCCAGTTTTCGTTCATGTTCGTTTCCTTGTCTCGTAGGGTGCGCCGTGCGCACCAAATGATGTCGAATGGTGCGCGCGGCGCACCCTACACAATCGCCGCCATCGCCGTGAACTCGTGCTTCTGCTCACCCCCGGCGCGCGCCTTCCACGGGTCCACTTGCGCGGGTTGCTGGGAAATCAGGAAGCGCTCGGCCAGCAACTTGCGGTTGCTTTCGTCTTCCACCACGCGGGCCTTGATGTGGTTCAAACCGACTCGCTCCACCCAGGGCGCGGTGCGCTCCAGGTAATGCGCTTCCTCGCGGTAGAACTGGATAAAAGCGGCGCAGAACTCCAGGACCTGTGCCTCGCTTTCCACCTTGGTGAGCAGGTCGGTGACGCGCACCTTGATGCCGCCGTTGCCGCCAACATGCAGCTCGTAGCCGGAATCGACACAGACCACGCCGAAATCCTTGATGGTCGCCTCGGCGCAGTTGCGCGGGCAGCCGGATACCGCCAGC
>PFJX01000028.1 GCA_002784045.1 Hydrogenophilales bacterium CG_4_10_14_3_um_filter_63_21
CGGAAGGGGGCTTGGTTCATGGGCGTCTCCTTGCTGGTTGGTTGTGGTGCGGGGGCGGGCGTGATGGGCTGATGAAGCCTCTGATAAAGCCCCTAAGCGAACGACTAAGCAGCCAAAAAGCGGCTGCCAAGGCGCTGCTTATACCCTTCGGTAACGCCGAGCCGCGCCCATCCTAACCCTTTCCGGCCGGCAAGGGCGCCAGCAAAGCGCGGATGTCCGACTCACCAAATTTGCTCAGGGCGCCGGCGTCTTCACTCAACACCCCGGCGGCGAGCTCGGCTTTCTTTTCCTGCAGGGCGAGAATTTTTTCCTCGATGCTGCCGGCCACCACCAGTTTGTAGACAAACACCTTCTTCTTCTGGCCGATGCGGTGGGCGCGGTCGGTGGCCTGATTTTCCACCGCCGGGTTCCACCAGGGATCGTAGTGGATCACGGTATCGGCCGCCGTCAGGTTGAGGCCGACGCCGCCGGCCTTGAGGCTGATCAGGAAGATCGGCACGTCTTCTTCCTGGAAGCGGCGGATCACGCCCTCGCGATCCTGGGTGTCGCCGGTGAGCTTGACGTAGCCCAGTTCGCGCGCGACCAGTTCTTCCTCGATCAGGGCCAGCATGCTGGTGAACTGCGAGAACAGGAGGACGCGGCGACCCTCGTCCACCAGTTCCGGCAGCATATCCATGAGCAGGTCCAGCTTGGCCCGCTCTTGCACCTTTTTCGCGCTTTCCAGCTTCACCAGGCGCGGGTCGCAGCAGACCTGGCGCAGCTTCAGGAGGGCATCGAGGATGACGATGTGGCTGCGCGCGAAGCCCTTGTCGGCGATGGCCTCGCGCACTTTGGCGTCCATCGCGCTGCGCACCGTTTCATAGAGGTCGCGTTGGCCACCGTCCAGTTCCACGCTGCGCACGATCAGGGTCTTGGGTGGCAACTCCTTCGCCACGTCTTCCTTGCGCCGACGCAGGATGAACGGCCGCACCCGGGCGGCAAGCAGGTCGCGGCGCAGACCGTTGCCTTGCTTTTCGATGGGCGTGCGCCAGGTTTTTGTGAACGCCCTGGCTTCACCCAAAAAGCCGGGCAGCAGAAAATCGAACTGCGCCCAGAGTTCGCCGAGATGGTTTTCCAGCGGGGTGCCGGTGAGGCACAGGCGGTGGCGGGCGGAGAGCCGGCGCACCACCTGGGCGGACTGGCTGGCGACATTTTTCACCATCTGCGCCTCGTCCAGGATCAGCAGGTGATAGTCCCACGCGGCCAACTGCGCGGCGTCGCGCCACAACAGCGGGTAGGTGGTGAGCACCACATCGTGTTCGGCAATGGCGGCAAAGCGTTCGCCGCGTTCCTTGCCATGCAGCGAGAGCACCTTGAGCGTTGGGGCGAAGCGTTCTACCTCGCGTTTCCAGTTAAAGATCAGGGACGTCGGCAGCACCACCAGACAGGGCCGATCCATGCGCCCGGACTCTTTCTCCAGCAACAGGTGGGCCAGCGCCTGCGCGGTTTTTCCCAGGCCCATGTCGTCGGCCAGGATGCCGGCCAGGCCGTGTTCCCGCAAATATTGCAACCAGGCCAGGCCCTCCAGTTGATACGGGCGCAAGGTGAGCGCGAGGCCGGCGGGTGGCGCGGCGGGTTGAATGCCGGCGCCGTGTTGCAGCGCCCGCGCCAGGTTTGCGACCGCGTCCGCGCCCTTGAACTGCCAGCGCTGCATGTCGATCAGCCGCGCCAGGCGCGGCGCATCCAGACGCGACAGGCGTAGCGGGCCTTGCCCCGGCGGCGCGTCGAACAGGTCGATCAGGGTCAGCGCCAGCGGCTTGATGCGAGCGGCCGGCACGCGCAGGCGCACGCCCGCGGGCGTGGCCAGAATGACCGGTGCCTGGTCCGGCAATTGCCGCAACTGGGCGGCGTCGAGCCAGCGCGCGTCAGTGCGGAACAATTCATAGAGCAGCGGTGCCAGGGGCAGGCGCTGGCCAGCGACGACGACACCCATGTCCAGATTGAACCAGCCGCCGGCATCCTCGCCGATCTCGGCCTCCCAGGACTCCACGTCCACTACCAGATGGCGGAAGTCGGGGGGTATTTCCACTCGCCAGCCGGCGGCGCGCAGGGCGGGCAGGTGTTCGGACATGAACCGCGGCCAGTGCGCCGGGCTCTCCAGCCCCCACAGATACTTCGGCCGGTGGCGCACGGCAAACAGGGTGTTGGGCGGCACCAACTCGACGCCGGCATCGCTCAGCGTGCGCAGCAACGCCGCTTCGCTCGCCCGTCGGCGTCGCACCTGCACGGTTTCGCCATTGCCGGCGGTGAGGAGGTCGCCCTCGTCGCCGGCTTCGACCAGGGTATCGCCATATTTGAAAACCGGGTGCAGGCAATCAAACCGGCGCTCGCCATGCGAGTAGCGGCGGAAACGGCCGACGTCGTACACCTCCAGGGTGGCGAGCCTGAGCAACGGCACCGGGTCGACGTCGATCCGACGCGCGGCGCGGGCAACCTGCGCGGGGGCGGCTTCGGTCCACTGGGCATCGTCGATTTCCCGCTCGACGCGATGAATCGAGCGCGCTGGCGCGCGAGCCGCCGGACGCTTGTGCCGGAGCAGGGCGAGGAGGACGGCGGCGGCGTGTTCGCACATCCAGCCATCGCCACAAGTACAGCCGGAAATCGCGCGTGGCTTGCCGTTCCCGGCCAGATCCAGGCTGATGACCACGCGGTAGGGCTGGCGCTCGCGGCCCTTGACCGTGGCGGCAATACGCGGCGGCCGCACCTCAACCTGGCTGACTCCAGCGAGAAAGGCGTTTGCCATGGCCACCTTCTCGGCGCCATACCAGCGCGCTATATCGTTCTCGGAAAACTCGGGGAGTTGCGGCATTCAGGTGGAAAGTGAAGGGAAAAATAACCGTGGATCAGCTTGGAACGCCAACGACTTCATGCCGGAAACAGGTCGGGCGGATACTCATAGGATGCGGTCGACGCCAGCGAAGACAGGCGCGTAGCGAACCGCATCTACTGCTTGTTGGTTTCTGTCGTCGCGGGGGGAATAAACCGAGGCGGCGCCGGCGGCGTATAGGCGGGCGCCTGAGGGGTGGGCTGCGGCAGATAGAACCACGGCACAAAGCCCCAGGGCGGCGGGCTGAATTGGGTGGCTGGCGGCACATAGGCCGCGGCGGGAGGCATCGGGTTTGTGGCGGCGGGCGCGGCCGCGGTGGCGGGAGGCGGCGCGGGCACCTTCATGGCCGGCGCCCATAGCGGCACCTCAGGCTGTACATAGGGCACCGGCGGCGGTGCTTCCATTTTTTCCTTGAGGGAACGCTTGATGTCTTCTTCCAGTTGCTTCAGCAGGTTATCCAGATAGAAGTTGCTCTCCTTCTTCAACCGCTGCGCCATCACTTCCAGCTTGAATGCCAGGTCCGGTGGCAGGTTCACTTCCTCGTCCTTGAAGGCGGCCAGAACCGAATCGCGCATGTATTCGATGAGGAGGCGGGTTTCCTCCTCGGTCAAGGCGTTCTTGAAGGAATGCCCCAGATCGGACAACGAGGGCGAAGCCGCCTGGGCAGGCGCCTTATCGGCGGCCAGTAGCGGACAGGCAAGGCCGGCCAGGAGCACGGCAATGAAGCGGGATGGCAATTTCATGAGGGATTACTCGTAACGCAAGGCTTCGATGGGCGCGAGGCGGGATGCCTTGCGCGCCGGATAGCAGCCGAAGAATACCCCGATGGCCATAGCGGAAGCCACGGGCTAGCCTACGGATGCTTGTTTCATGGGGAGCGCGCGCCTCAGCCGCGCCGGTACTGGATGGCTTCCGCGAGGTGAGCGGCGCCGATCTGCTCCTGGTCGGCCAGGTCGGCCACGGTGCGCGCCAGTTTGAGCACCCGATGGTAGGCACGGGCCGACAGGTCGAGGCGGGTGATGGCCTGTTTGAGCAGGGTCTCACCCGCGGCATCGAGCGGGCAGTAGCGGTCAATTTCGCGGCCGGCGAGGGTCGCGTTGGGCTGGTTCTGGCGCGCCAGTTGCCGTTCCCGCGCGGCCGTGACCCGTGCCCGTACCTGGGCGGAAGGCTCGCCTGGCCGCGCGCTGGTCAACTCGGCTTCGGGCAGGGCGGCAACGAAGATGTGCAGGTCGATGCGGTCGAGCAAGGGGCCGGAGAGGCGGCTGCGATAGCGCGCCACCTGTTCCGGGCTGCAACGGCATTTACCCGAGGGGTGGCCGAGGTAGCCGCAGGGGCAGGGGTTCATCGCCGCCACCAATTGGAAGCGGGCGGGGAAATCGGCCTGATGAGCGGCGCGCGAGATGGTGATGTGGCCGGCTTCCAGGGGTTCGCGCAAGGCTTCCAGGGCGGCGCGGGAAAACTCCGGGAGTTCGTCGAGGAACAACACGCCGTGGGTGGCCTGGCTGACTTCACCGGGGCGCGGCGGATTGCCGCCGCCGACCAGGGCCACCCCCGACGCGGAGTGGTGCGGTGAGCGGTAGGGGCGAACTTTCCAGGCTTCCGGGCGGAAACCGCCGGTCAGCGACAGCACGGCGGCGGATTCCATGGCTTCCGCTTGGGCCATCGGCGGCAGGATGCCGGGCAGTCGGGCGGCGAGCATGGATTTGCCGGTGCCAGGCGGTCCGCTCATGAGCAGGGAATGGCCGCCCGCCGCCGCCACTTCCAGGGCGCGGCGGGCGGCTTGCTGGCCTTTCACGTCGGCCAGGTCGGGATACGGCGGCGGCGTGCCGGCGGCGGGCGCGCGGGTGCGTGGCAACAGGCCGCGGCCACTGAGATGGGCGCAGACGGCAAGCAGGCTGTCGGCGCCATAGACCACGGCGTCTTCCACCAGGGCGGCTTCGATGGCACTGGCTTGCGGCAAGAAAAAGGCGCGCCCGGAGCGGGCGGCATTCAACATCATCGCCAGGGCGCCGCGAATGGGGCGCAGTTGGCCGGTCAAAGCCAGTTCACCGGCGAACTCGAATTCGTGCAGACGGTTGCCCGGTAGTTGCCCGGAGGCGGCGAGCAGGCCGATGGCGATGGGGAGGTCGAAACGGCCGGATTCCTTGGGTAGATCGGCCGGCGCCAGGTTGATGGTGATGCGCCGCTGTGGGATTTCAAAGCCGGATTGCAGCAGGGCGGCGCGCACGCGATCACGCGCTTCTTTCACTTCCGCTTCCGGCAGGCCCACCAGGGTCATGCTCGGCAAGCCGTTGGCGAGATGCACTTCCACCGCCACTTCCGGCGCATCCATGCCGGCCAGGGCGCGGCTGCTGACTACGGCCAGGCTCATGCGGGACTCCCTTGCTTTTCGATGGGGCGGATATTCGACCGAGCGGCGTGGGTCGGCAAGTGGGATGTAGCGCCGACGTCTCGCCGGCGCCACAGAGAAATGGCCGCTCGTGGCGGCCATTTTCGGAGGGTAGCCAAGCTTAGTCGGCGTAGAGCTTTTCCATGCGCTCGTGCTTTTCCTGCGCTTCGATCGACAGTTCCGCCGTGGGGCGGGCGAGCAGGCGGGGGAGGCCGATGGGGTCGCCGGTTTCCAGGCAGTAGCCGTAGGAGCCATCTTCGATGCGGATCAGCGCGGTGGTGATCTTCTTGAGCAGCTTGCGTTCACGGTCGCGCACGCGCTGTTCCAGCATGTTTTCTTCTTCCACCGTGGCGCGGTCGTTGGGGTCGGCGAAGACTTCGTTTTCCTTGAGGTGCTCGCCGGTTTCGCGGGCGTTATCGAGGATTTCGTCGCGCATCGTGATGAGCTTGGCCTTGAAATAAGCGATCTGCGCCTTGTTCATGTAGTCGGCCTCGGACATTTTGAGCAGGTCCGCGTCGCAGCTGATGACACCCACGCTCTTTGCCGCGGCCTTGGGAGCGGCTTTTGGAGCGGCTTTGGGCGTGGCCTTGGGCGTGGCCTTGGGGACCGCGCTGACGGCCGCTTTCGGCTTCGCCACGGCCTTGGGTTTTGCGGTGTCCGCGGCGGTTGTGCTGGCCGGTTTCTTGGCTGCTGTTGCCACGCTCGACTCCTTCAAAAGTGATGGGGGTAAAAAAATAGGCGCGGATTATGCCATGTTCGCGCGGGTGTCAAACGGCTCACTGGCGATCGTGGCGCGCGACTTTTTTGTCTCAGCGTCCTGCCCGATACGGCAGGGAATGAATGCGGTGGCGGCGCCAGTTGGCGGCATAGGCGGCGGCGAGTTCGGGGTTGCCTTTGAGGAGCAGCAGATTTTCCGCGTTGCGGTATTGTGCGGCGTGGGTGAAGTTGAAGGAGCCGGTCAGCACGGCGGCGCTCGCCGTGCCGGTGTCGATCACCATCACCTTGTTGTGGGCGGCGGCGTGTTCGCCATCGAACCACACCGGCACACCCTGTTCCGCCAGCCAGGCCACCAGACTGGTGGCGCCGCGCGCGTGCTGCTCGGGGTCGGCGATGACCTGCACATCGAGGCCGCGGCGTCTGGCGTCGACCAGCGCTTCTGCGATGTCCTTGTGGGTCAAGCTGTAGGCCTGCACCAGCACCTGGCGTTTCGCGCGGCGCAGCGCTTCCAGCACCAGGCTGGCGGCGTCATCGCCCGGGGTGAACGCCACCTGGGCGGTGCCGCGCGCGGTGAGTTGCAGGGGTTCGCTGGCGTGGCTCTGGCAGACGAGCGCGAAACAGCCGGCGGCGATGATCCACCCGGCATGAGCGATCCACGTCTTCATGCGGTCCTTTCCAGCACGCCGGCGAAGAAGCCGTCGGTGTTGTGGACGGCGGGGTCGAGGCGCAGGAACTCGCCCATTTCGCCCACAAGGGGTGCGCCGGATTCGTAATCCGCCGAAGCGGGCAACGACTCCGCAGCCAGGGAAATGTTCTGTGCGGCCAGGACTTCGCCGACCGGAACCAAACGGAAATTCGGGTGCGCGGCGAGGAAGGCGTGAACGATGGCCTCGTTTTCTTCCTCCAGCAGGCTGCACGTTGCGTAGACCAAACGCCCCCCCGCTTTGACCAGTCTCGCGGCGGACTCCAGGATGGCGGCCTGCTTGGCGGTGAGTTCCGCCAGCGATTCCAGGCTTTGCCGCCATTTCAGGTCGGGGTTGCGGCGCAGGGTGCCGAGGCCGGAGCAGGGCGCATCCACCAGCACGCGGTCGAATTTGCCGGCCAGACGCTTGATCTTGGGATCGCGTTCGTGGGCGATGAGTTGCGGGTGCACATTGGACAGGCCAGAACGGGCCAGCCGCGGCTTCAGGTTGTGGAGGCGCTTTTCCGAGATGTCATAGGCATAGAGGCGGCCGGTGTTGGCCATCAGCGCGCCCAGCAACAGGGTCTTGCCGCCGGCGCCGGCGCAGAAATCGCACACCATTTCGCCGCGTCGGGGAGCCAGCAGCAGGCCGAGCAACTGGCTGCCCTCGTCCTGGACTTCGACGCCACCTTCAATAAACAGGGGGTGTTTCTGCAGGGCCGGCTTGCCTTGCAGGCGCAGCCCCAAGGGTGAATACGGCGTCGGCGTGGCGGCAATGCCTTCGAAGGCGAACATCTTCAATACGTCGTCACGCGCCATTTTTAGGGTATTCACGCGCAGATCCAGCGGCGCCGGGCGGTTGAGCGCCTCAGCCAGCGCCGGCAGGTGGTCGCCATAGCGGGCATGGAGCTTTTCATATAACCAATCCGGTAGTTCCAGGCGCACCGCTTCCGGCTGTGTGGCCAGATCGGCGGCCTTCATTTCCTTCAGCCAGGTGAGTTCATCGTCTTTCACCACACCTTCGAATTGCCGCAGGTTGATGCCACCATGCCGCGCAGCCCAAGCCAGGAGCAGACGGCGTGGGGTGGCCGGCGCGGCGAGGGCTTGCAGGCCGCGCAATCGGCGCAAGACGCCGTAAACCGCCTCGGCGATGAAGGCGCGGTCATGGCCACCCAGCTTGGGATCGTTGCGGAAGAAATAGGAGAGCACGGCATCAGCCGGCCGTTCAAATTCGAGTACCCGTTCCAGGGCGTCGAGGGCGGTCGCCAGAGCGGGAAAAGTACTGGGCGCGGGGGCTTTCAGGTGGCGCGCTTGCGCGCGCCGGGGTTTCTGGGAAGCGGTCATTGGATAATGCTCATAGCCTGGTTCCATCGGATAAAAGAAAGTCGAGAAAGGTGCGCGCCACCACGCTGCGCTGGCGGCCGGCGGGGTAGACCGCATACCACTGGCGCGGGATCGGGAAACCTTCCGCGTCGAGGAGGGCGAACTGGCCCGGGGCGTGCAGCGACAGGGTGTGGCGAGATACCACGGAAATACCCAGGCCGGCCAGTACAGCCTGCTTGATCGCCTCGTTGCTGCCCAATTCCATGCGCGGGGAAAGCTGAAAGCCACGGTCGGCGAACAGGCGTTCCACCGCCAGCCGGGTGCCAGAACCGGGTTCCCGCAGCAACCAGGGTTCCTCGGCCAGACGCGCGACTGGAATGGCCTTGTGGCCAGCCAGGGGGTGATCGGGCGCGGCCAGCACCACCAGCGGGTTTTTCAGAAAAGGTATGGCGGTGACCGCCAATCCTTCGGGCGGTTGCCCCAGGATGTAGAGATCGTCCAGCCCGGCCGCCAGGCTGGAGAGCACTTGTTCGCGGTTAGTAACACGCAGGAATACTTTCACGCCTGGATGCCGCTTGGAAAATTCGCCCAGGAGGCGCGGCACGAAATAGCTGGCGGTGGTGATGGCGACAATGCGCAGGCTGCCGCCGCTCAGCCCTCGGCGCGCCACCAGAGAATGTTCGTAACGCACTACCGCGCCGAGGATCTCGCGCGCGGTGGACACCAGTTCCTGGCCCTGCTCGGTGAGATTGATTCGCTTGCCAGTCTGCTCCAGCAAGGGGTGGCCCACCGCTTCGGCCAGCTTTTTCAACTGCATGGAGACCCCGGGCTGCGACAGATGCAGCTCCTCCGCCGCGCGCGATAAAGACAGATGGCGAGCGGCGGATTCGAAAACCTGGAGTTGGCGCAGAGTCAGATGGAGCATTGGCGGATTATAAGTAAAGGCTTATGCCAACCATCAGAAATCATGATTTTTTCTTATGTTGTGGTGCCGCTATAGTTCGCCCATTCCAGTCGGCACGCCACGCAAGGGACAGGCCCAGGAATCGATAAATCCAGTTTATTTCTAAGGAGCAAGTCATGGATCAGTCAGCACGTTATTCCGACCTCAGCCTGAAAGAAGAAGACCTGATCAAGGGTGGCAAACACATCCTGGTCGCCTACAAGATGAAGCCGAAGTCCGGCCATGGTTACCTCGAAGCCGCCGCCCACTTCGCTGCCGAATCCTCGACCGGCACCAACGTCGAAGTCTCCACCACCGACGACTTCACCAAGGGCGTCGATGCGCTGGTCTATCTCATCGATGAAGCCACCGAAGACATGCGGATCGCCTATCCGATCGACTTGTTCGACCGCAACGTCACCGACGGCCGCTTCATGATGGTGTCCTTCCTGACCATGGCGATCGGCAATAACCAGGGCATGGGCGACATCGAACACGCCAAGATGATCGACTTCTATGTGCCGCCGCGCGTCGTCCAGATGTTCGACGGCCCGGCCAAGGGCATCTCCGACCTGTGGCGCATCCTCGGCCGCCCGGTCGAGAACGGCGGTTATATTTCCGGCACCATCATCAAGCCCAAGCTGGGCCTGCGTCCGGAACCCTTCGCGGCTGCCGCTTACCAGTTCTGGCTCGGTGGCGACTTCATCAAAAACGATGAACCGCAGGGCAACCAGGTGTTCTGCCCGATCAAGAAGGTGCTGCCGCTGGTCTATGACTCGCTCAAGCGCGCGCAGGATGAAACCGGCCAGGCCAAGCTGTTCTCGCTGAACATCACCGCCGACGACCACTATGAAATGTGCGCCCGCGCCGACTTCGCGCTGGAAACCTTCGGCCCCGACGCCGACAAGCTGGCCTTCCTGGTCGACGGTTTCGTCGGCGGCCCCGGCATGATCACCACCGCCCGCCGCCAATACCCCAACCAGTACCTGCACTACCATCGCGCCGGCCACGGCATGGTGACTTCGCCCTCCGCCAAGCGCGGTTACACCGCCTTCGTGCTGGCCAAGATGTCCCGCCTGCAAGGCGCCTCAGGCATCCACGTCGGCACCATGGGTTACGGCAAGATGGAAGGCGAAGGCGACGACCGCGTCATCGCCTACATGATCGAGCGCGACGAGTGCCAGGGCCCGGTCTACTTCCAGAAGTGGTACGGCATGAAGCCCACCACGCCGATCATCTCCGGCGGCATGAACGCGTTGCGTCTGCCCGGCTTCTTCGAAAACCTCGGCCACGGCAACGTCATCAACACCGCCGGCGGCGGCGCCTACGGCCATATCGACAGCCCGGCGGCCGGCGCGATCTCGCTGCGCCAAGCCTACGAATGCTGGAAAGCCGGCGCCGACCCGATCCAGTGGGCCCGCGAACACAAGGAATTCGCCCGCGCCTTCGAGTCCTTCCCCGGTGACGCCGACAAGCTGTTCCCGGGCTGGCGTGACAAGCTGGGCGTGCACAAGTAATCAGGTCGTGCACTGAGGCAGCAAGAAGCGCCCCCGGTTTACTGGGGGCGTTTTTCTTCTGGCTTCGGATAACCCTTGAGCCGACCTGATTCCGTAGGGTGCGCCGTGCGCACCACTCAATGTTTCCCGGTGCGCGCGGCGCACCCTACCGGATCAACGCACGGCAAATACAAGCTTTCTGGAGACACGCAATGAGCACCAACAAAGACCAATACAAAGTCCACACCGAACCTTACTACCAGGCTCAGGGCAAGGAAGTGGCGCTGTATGAAGCCGCCTACCGCAATCGCCTGCCGGTGATGGT
This sequence comes from Hydrogenophilales bacterium CG_4_10_14_3_um_filter_63_21, assembly GCA_002784045.1. Lineage (GTDB taxonomy): Bacteria > Pseudomonadota > Gammaproteobacteria > Burkholderiales > Thiobacillaceae > PFJX01. The sequence continues at coordinate 10,742 of PFJX01000028.1, forward strand.
GAAAGGCCCCACCGGCTGCGGCAAATCGCGCTTTATCGAATACATGGCCTGGAAGCTCGACCGCCCGCTGATTACCGTCGCCTGCAACGAAGACATGACCGCCAGCGACCTGGTCGGCCGCTATCTGCTGGAAGCGGGCGGCACCCGCTGGCTGGACGGCCCGCTGACCACCGCCGCCCGCATCGGCGCGATTTGTTATCTCGATGAAATCGTCGAAGCGCGGCAGGACACCACCGTGGTGATCCACCCGCTGACTGACCACCGCCGCACTTTGCCGCTCGATAAAAAGGGCGAACTGATCCACGCACATCCCGATTTCCAACTGGTGATCTCTTACAACCCCGGCTACCAGTCGCTGCTGAAGGATTTGAAGCAGTCCACCAAGCAGCGCTTCACCGCCTTCGACTTCGACTATCCCGATGCCGCGCTGGAAACCACCATTCTGGCCCGCGAAACCGGCCTCGACGCGGCCACCGCGTCCAAGCTGGTGAAAATCGGCCAGACCGCGCGCAACCTGAAAGGCCACGGATTGGACGAAGGCATCTCCACCCGCCTGCTGGTGTATGCCGCAACGCTGATCAAGGACGGCGTGGACCCGCAGGACGCCTGCCGCATGGCCCTGGTGCGCCCGATCACCGACGACGCCGACATCCGCGAAACGCTGGATCACGCGATTGATGCCACGTTTGCGTGACGCCTTTCACCCTCTTCCACCGGGAGAGGGCTGGGGTGAGGGAACAACGCCGGCCTTGTCATAGCCGGTCGATCAAGCAACCGCCGCTCCCTCTCCCCCGGCCCCTCCCCCGCCGAGGGAGAGGAGGGAACAGACCATGACTGAAGCCGAAACCGCCTACCAACACCCCCTGATGCAGGCCTACTGGGCCACCCTGGACACCCGCTTCAAACCGGTTGAGGAGGTGTTCGAGGATGTCATGGCGGAAGCCCTGGCCATTCTCACGCGCGAGGGCATCCAGCAATACCTCGAAGCCGCCCGCGTCATCGGCAAGTTGGGACGCGGCGTCGAACCGATGCTGGCATTTCTGGAGGAATGGCCCTCCGCCGCCAAGGCGATCGGCGAAGACACGTTGCCGGAAGTCATGGCGCTGATCCAGCACATGCATAAATCGCCCAACGGCCGCGCTTTTCGCCCCTTCCTGCAAACCCTGGCGCCGGTGGCGCGCCGCCTGCACTCCGCGGAACGGATGCGTGATTACTTTGATATCACGCTCGATTTCATGCAGCGCACCACCGGCTCCATCCACGGCCACCACACCACGTTTCCCAGCCCGGGCCTGCCTGATTTCTTTGCACAAGCGCCGTTCCTGCTCAGCCAACTCAGTCTGGTCGGCCTGAAAAACTGGGTCGAATATGGCATCCGCAATTACCGCAGCCACCCGGAGCGGCAGAAGGACTACTTCAGTGTTCAGTCCGCCGACAGCCGTGCCGTGCTGCAACGCGAACGACACGGCACGCTGTTCATGGATGTCGAACGCAAGCTCGATCTCTACCTGCGCGCGCTCTGGCGGGACCCGCAGCAACTGGTGCCCTACTCCACCGCCTTCGACGAGTTGCGCAAACCGGTGCCGTATTACGACAAGCTGGGGATGCGCATCCCGGATGTCTACGACGACTTCAGCCTCCCCTCCCCCGCCAGCGGGGGAGGGGCAGGGGGAGAGGGGATTTCGATTCCCGGCCTCGATCGCTATCGCGCCACCCTCGCCCACATGGTCGGCCATCGGCGCTACACCACCGCGCAGATCGCCGACAACTGGAGCCCGTTCCAGCGCATGGCGGTGGAGTTCTTCGAGGATTGCCGGGTGGAAACCCTGCTCTGCCGCGAATTTCCCGGGCTCAGACGCCTCTTCCTGGCCCTGCACCCCAAGCCGGTGGAGAACGCTTGCGACCCGGAAACCACCTCTTGCCTGCGCCATCGTCTGGCCATGCTCTCGCGCGCCTTGCTCGACCCGGAGCACGGCTACCAGGATGCCGACCTGCTCACCTTTACCGGGCGCTTCCATGAACTCATGGGCGCTGGTGAGTCATCGAAACTGAGCAGCACCAGTGAAATCGCCGCCCTCGCCCTGAGTTACGTCGCCAAGACCCGCCGCCCGGGCGACCAGCTTGCCAGAATTCACTTCGCCGACACGGTGGTCGACTACCGTGACGACAACCGCCAGATGTGGCAATTCATCGAGGCGGGCGATGAAGAAGAGGCTTTCGATGAAGAACGCAAGATCGAGCCGGGCGAGGAACTCAAAGGCCTGCCGCCGCGCCACTACCCGGAATGGGATTACCAGAGCCTCACCTACCGGCCGGACTGGGTCAGCGTCTACGAGGCCCTGCACCCGTCCGGCAACCCAGCCGACATCGACCGCCTGCTCGCCAAGCACGCGGCCCTCGCCAAGCGCCTGAAGCGCATCCTGGATCTGCTGAAACCCCAGGACAAAGTGCGCATCCGCTACCAGGAAGAGGGCAGCGAACTCGACCTGGATGTCGCCATCCGTTCGTTGATCGACTTCAAGAGTGGCGCCACCCCCGATCCGCGCATCAACATGAGCCATAAGACCTCTGGCCGCGACATCGCCGTGATGCTGCTACTCGACCTGTCGGAATCCCTCAATGAGAAGGTGTCCGGCGGAGGCGGCGCCACTGCGCAGACCATCCTCGAACTCAGCCAGGAAGCCGTCTCGCTCCTGGCCTGGGCGGTGAATCAACTGGGTGACGCCTTCGCCATCGCCGGCTTCCATTCCAACACCCGCCACGACGTCCGCTACCTGCACATCAAAGGCTACGACGAACCCTGGGGCGACGACGCCAAGGGGCGGTTGGCCGCCATGCAAGCCGGCTGGTCCACCCGCATGGGCGCGGCCATGCGCCACGCCGCCCACTACCTGGAAGCCCGCCCCGCCGACAAGAAGCTCATGCTCATCCTCACCGACGGCCAGCCCTCGGACGTGGACAGCCACGACGAGCAGGCGTTGATCGAAGATACCCGCCAGGCAGTGAAGGAACTCGACCGCAACGGCATCTTCAGCTACTGCATCAGCCTCGACTCAAAAGCGGACGAATACGTCAGCGGAATCTTCGGCCGGCAATACACGGTGATCGACAACATCCAGCGCCTGCCGGAAAAACTGCCGGAACTGTTCCTGGCGTTGACCAAGTAGGGGTGGAGATTGGCGACCTGTTGAACCTATTTTCCTCAGTTGAACTTGTAAAAACTGCTGCAAACCCAATGCTGGAGCGGGTTAACGGCTGATGCGGAGGGTTACCCAATGGGTGAGTGTGAATTTGAGCAAAAGGCGGTGGTAAAAGCCGTTGATTCAGCGTTGCA
>PFJX01000006.1 GCA_002784045.1 Hydrogenophilales bacterium CG_4_10_14_3_um_filter_63_21
CTTGCAGGATCAGGCCGCCGGCCTGACCCAGGCGGTGGCGGTGTTCCACCTCGCGGCGGCAATCCGCCCGCCGGCCCCGCGCGCGCCGCGCGCGCCGGCGCCGGCCGCGCGCGCCCCCGGCCCGGTGCGGGCGATGGCCAAAGCCGCGCCGGCCGGCGCTGACGATGAGTGGGAGGAGTTCTAAGGTAGCGCCGGCGTCTCGCCGGCGGCTTGAAAGACGCCGGCAAGACGCCGGCGCTACACATAGAGAAGGACATCATGGCCGAAGCCATAGCAACACAACGGGAATTTGTCTTCTCGTGCCGGGACTTCGCGGAAGTTCGCAAGATGATTTATGACCATGCCGGTATCGCGCTGACTGAGGCCAAGGAGGATATGGTCTACAGCCGCCTGGCGCGGCGCCTGCGCGCGACCGGGCTAAAGCGTTTCCAGGATTACCTGGCCCTGATCCGCTCGGGTGACGAAGTGGAGTGGGAGGCTTTCGTCAATTCGCTGACCACCAACCTCACCGATTTCTTTCGCGAGGCGCATCACTTCCCCCTCCTCAAAGATTTCCTGCGCACTCGCCGCGAGCATCCGATCACCCTCTGGTGTTCCGCCGCCAGCACCGGCGAAGAGCCGTATTCCATCGCCATGACGGCGGTTGAAGCCTTCGGCGGCTTCAACGCGCCGGTGCGCGTACTCGCCTCCGATCTGGACACTCATGTGCTGAAGCTGGGCCAGGACGGCATGTATCCGCTGGAGCGCATCAAAAAATTGACTGAGGCGCGGCAACGCCAGTTTTTCCTGAAAGGCACCGGGGAACGTGCCGGCCTGGTGAAAGTGAAACCGGAACTGGCGGCGATGGTGAAGTTCTTCCGCCTCAACCTGCTCGATGCGAGCTGGCCGGCGTTGGGACAAGTGAAGGGCGGGCTGGACGCCGTCTTCTGCCGCAACGTGATGATCTACTTCGACAAACCCACGCAATACACCCTGTTGAAAAAGATGAAGCCGCTGCTTAAAGCCGATGGTTTGCTGTTCGTGGGCCACTCCGAGGCGCTCTACCACGCCACCGACCTGTTCCGCCTGCGCGGCCAGACGGTCTACGAACAGGCCGGGCAGCCCCCGGGAGGGGTACACCAATGACCACGCAGGGGTTTGAAGAAGTTCTCGCTCCCAACCATTATTTCGACCGCAATTTCGACATCGAAGCGGCCAAGATTCTGCCCGGCGAATATTACGTGACCGGCCGTGACATGCTGTTGGTGACGGTGCTGGGCTCCTGCGTGGCGGCGTGCATCCGTGATCCCGGCACCGGCATCGGCGGCATGAACCATTTCATGCTGCCCGAGAACGGCGACCAGCGCGAGGTGGTGTCGTCTTCGATGCGCTATGGCAGCTATGCGATGGAAGTACTGGTCAACCAGTTGGTCAAGATGGGCGCCTCGCGCTCCCGCCTGGAAGCCAAGGTGTTCGGCGGCGGCGCGGTGCTGCGCGGCTTCACCACGGTGAACGTGGGCGAGCGCAACAGCGAATTCGTGATGGACTACCTGGAAACCGAGCGCATCCAGGTGCTGTCGCAAGACCTGATGGGGTTTTTCCCGCGCAAGGTGTACTTCTTCCCGAGCAGTGGCCGGGTCATGGTGCGCAAGCTCAAGAGCGTGCACAACAACACCATCTTCGAACGCGAACAGCGCTATGGCCAGCGCCTCAAGTCCTCCAACATCGCGGGGGATGTGGAGTTGTTCACTTGAGCCCGCGACAGCCATGCCAAAAATAAAAGTTCTGATCATCGACGACTCCGCGCTGATACGCGGCATCTTGCGCGAGATCATCAACAGCCAACCGGACCTGGAAGTGGTGGGGCAGGCGCAAGACCCGATCACCGCGCGCGATCTGATCAAGCAGCTCAACCCGGACGTGCTGACCCTGGACGTGGAAATGCCGCGCATGAACGGCCTGGATTTCCTGGAAAAACTCATGCGCCTGCGCCCCATGCCGGTGCTGATGGTGTCCACGCTGACCGAGAGGGGCAACGAAGCCACCCTCAAGGCACTGGAACTGGGCGCGGTGGATTTCATCACCAAACCCAGCCTCGGCGTCAGCGATGGCCTGGCGGAACTCGGCGAGGAGATCGGTGACAAGATTCGCGCCGCGGCCCGCGCCCGCATCCGCCGCCATGCCCTGAACGCGGCCGTGCTGGAACTGCCGCAGCCCCTGTCCGGGCATTGCCTCAACCCCAGTGAAAAAATGGTGTGCGTCGGCTCGTCCACGGGCGGCACCGAGGCGCTCAAGGAATTTCTCACCCGGATGCCGGCCACCTCGCCCGCCGTGCTGATCACCCAACACATGCCGGAAGCCTTCACCCGTTCTTTCGCGCAGCGCTTGAATAGCCTCTCGGCGATGACCGTGAAGGAAGCGGTGCACAACGAACGGGTACTACCGGGCCACGCCTACCTCGCCCCCGGCCATTCCCACCTGCTGGTGAAGAAAAACGGCACTTACTACACCACCGAACTGTCGCGGGCCGAGCCGGTGAACCGCCACCGCCCCTCGGTGGATGTGTTGTTCAACAGCGCCGCCCAGGTGGCCGGGCCGAATGCGCTGGGGGTGATCATGACTGGCATGGGCAAGGACGGCGCGCTGGGTCTGCTCGCCATGCGCCAGGCCGGCGCCTACACCCTCGCTCAGGACGAAGCGTCCTGCGTGGTGTTCGGGATGCCGAAAGCCGCCATCGAAATCGGCGCGGCGGTCGAGGTGGCCAGTCTCAATGACCTCGCCGGCCGCGTGCTCGACCGCCTCGGGCGGCGCGGGTAGGATCGCGGGCGTCCCGCCCGCTCCACCGCGGCGGGCATGACGCCCACGATTCCACAAAATCACCCTCAAGAAAAAATAGCCCACGCCGATAAGCTGGCACACCCAGTAAACGGAGTACCACCATGCAGATTGCCAACGAAGTAAGCGGTGACCTCGCCACCCTGAAGCTGGGCGGACGCTTCGATTTCCACTCGCACCGGGATTTCCGCTCCGCCTACGACAAGATTCTCGATACCAACACCGTGCGTGAAATCGTCATCGACTTCGGCGAGGTCGATTACCTGGACAGTTCCGCCCTGGGCATGTTGCTGCTGCTGCGTGAGAAGGCCGACGGCGCCAGCAAGCGTGTGGTTCTGGCTGGACTCCAGGGCACGGTCAAGCAGGTGCTGGAAATCGCCAATTTCGGCAAGCTGTTCAGCATCCGAGCCTGATTCACCCGCAAGCGGCCTCTCACCGGCCTCCCGTGTCCAGCTCCCACCTCACCCTCCTCATTGTCGATGACACGCCCGCCAATGCCATGCAGTTGGCGGCGGTGGCGGGTGAACTGGGCCATAGCGCGATCCTGGCCAGTGACGGCATGGAGGCGATCGCCAAATTCAAGGCTTCGAGCCCCGACCTGATCTTCATGGACATCATGATGCCGGGGATGGACGGCATCACGGTGGCGCGGCGCATCCGCGAACTACCCACGGACAAGTGGGCCCCCATCGTCTTCTTATCCGCGCCGGACCAGATGCGGGACATCGTGCGCGGCCTGGAAGCGGGCGGCGACGATTACCTCGTCAAGCCGGCCTCGTCGCAGATCCTGCGCGCCAAGATCAACAGCTATGCGCGCATCCTCGCCTTGCAGCGGGAAGTGCAGGCCAACGCCGAGGAACTGCAGAACTGGCGCCTGGAAGCGGAAGAACAGTCGCGCCTGGGCGCCCACGTGATGAGCCGGTTGACGGACGCGGCCGGCCTGCGCGACCCGATGATTCGCCACTTCAACATGCCGGCGGACACCTTCAGTGGCGATTTGCTGTGCGCCGCGCGCGCGCCCGGCGAAGTGCTCAATGTGCTGCTGGCGGATGCCGCCGGCCACGGCCTGGCTGCCGCGTTGTCCGCCATGCCGCTGACCCAGGCCTTCTACAGCATGACCGCGAAAGGTTTTCCGCTGCCCTCGATCGCCGAGGAACTCAACCGCAAGCTCAAGTCCATCCTGCCCCCTGACCGCTTCGTGGCGGCCACCCTGGCCGCCATCGACGTGCGCAATCAGACTGTGGAAGTGTGGAACGGCGGCAACCCGGATGCGCTGTTCATCAACACGCGCGGCAAGGTCGCCATGCAATGGGCCTCCCATCATCCACCGCTGGGCATCCTTCCAGACAAGCTGTTTTCCGGCATGACCGAGACCGTGGTGTTCCACGAACCGGGCGACCTGGTGCTCTGCTCGGACGGACTCACCGAGGCGGAAAACCCGGCCGGCGGCTGGTTCGCCCTCGACGGTGTGTGCGCCGCCTTGAGCCAGGCGCAAGGCTGCGAAACGCGCTGCGCCAGCCTCCTGCAAGGCGTCAACGACCATCTCGCCGGCCAGCCGGGGCACGACGACATCTCCGCCCTGCTGGTTTCGGTGCCGATCAACCGCCGCCGCCAGGTCCGCTCCACCACGCCCACGCCCGCGCACCACGGCCCGCTGGCGGAGTGGCGCCTGGCGCTGTCGTTCGGCGCCGAGGAACTGCGCTACCTCGACGTGGTGCCGGCCGTGCTCGGCTTCGCCACCCAGATTCAAGCACTCCGGCCGCATCAGGGCACGCTGTTCCTGATTTTTTCGGAACTGTTCAACAATGCGCTGGACCACGGCCTGCTCGGCCTGGATTCCGCCACCAAGAGCTGGATCGGCGGCTTCGAGCTGTATATGCGCCAGCGCGGCGCGCGCCTGGCGGGACTGCATGGCGGACGTATCGACATCGCCTTCCATATGCACCAGGAGAAGTCGCGCGCGGTGCTCGATATCAGCCTGGCCGACAGCGGCCCCGGCTTCGATTTCGAGAAGTGCCCGGGCGCTTTGGGCAGCGGCGAAGACACGGGCAATGAACTAGCCTATGGACGCGGCATCGCCCTGGTGAAGCACCTGTGCGAGCAGGTGGTTTACTCCGGCAACGGCAACCAGGTCTGGGTGCGCTACGGCGTGTCGGACCTGATCGTGGAACAGGAGGAAACCGGCGCGGAAACCGAAGACGAAGCCATCACGCGACAAGGCGACAACACGGATCTGCTGCTGTTTTGACGCAGGGGGGTTACCGATTGATCTGTTGCAGCAATTCCTGGATGCGTTCCGGGCGGCCGGCACGCAGGAGTTTTCTGGCTTGCGGCGCGAGTTCGCCGACATGGCTACGCAGCACTTGCTGTTTCACCGCGAGGATGTGCGCCGGGTGCATGGAGAAGCGGGTCAGGCCAAGCCCAAGCAGGAGGCGGGTGAGTTTGGGGTCGCCAGCCATCTCGCCGCACACCGAGACCGGCTTGCCCAGCTTGATGCCAATCTTGAGCGTATGGTCGATCAACGCCAGCACGGAAGGGTGCAAGGGGTCGTAGAGGTGGGCGACGGTGTCGTCGGTGCGGTCGATGGCGAGGGTGTACTGAATCAGGTCGTTGGTGCCCAGCGAGAGGAAATCCAGTTTCTTGGCGAACCATTCCGCCGCGAGCGCGGCGGCGGGCACTTCGATCATGCCGCCGATGGGCGTTTCCTCGTCGAAGGGGATGTCTTCCACCCGCAACATGCCGCGCGCCGCGCCGATCAGGGCCAGGGCCTGGTCGAGCTCGGTCAGGCTGGCCAGCATCGGCAGCAGAATCTTGATCTGGCCGTAGTGGCTGGCGCGCAACAGGGCGCGGATCTGGGTGATGAAGATTTGTGGTTCCGCCAGGCACAGGCGGATGGCGCGCCGCCCCAGGGCGGGGTTGACGCTACTGTCGTGCAACCAGCGCACGGATTTGTCGGCGCCCACGTCGAGGGTGCGGATCACCACGCAACGCCCCACCATTTCTCGCGCCACATGCCGGTAGGCTTCGAACTGTTCATCCTCCGAAGGCAGATCGTCGCGATTGAGGAACAGGAATTCGCTGCGGAACAGGCCGATGCCGCTGGCGTTCTCGCCCAGCGCTTGCGCCACGTCGCTGGGCAGGTCGATATTCGCCTGGAGCTCGACCTCCAGGCCATCCAGCGTGGCGGACGGGCTGGTCTTGAGGCGCCGCAGCTTCTTCTGCTCCAACTGCCACTGGTTCCGGCGCAGGCGGTATTCGTCGAGGATGGAGGCATCCGGGGCAACGATGACGACGCCGGCGACGCCATCGACGATCAGCCAGTCGCCTTCCTGGATCAGGGCGCGCGCGCTGTGCAGGGCCATCACCGAAGGCAGGTTGAGGCTGCGCGCGAGAATGGCGGTGTGCGAGGTGGTGCCGCCCAGATCGGTGATGAAGCCGGCGAAGTCGTGCTGCTTGAACAGCACCATGTCGGACGGCGACAGGTCGTGCGCGACCAGAATGATGTCGCCCTCATCGGCGGGTTTCAGCGGCGCATGGCCGGGGTGGCCCATGAGCACCTTGAGCACCTTGTCGGCAACCTGGCGCACGTCATTGCGGCGCTCGCGCAGGTAATCGTCCTCGATCGCCTCGAACTGCACGATCAGTGCCTCGGTCTGCTGCGCCAGGGCCCATTCCGCGTTGCAGCGGTCGGCGCGGATTCGGTGCTTGGGCGCCTCGGACAGCATGGAGTCGTTGAGGATCAGCACATGCACGTTGAGGAAGGCGGAGAGTTCCGCCGGTGAGCCTTCCGGGATGTGATCCTGCAAGGCCATCATCTCGGCGCGCACCGCCGCCACCGCCGCGGTAAAACGCGCCACTTCGGCGTCGAGGTGCTCCGGGCGCAACAGGTAATGCGGCGCTTCCAGGCGATCCTGCGAATAAAGCTGAGCGCGGCCGATCGCGTAGCCGCCGGAGACGCCGATGCCGTGCAGGGAAAAGGTCATTCCGCTTCCCCGAACTTGTCTTCGATCAGCGCCACCAGCACCGCCATGGCGGCGTCTTCCTCGGGCCCGCGGGTTTCCAGCTTGATGGTGGTACCCCGCGCGGCGGCCAACATCATCACGCCCATGATGCTTTTGCCGTTGACCCGCCGGCCATTGCGTGAGAGCCAGACTTCACAAGGAAAACCGCCGGCGGCCTGGGTGAGTTTGGCGGAGGCACGGGCGTGCATCCCCAGCTTGTTGCTGATTTCGATCTCGCGCTCAGGCATCGGAGTATTCATCCTGGGCATCACGGGGAAGGATGTACATGATGCCTTCCTGCCCACCTTGCACCGCTTTGCGGATCAGCAGAGAGAGATCATCGTTGCGGTAATTCAGCGCCTTGAGCAGCATCGGCAGGTTGACCCCGGCCACCGCTTCCACCTGTGCGTGCTGGATCAGTTTGCACACCGTGTTGCAGGGCGTGGCGCCGTAGACATCGGTGAGAATCAGCACGCCCTTGCCCTGATTCAGGCGCGCGATCTGCGCCCGTGCCCGCTCCAGCATCTCGCCGGCGTCCTCACAGGAGGACAGATCGAGGCTTTCCAGTTGTTCAGGACGTTGCCCTAGCACATAGCTGGCACATTGAATGAGGCTGTCGCCAAGATTGCCATGGGCGACGATCAGGAGGGGGATCATGGTGTGAGGGAGCGAAGAATTCGCCCGCATTCTACGCCGCCCCAACAAGGCCGCGATGCTGCCGTGCAGCAATCACATATCCCCTTGATGGATAAGGTCTAACCGGGAATCAGGGGGCGTCCTGGGGGTTCGCTTCCGGTAGAATTCGGCGCCTCCTATATAGGCATTTGCCGCCATGTCCACCGAGCGCATCCGCGAGATTCCCTACAACTACACCTCGTTTTCCGACCGCGAGATCGTCATTCGCCTACTGGGCAATGAAGGTTGGCGTCTGGTCGAGGAACTGCGCGGCGAGCGCAAGACCGGGCGCTCCGCGCGCATGTTGTTCGAGGTGTTGGGCGATATCTGGGTGGCCACCCGCAACCCTTATCTGGAAGACGACCTGCTCGCCAACCCGGCCCGGCGCGGCCTGTTGATCCAGGCGCTGCGCCACCGCCTCGACGAGATCGAGAAGCGCCGCCAGAACAACGAGCGGGTCGGCAAACTGCTGGAGCTAGCCCGCCGCGCCGTGGATAGTTTCGAGACCGGCTTCGCGGAAACCAGCCACTTGCGCGAGGGCCTGTTACGCGGGCTGGGTCGCCACACGCGGCGCGACAACATCGCCTTCGACGGCATGGCCCGGGTCAGCCACGTCACCGACGCCACCGACTGGCGCGTCGAATATCCCTTCGTGGTGCTGAATCCCGATAGCGAGGAGGAGATTCCCGCCCTGGTGGCCGGCTGCATCGAACTTGGGCTGACAGTGATTCCACGTGGCGGCGGCACCGGCTATACCGGCGGCGCGGTGCCGCTGACCCGCTTCTCGGCCGTAATCAACACGGAAAAACTCGATTACAAAAGCGCCATCGAGCCGCGCGTCCTGCCCGGCCACAGCACGGCCACGCCCACCATCACTTGCGGCGCCGGGGTGGTGACGCGGCGAGTCATGGAAGCGGCCGAAGCGGCCGGCCTGGCCTTCGCGGTCGATCCCACCTCGGCGGATGCCTCCTGCATCGGCGGCAATGTGGCGATGAACGCGGGTGGCAAGAAAGCGGTGCTATGGGGCACGGCGCTGGACAACCTGGTGTCCTGGAAAATGGTGACCCCCGACGCCGAGTGGCTGGAAGCCACTCGCCTGGACCACAACCTGTCCAAGATTCACGACGTGGACGTGGCGCGCTTCGAACTCAGGCGCTTCCATGCCGACGGCCAGCCCAAGGGCGAACCCGAGATTCTGGAAATTCCCGGTAGCGCCTTCCGCAAGCGCGGCCTCGGCAAAGACGTGACCGACAAGTTCCTGTCCGGCCTGCCCGGCATCCAGAAAGAAGGCTGCGACGGCCTCATCACCCAAGCCACCTTTGTTCTGCACCGGATGCCGCCGCAGATCCGCACGGTGTGCCTGGAGTTCTTCGGCCAGGTTTCCGAGGCGGTGCCGGCCATCGTCGAAATCACCCGCGATTTCAGTGGCCGCTCCGGCGAGGTACTCCTGGCCGGCCTGGAGCACATGGACGCCCGTTACATCAAGGCGGTGGGTTATGCCACCAAGGCCGAACACAGCGGTCATCCGAACATGGTGCTGCTGGCCGATGTCGCTTCCGATGACGCCGCCGCCGTGGATGCCGCCGCCGCCCGCATTGTCGAGTGCGCCCGCGCTCGGGGTGGCGAGGGTTTCATCGCGGCGAGCACGGAGGCGCGCAAGAAATTCTGGCTCGACCGCGCTCGCACCGCCGCCATCGCCAAGCACACCAATGCTTTCAAGGTGAACGAGGACGTGGTGATTCCACTCGACCGCCTGGCCGACTACTCGGACGGGGTGGAGCGCATCAACATCGAACTCTCGATCGAGAACAAGCTGGCGCTGCTGGATGAACTGGAAGCCTTCATCAAGGGCACGCTGCCCCTGACCGAGGACGAGGAAGGCAGCGCCGATCCGGTGCTCACCGAAGCCCGGCGCGAACGCGCTCTGGCGCTGTTCGCCGAGGTGCGCGGGCGCTGGAGTGGTTATCTCAATGGCCTCGATGCCCCCCTGCCGCCCAGCCTGTGCGATGTCAGCGGGCGGACACCGCTGCAAGAAGCCATATCGGTGTTCCACGCACTGCAAAACCACAGCCTGCGCGTCTCCTGGAAGCGCGAAGTGCGCGCCGAACTGCGCCAGATATTCACCGGCCGCGAGTACCAGCCGGTCCTGGCCGAATGCGAAAAAATCCACCGGCGCGTGCTGAAAGGCCGCGTGTTCGTCGCCCTGCACATGCATGCCGGCGACGGCAATGTGCATACCAACATTCCGGTCAACTCCGACGATTACGCCATGCTCACCACCGCCAACCAGGCGGTGGCGCGCATCATGCGGCTGGCGCAGGACCTCGGCGGCGTCATCTCCGGCGAACACGGCATCGGCATCACCAAACTGGAGTTCCTTTCCGAACCGGCGCTGTCCGCCTTCGCCGCCTACAAAAACCGGGTCGACCCGGAAGGCCGCTTCAACAAGGGAAAACTGCTGCGGGGGGCGGATTTGTCCAATGCCTACACCCCGTCGTTCGGCCTGCTGGGGCTGGAATCGCTGATCATGGAGCAGTCGGAAATCGGCGCCATCGCCGATTCCATCAAGGACTGCCTGCGGTGTGGCAAGTGCAAGCCGGTGTGCAACACCCATGTACCGCGCGCCAACCTGCTCTATTCGCCGCGCAACAAGATCCTCGCCACTTCGCTCTTGATCGAAGCCTTCCTCTATGAAGAACAGACCCGCCGCGGCATTTCGTTGAAGCACTTCGCCGAATTCGACGATGTCGCCGACCACTGCACGGTCTGCCACAAGTGCCTGAACCCCTGCCCGGTGGACATCGACTTCGGCGACGTCACCGTGGCCATGCGCAATTTCCTTGCCGCCGCCGGCAAAAAGAAAACCGCGCCCGCCACGCGCCTGGCGATGGCTTTTCTCAACAGCACCGACCCGGATGCCATTCGCCTGATCCGCAAGGGCGCGATCGAATTCGGCTACATCGGGCAACGCATCGGCGCCGCGGTCATGCGCGCGCTGCCCATGACCCGCGCCGCAATGCGGCAACCTCCGGCCAGCGTGGGCAAGCCGAATGCGGCGACCCAGGTGATCCACTTCTTCAACCGCTCATTGCCCGGCAACTTGCCCAGTAAAACGGCACGGCAAATGCTCGGCCTCAACGATCCCAAAGTGGTTCCGGTGCTGCGCGATGCGGCCCGCGTCAGTGAAGAGTCGGACGCCGTCTTCTACTTCCCCGGTTGCGGCTCCGAGCGCTTGTTCTCCCAGGTCGGCCTGGCGACGCTGGCCTGGTTGTATGAACTCGGCGCCCAGACCGTGCTGCCGCCCACCTATCTGTGCTGTGGCTACCCGCAGATCGCCACCGGCGACCGCCCCAAAGGCGAGGCCATCACCATGCAGAACCGGGTGCTGTTCCACCGCATCGCCAACACCCTCAATTACCTGGACATCAAGACCGTGCTGGTGTCCTGCGGCACCTGCCTGGATCAACTGATGGAATACCAGTTCGACAAAATATTCCCCGGCTGCCGGATCATGGACATCCATGAATACATGATGGAGAAAGGGGTGAAGCTCGACGAAGCGAGCGGCACCCGCTACATGTACCACGACCCCTGCCACACCCCGATCAAGCTGTACAACCCGATCAACACCGTGAAAACCCTGATGGGGCAGGACGTGAAGCTGTCGGAACGCTGCTGCGGCGAAGCCGGCACCTTCGCCGCCAGCCGCCCGGACATCGCCACCCAGGTGCGTTTCCGCAAGGCCGAGGAAATCGACCGCGTCGCAAACAGCCTGCGCGGCCCCGAAACCGAGGCGGTGAAAATCCTCACCAACTGTCCCTCCTGCCTGCAAGGCATGCTGCGCTACAGCGCGGACAGCAAGATTGAAGCCGATTACATCGTGGTGGAACTGGCGCGCCTGAAACTGGGCGAGAACTGGCTTAATGATTTTGTCGGCAAGGCCAATGATGGCGGGATCGAGCGGGTGCTGTTGTAGCACCGGCTTCCAGCCGGCATGCCGGCTGGAAGCCGGCGCTACACGTCGCGGCAAGCTGAATCGCCGCATACGCCATAATCGCGGCAACGAATTGCTGGGAGTACGAAATGGGACTGCCCGCCGAACGCTTTGCGACTTACGAGGATTTATTCGGCCTGCCAGAGAATCTGGTCGGCGAGATCATCAACGGAAGGGTGGTGGCACACCCCCGTCCCGCTCCGAAACATGCGCGTTCCTATTCCGGGCTGGGGGCTGAGTTATGGAGCCCGTTCGACCGAGGCCGTAGTGGTCCCGGCGGCTGGTGGATTCTGGACGAGCCGGAAATCCATTTACTCGACGACATCCTGGTTCCCGACATCGCCGGCTGGCGCCGAGAACGCATGCCCAGGCTACCGGAAACCGCCTGGTTCGACCTCGCCCCGGACTGGCTGTGCGAAATCCTTTCGCCCTCCACCGCCCGCATCGACCGAGTGGAAAAACTGCCGATCTACGCCCGCTGGGGGGTGAAACACGTCTGGCTGGTCGACCCCGACCTGCGCACCCTGGAAGCCTATGAAAACGTCGATGGCCGCTGGTTGCTCATCACCATCCTCAAGGATGGCGACGCGGTCAGCCTCGTCCCTTTCGATGCCATCAGTTTTTCCCTGGCCGGGTTGTGGGCGGATTGAGCCAGGCGCGTCGGTATCAGTAGATTGCGGTCTGATCTGTCACGCATCCTGGCACTGGCACAGGCGGGGGAAGTGATCGAGGTGGCCTCGCACAATCAGCCCATTGTCCGCATCGTCGGCATTCCCGATCCGGGTTGTGAAGGATTGCACCGCCTGGTGGCCAGCGGACAAGCAAGCTGGCCGGGCGGCAAACCGACATGCTCGCCCCCCATCAAACTCAGCCCATCCGGGACGCCACTCAGCCAGATGGTCCTGGAAGACAGAGACTGAAACGAATACGGCGACCGAGGTCGCCGTTTTTTACCCTGCCGGAAATGTGCTCAGCCTTTGCCGGGAGCCGACGGATTTTGCTGCTTTGAACGCCATGAAGGCATACGCTATGATGCGTCGACCACATTTGTAGCAAGAGGGCTTGCCATGTCTGTATCCACCTCCATCCGCATCGACCAGGCCCTTTACGACCAGGCCAAAGCCGATGCCGCAAGCGAGCATCGCACCATTGCCGGGCAAATCGAGTACTGGGCCAAGATTGGCCGCGCGGCGATCGACAATCCGGATCTTCCGGTGAGTTTCATCGCCGAATCGCTGGCCTCCCTCTCCGAGCCGCGCGACCAGTCCACGCCCTTCGTACCCCGGAGCCTTCGAGGGTGAGTTACGAAGTCCGCCAGACTCGCCGTTTTGCGCGGCAGTACAAGAAACTCCACGACAACGTGGCAGCGGATGTCGATCAAGCCGTCGTGGCGGTCGCGGAGAACCCCACGATAGGGGAAAGAAAGCGGGGCGACCTGGCCGCGCTGTTCGTGTTCAAGTTCCTTAGCCAGGGCCAACTCTACCTGCTCGGCTACACGGTCGATGAAGGCGTCCGCCTGGCCACCCTGGAGTCCATCGGACCCCACGAAAACTTCTACCGGGATTTGAAACACTGAACCGCTTCCCGCAACAAAAACGGCGACCGAAGTCGCCGTTTTTTACCCTGCCGAAAAGCCGCTCAGGCTTTGCGGCGGCGGGCGAAGCCCAGGCCGGCCAGGCCCAGGCCCAGCAGGGCGAGGCTGGCGGGTTCAGGAACGGCGTTGCCCTTGTCGCCAGCAGTCGCGGAACCGAAGGTAATGTCGTCATAACCGACTTGATTCACCGTGCCACCGAAGTCGATTGATTTCGCGGTGCCGGAAAAGCTCGCCCCGACCGCTGTCCAGTTACAGAAACCACCAGTGGGGTCGCCGACGCAGTTGTCGTTGTATTACGCGCTCAAGACAAGCGAAGCCAGCAAGTTGCCAGTGGCATTCAGACCGTCATACACCTTCACCGTGGCGGCTGTGGAGGAGGTATAGAAGAAGGAAAATCCGGTATCGAAGCCAGCCGCATCATTCAAAACCGCACTACCGGTCAGGAAGAACATGACCGTGTCAGGAGAGGGCTCATTGGCGAAATTACCGGTGCCTCCAGCATCGCCGTCAATAATACCCAAGGTGTTGGTTCCGAAATGGATGCCATAGTTGACGCCAGAATGGCCAGCACCATCGGTGCCGCCATTGTAAAAATCGTTAATTGCTACTTGGTTGCCGACGCCTTCAAAGTCCAGCACAAAGGCCGATGCGTTGCTTGCCACCAGCAGGCAAGCGAGAGAGATTAGAGTGCGTTTCACGTTGTATTCTCCTATGGGGTTAATGGCATTGATGTATTAGCATTATTCATGCCATGTATTTAAGTTCCTTATAATTCAATGCCTTGCCTTGCCTTGCCTTGCCGAAGTGTAAAAATATCCGACATGCCCTGCCCTCTCTGTTCCCCCACCGCCGAAACCCTCCTCTGGTCCGATGCCTTCTGCCGCGTGATCTGGGTGGAAGACGCCGCCTACCCCGGTTTCTGTCGGGTGGTCCTCAACGCCCACGTCAAGGAAATGACTG
>PFJX01000142.1 GCA_002784045.1 Hydrogenophilales bacterium CG_4_10_14_3_um_filter_63_21
GGCGGGGCTGGCCCCGCAAGGAGGAGCAACGCCGCCAGGCAGCCCGAAAACCGTGCAATCGGGTGCGTAGCGGCGCCACCCAATGGGTGAGTGTCCCCGGAGGCGCAAACGCCAGCACCCATGCGGCCTCACGAGGGCCAAGGAGCGGTCAACTGAGCTTTCTAGGTTCAACGTCTCCGGCGTCGACAAGGATCGCATCAAGGGCGACCCGCGCTTTCCCTTGGGGCTGCCCAGCACCGACAACGCCAACTACCTGTGGATTTCCCTGTTCTGGTCCTCGCTCAACGAGCGGGGCCGCGCCGGCTTCGTCATGGCCAACTCGGCCGGCGACGCGCGCGGCAGCGAACTGGAGATAAGGAAAAAGTTGATCCAGTCCGGCGCGGTGGACGCCATCGTCGCCATCGGCCCCAACTTCTTCTACACCGTCACCCTGCCCTGCACCCTCTGGTTCCTCGACAACGGCAAGCGCAACCTCCCCTCTCCCGCGGGGAGAGGGGCTGGGGGTGAGGGCCAACCCTCGCGCAAGGGCCAGGTGCTGTTCATCGACGCCCGCCACTTCTACCGCCAGATCGACCGCGCCCACCGCGACTTCCAGCCCGAACAAATCGAATTCCTCGCCAACATCGCCCGCCTCTACCGGGGCGAGGTGCCGGAAACCGTCGCCGGCAGCGCCGCGCTCATGGCCGAACATTTCCCCGATGGCGTCTACCGCGACATTCCCGGCGTCTGCCGCCTGGCGACCCGCGCCGAAATCGAAGCCCAGGGCTGGAGCCTGAATCCGGGGCGCTATGTCGGCGTGATCGACAAAGGCAGCGACGGCGTCGATTTCGCCGAGCGGCTGGAGGCATTGAGCGAGGAACTGGAGGTGCTGAACGCGGAGGGGAGGGAGTTGGAGGAGCGGATTTCCGAAAATGTTGCCACCTTGCTTGGGATGGCGGGCTAGTGGGTATGTTTGACACACGGCCCCTCGGCGACCTGATTGACTTCTTCAATGGCAAGGCCATTAAACCGGGGGGCACTGGGCAGTACCCGGCATACGGCTCCAACGGCTTGATCGGCGGCAGCGATGAATACAAGTATGAAAACGCAATCATCATTGGCCGGGTTGGCGCGTATTGCGGCTCGATTGCCTACTGCCCGACACGGTTCTGGGCTTCGGATAACACGATCGTCACTCGCCCACGTAGCCAGTCAGGCGACGTTCGCTATTTTTCATACCTGCTCCAATTCCTTGAGTTGAACCGCCATGCAGGTGGCGCGGCCCAGCCGCTTGTAACTCAAACCACACTCCGCCAGGTAATGGCACCAGTCGCGCCTGAACCCACACAGCGTCGCATCGCCTCCATCCTCGCCGCCTACGACGACCTGATCGAAAACAACACCCGCCGCATCGTCCTCCTCGAAGAAATGGCCCGCCGTCTCTACGAGGAGTGGTTCGTCCGCTTCCGCTTCCCCGGCCACGAACAGGCCCGCATGGTCGAGTCGGAGTTGGGCTTGGTGCCGGAGGGGTGGGAGGTTGTCAAACTCGGAAGCCTGGTACGCGACATACGCGACAGCGTGGCGCCAACGGCTGTGAGTTCGGACACGCCTTATGTTGGCCTTGAACATATCCCGCGCCGTTCCATCGCTCTCAGTGAATGGGGCCAAGCTGCGGATGTTCAAAGCTCAAAACTACGCTTTCGAGCCGGCGACATTCTGTTCGGGAAAATCCGACCCTATTTCCATAAGGTGGCGGTTGCCCCTGTGGACGGGGTTTCTTCTTCTGATGCAATCGTGATTCGGCTAAACAGTGAGGATGCTTTTGTTCCGGCACTGGCAACCATCAATAGCGACGCATTCGTGGCTCACGCCGCACAGACATCAAATGGAACCAAGATGCCACGGGCGAATTGGAACGTGTTGGTTGAATACCCAGTGCTGTTGCCACCGCATGAGTTGCGGCAACAACACCATGATTTTGTTAGCAATTATGTTGCAATCATCCGAAACATCGTAATGCGTAACCGCAACCTCCGCGCCCAACGCGACCTCCTCCTCCCCAAACTCATCGCCGGCGAGATCGACGTCGCCACCTTCCCCGAACCCGAACAAGCAACCCAAGCCAGTGAGCCAGCGGTCGATCCGATGGCGTTCAGCCAGACTGTCAACTGGCCCGTGGACGGGCTTGAATGTCAGAGCCAGGCTCGGGCGGAGTGGGAATAGAAGCGTAGCCCGGATGCAGCGCAGCGGAATCCGGGGAATGACATGGCACAGACCAAGGCCCCGGATTCCGCGAAGCTCCATCCGGGCTACGCTTGCTTGGTCAAATCACCCCAAATCACTATGATTTGGCCGCTCCCTCCTGGAATGGAAAAGACATGGCAGACACCAAAGCGGTTACCGCGCACATCCCCATGCCGGCTTATGTCGACCGGGAAGAAGAACGCAGTCGTTTGACCCGCGAGGCGTTGGCCGATGTGGACGCCGGCCGGGTCATCGACCACCAGGCCGTGCAGGCGTGGGCGGCAGACTTGATCCAGAAACAGGAGGCTTGATGAAAACTATCGAATTGATTGCCGAAGCGGTGGCTTTGCCGGTCGAGGAACGTGCTCGTGTGGTGGAGAACCTGCTTTCCAGCCTGAATCCGCCGGATCAGGCGGTAGACGCGGCCTGGGCATCCGTGGCCCGGCGCCGACTGGATGATTTGCGCTCGGGTCGAGTCGAGGCCATTCCCGGTGAAGTGGTGTTCGAGCGGATACGCCAGCGCTACTCGAAATGAACTACGCCTTCCACCCGGAGGCGGAGGCGGAGTTTCTCGAAGCCATCGCGTATTACGAGGACTGCTCAACGGGCCTCGGCCTGGATTTCTCCGCTGAAATCCACGCGGCGATCCAGCGGATTCAGGCGTTCCCCCTGGCCTGGCAGGTGCTGGAGGGAGACATCCGGCGCGCCCTGGTGCACCGCTTTCCTTATGGCGTGCTCTACGCGGTGGAGGAAAACCGCATCTGGATTGTTGCGGTCATGAACCTGCACCGGCAGCCGGAATACTGGCAAGACCGGCTGGTCTGAACCCGAAGTCGTTCCCGCATGACCCACCCCCTCACCGCCAAGTGGCCGTAGGTCGGGTTAAGTAATCGCGCTCAACCATCGTGGAACAAAAACCGTCTTTGCAGGGTGCTTCAGGCCGATTCGTAGGGGCGGGTTTGAAACCCGCCCCTACCCGCTGCTTTGGTTTTCCACACCGGTTGAGCCTGCTTACTTAGCAATAGCGTAACCCGACGATCCCGCACCCAATGTCGGGTTACGGCTGCGCCTAACCCGGCCTACGCGCTTGGCCAACTCAAACCTAATCACTATGATTAGGCACGATCAACCCTGGAATGGAATAGACATGGCAGACACCAAAGTTCTTACCGCGCATGTGCCGCTGCCGCTGGCCGAGAAAGTGGATCAGTGGGCCGCCCGCCTGGAACGCTCACGGGGCTGGATCGTCAAGCAGGCGTTGGCGGCGTGGATCGATCAGGAAGAGGAACGCAGCCGTTTGATTCGTGAGGCGTTGGCCGATGTGGATGCCGGCCGGGTCATCGCCCACCAGGCCGTGCAGGCGTGGGCCGATAGCCTCGGCACCGACCAGCCGCTGCCGCTGCCGCGTTGATGAAACTGACGTGGACGAGCAAGGCGCTCTCCGATCTGGCGCGTTTGCACGACTTCCTGGCGCCGGTTAACCAGCAAGCCGCCGCGCGCGCGGTCCAGGCGCTCGTCGCGACGTCGGCCAGGTTGCTGGTGAATCCGCGCATCGGTGAACCACTGGGAGAGTTCGAGTCGCGCGAGGTGCGCAGGATGCTCATCGGCAAGTATGAGATGCACTACGAAATCCAGGACTCCACGATCTACCTACTGCGGTTGTGGCACACCCGCGAGGATCGTTAGGCCTGAATCCTGGCCTATCGCCCCATGACCCACCCCCTCACCGCCAAAGACTTCGCCCAGAGTTTCTACGAGGCGCAATTGGTCGAGGCGCCGACGCTGTTTCTGTTCTCGTCCCTGGGCTGGGAGACGGCCAATCTCTATCATGAGGTTCTCGGCCCCGAGGGCACGGTGGGGCGGGAATCGGAACATGAAGTCATCCTGCGTCCGCGCCTGCTGGCGGCGCTGAAAAAGCTCAACCCCGGCTTGGCCGACGAGGCTTACGCCCAGGCCATCGAGCAACTCACCGCCGACCGTTCCGCCAAGTTGCCGGTGGTGGCCAACCGCGAGTTCTACGAGTTGCTGCGCAACCGGGTGCGGGTGCGCGTGGTGGACGGCGACGGCAACCCGGAGGACGTGCTGCTTGCCGTCATCGACTGGACCCATCCGCAGGCCAACGACTTCTTCCTGGTGCAGCAATTCTGGGTGTCCGGCGACATGTACCGGCGCCGCTGCGATCTGGTCGGCTTCGTCAACGGTATTCCGCTGCTGCTGATCGAACTGAAGAAGCCGAGCGTGGCGGTGAAGAGCGCGTTCGACGACAACCTGTCCGACTACAATGTGGCGGTGCCGCAACTGTTCGTGCCCAACGCGCTGGTGCTGTTGTCCAACGGTTCCGATACGCGCATCGCCAGCCTCACCTCTGCCTGGGAACACTGCTTCGAGTGGAAGCGGATCAACGACGAAGGCGAAGTCGGCGTGGTGTCGCTGGAGACGGCGGTGCGCGGCTTGTGCGACAAGGCGCGGCTGCTGGACGTGGTGGAGAACTTCATCTTCTACGAGGAGGTGCGCGGCGGCCTGGCGAAGAAGATCGCCAAGAATCACCAGTATCTCGGCGTCAACCTGGCGATTCGCCAGGTGCTGAACCTGCAAGCCAATCAGGGCCGGCTGGGGGTGTTCTGGCACACCCAGGGCAGCGGCAAGAGCCTGTCGATGGCCTTCTTCTCCGAGAAAATCCATCGCAAGCTGGCGGGCAACTGGACCTTCGTCATCGTCACCGACCGCGACGAGCTGGACGGCCAGATCAGCGGCACCTTCAAGCGGTTGGGCATCGTGCCGGAACAGCCGGAGGTGAGGGCCACGAGTGGGGCGCATCTGAAGGAACTGTTGCAGGGCAACCACCGTTACCTCTTCACCCTGATCCAGAAATTCCATAGCGAGCCGGGCGAACGCTTCCCAGAGCTGTCCGGGCGATCCGACATCATCGTCATCACCGACGAGGCGCACCGCAGCCAGTACGACGTGTTCGCTTTGAACATGCGCAGCGCCCTGCCCAATGCGGCCTTCATCGGCTTCACCGGGACGCCGCTGATGGTGGGCGAGGAGCGCACCCGCGAGGTGTTCGGCGATTACGTCTCGGTCTACAACTTCGCCCAGTCCATCGAGGACGGCGCGACGGTGCCGCTGTATTACGAGAACCGCATTCCCGAGTTGCAACTGACCAACGACAACCTCAACGAGGACATGGAACAGTTGCTGGAAGACGCGGAACTGGACGCGGCGCAGGAGCAGCGCCTGGAGCGCGAGTTCGGCCGCCAGTACCACCTGATTACCCGCGACGAGCGCCTGGAAACCCTCGCCGCCGATCTGGTCACCCACTTCACCGGCCGGGGCTATCGCGGCAAGGCGATGATGGTGTGCATCGACAAGGCGACGGCGCTGCGCATGTTCGACAAGGTGCGGAAGCACTGGGCGGCGCAGTTGCTCGCCTTGAACGCGAGGCTGGCGACGGCGAGGCCGGGCGAGGTGGACGCCCTGCGCGAGAAGATCGCGCTGATGCAGGCGGCCGATATGGCGGTGGTGGTGTCGCAGGGGCAGAACGAACAGGCTGAACTGAGCCAGAAGGGCCTGGACATCACGCCGCACCGCAAGCGCATGGTCACGGAAGACCTGGACGAAAAGTTCAAGAACCCGGATGACCCGCTGCGCCTGGTGTTTGTCTGCGCGATGTGGATCACCGGCTTCGATGTGCCGACCTGCTCGACCCTCTATCTCGACAAACCGATGAAGAACCACACCCTGATGCAGACCATCGCTCGCGCCAACCGCGTGGCGCCGGGCAAGGCCTCGGGGTTGATCGTGGATTACGTGGGCATTTTCCGCAGCTTGCAGGACGCGCTGGCGATCTACGCGCGGCCCGCTGCCAACGGGCGTGGAGAGCTTCCGATCAAGGACAAGGGCGAGCTGGTCAAGGCGTTGGGCGAACGCATCGAAAGTGTCGCGGCGTTCTGCGCGCAACGCGGCATTGCGCTGGACGCCATCGGCCAGGCCGAGGGCTACAGCCGCATCGGCCTGATCGACCAGGCGGTGGATGCGCTCATCGCACAGGAAGCCGACAAGAAACAGTTCCTCGCCGAGGCCAACCAGGTGGCGCGGCTGTACCAGGCCATCCTGCCCGATGCCGCCGCTTTCCACCTGGCCGCGAACACGGTGCTGATCAGCTTCCTCGCCGCCAAGATTCGTTCCCTGGAACCGCCCGCCGACATCGCGGCAGTGATGAGCGATGTGGAAGCGTTGCTCAACGATTCCATCGCCACCGAGGGCTACCGCATCGGCGCCACACCGCACCCGGACCCGCTGATCAATCTCTCGGAAATCGACTTCGCGGCCCTGGAGCAGCGCTTCGCCGCAAAGGAGCAGCATAGCGAGGCGGAGAAGCTGAAACGCCTGATCGCCTGCAATCTCGCCCGGCTGGTGAAGGCCAACCGCAGCCGCATCGACTTCCTGGAGAAGTTCCAGGCGCTGATCGACGAATACAACGCCGGCAGCCGCAACATCGAATCCTTTTTCAAGGAACTGGTGGCCTTCGCCCAGGGCTTGAGCGCCGAGGAACAGCGCGGCTTGGTGGAGAAACTGAGCGAAGAGGAGCTGGCGATTTTCGACATCCTCACCCGCCCGGAACCGCCCTTGAGCGAGGCCGAACGCGAGGCCGTGAAGTTGGTGGCCCGCGACCTGCTCGCCAAGCTCAAGGCCGAGCGCCTGGTGATCGACTGGCGGCAAAAGTTGCAAGCCCGCGCGGCGGTGCAGCAGACCATCGCCGAGTTCTACCGCCGGTTGCCGTCACCGGCGTACAGCCGCGAGTTGATCAAACAGAAGCGCGAGCAGACGTTTGGGCATCTCTACGACCGCTATGCGGGGACGGGGCAGTTGTAGCGCCGGCTTCCAGCCGGCTTACTTCAAAGACGCCGGCTGGATGCCGGCGCTACACGGCCAAGGTGGCGCTTGAGCCTGACTTGATGCAGGCTTCGCGCGTTCTCCAACAGGAGTTGTTCATGAACCTTGAAACCGCAGCCCACCCGGAAGGCCTGCGCCGCGTCGCCATCGACCCGATCTCGCGCGTTGAAGGCCACGGCAAGGTCACCTTGTTGCTGGATGAAGAGGATCACATCCAGCAGGCGCGCCTGCACATCGTGGAATTCCGTGGTTTCGAGAAGTTCATCCAGGGCCGGCCGTATTGGGAAGTGCCGGTGATGGTGCAACGGCTGTGTGGCATCTGCCCGGTATCGCACCATCTTGCCGCGTCCAAGGCGCTCGATCAGATCGTCGGCGCGCACCAGCTCACCCCCACCGCCGAGAAACTGCGCCGGCTGATGCACTACGGCCAGATATTGCAATCGCACGCGCTGCATTTTTTCCATCTGTCCTCGCCCGATCTCTTGTTCGGTTTCGACTCCGAGGTGGCCAAACGCAATATCGTTGGCGTCGCCGCCGCCTATCCCGAGGTGGCGCGCCAGGGCGTGCTGCTGCGCAAATACGGCCAGGAAGTGATCCGCCATACCGCCGGCAAACGGATACATGGCACCGGCTCGGTGCCGGGCGGGGTGAACAAGAATCTCGCTCTTGCCGAGCGCGACGCGTTGTTGAAGGACATCTATCAGATCATCGGCTGGAGCCTTGAGGCGGTGCATATGGCGCGCGCGCTGTTCGAGCAGAACCTGGAACAGTACAACGCCTTCGGCCGTTTCCGCGCCCACACTCTCTCCCTGATCCGCGCCGACGGGGCGATGGATCTCTACCACGGTGGCCTGCGCGCACGCGCGGCTGGAAACAACGGGGACGGCAAGACGATCTTCGATCACGTCGATTACAACCACTACTGGGAACACATCCTGGAAGAGGTGAAGCCCTGGTCGTACATGAAATTCCCCTTCCTGCGCGCGCTCGGGCCGGAGGCGGGCTGGTATCGGGTCGGCCCGCTGACCCGCGTCACCCAGTGCGATTTCATTCCCACCCCGCTGGCCGAGCGCGAGCGCCAGGCATTCCTGGCTTTCGACGGCGGCCGCGCGGCTGGCGCCACCCTGGCCTACCACTGGGCGCGCATGATCGAGATGCTGCACGCCGCCGAGGCGATCAAGGAGTTGCTGCACGACGCCGATTTGCAGGGCAATGAGCTGGTGGTCAAGGGCGAACGCCAGGAACGCGGCATCGGCATGATAGAGGCCCCGCGCGGCACCCTGATTCACCATTACCGGGTCGATGAAAACGATCAGGTGATCCGCGCCAACCTGATCGTTTCCACCACCCACAACAACCAGGCCATGAATGAGGCCGTGCGCCAGGTGGCGCGGCAGTATCTGGACGGCCGCAAATTGACCGAAGGCCTGCTCAACCACATCGAAGTCGCCATCCGCGCCTTCGACCCCTGCCTGTCCTGCGCCACCCATGCCCTCGGCAAGATGCCCTTGCAGGTGGCGTTGCTGGACGCGGAAGGACGGGAGATCGACCGGATGACCCGTGAAGTGGCATCTTGTAGCGTCGGCATCCCGCCGGCTTAGTTCTTCTGATCAGGCCCACGAAGCCGGCAAGATGCCGGCGCTACATACAGCCGGTGGTCAGAGCTTGATCCCCGCTCCCATCCTCATCATCGGCATCGGCAACCCCAGCCGGGGTGACGATGCGCTCGGGCCGCTGCTGATCGAGCGCCTGGAAGCGCTCCAGCTTCCCGATGTGGAGTTGCTCACCGACTTTCAGCTCCAGGTGGAATACGCCCTGGATTTGCGGGGCCGGCGCGAGGTCGTGTTTGTCGATGCCAGCCTGGATGCGCCAGCACCATTCACTTTCGCGCCCGTCGTGGCGCTGGAAGATGCCAGTTACAGCAGCCATGAACTCTCACCGGGTGCCGTTCTGCACGTCTATCACAAGCTGTTCGGCGAGCCACCGCCGGCCTTTGTCTTGGCGCTGCGCGGCGAGAGATTCGAACTGGGCGAGGGCTTGAGCGAGGCGGCGAGTGCCCATCTGGAAGCCGCGCTGGATTTCATCGCACAGCGTTTTTCCGACACCTGCCCCTGAAATGCCGGCACAATCACCCCGCCTGTACTGCTGATAGTACATAAGCGATTGTTAATATTGTATTTTCCGGATAACAGGAGACCAGAATGAAAGCTCACCGTCTATCCCTCGCCGTCGTGCTGGCGGCATTCAGCGCGGGCGGTTTCGCCGCCGACGCGCCCACCCCGGCCAACGCAGCCGCCATGCCGGGCGGCACCCAGGAGTGGATCGCCTATCTGGCCGATTTCACCCGCAACGGTGACATGCTGGCCGACCCGAAGAAGTTTCTGGCCGCGCTGTCGGTGGTGTCCGAGCCGCAATTCCTGCTCGACGCAGCCCGCGCCATGATGGAGCCCAATCTCTACATGCAATCCACCGCCAGCCTGATGGACCCGCGCGCCTATGGCAACTTCGCCCGCGCGATGGACCCGGCGGTGATGGCGGCCTGGACTCAGGCGATGATGGACCCGCAATTTCTGGCCGCGACCCAGACCGTGGTGGCGGATCCCGGCAAGCTGATGCGTTGGGTGATGGCGCCGCTCGACCCGAAGCTGCTGGCCCTGGCCGCCAATGCGCTGAACCCCAACGTCTATCTGCGTTGGGCTACCGCGCCCACAGACCCGCGCGCGGCCAACCTGGCCACGACCACGATGAATCCCAACTGGTATGGCGCCTGGCTGGGCGGCATGGCCAATCCGCAGTCCTATGGCCCGACGATGGCCCCCCTACTTCGCGCGCCTTATGGCATGCAGCCGATTCCCATGATTCCGTTCCCGATGCCGCAGCAAGCCAGATAAATCTTGCGTGAAACGAAAAAGGCGGCCGAGGCCGCCTTTTTCGTTGGGGTTGGGTCAAGACCCGCGTCAGTCACGCTCACCCATAAAGGCCATGAGCAATTGCAGCAGGTTGACGAAGAGGTTGTAGATGTCCAGGTAGATCGCCAGCGTCGCCATCACGTAGTTGGTCTCGCCACCATTCACCACCCGACTCACATCAAACAGCAGGAAGCCGGAGAAGAGCAGCACGGCAACGGCCGACAGGGTCAGCGCCAAGGCTGGAATCTGGAAGAAGATATTCGCCAGGCTGGCCAGAATCAGCAGGACGATACCCACCATCAGGAATTTTCCAAGGAAGCTGAAATCCTTTTTGGTGGTGGTGGCGATGCCGGCCAGGGTCAGAAAGATCGCGCCCGTGCCCCCCGCCGCCAGGCCAACAATCTGGCCGCCGTTGGAGAAGCCGGCCGCCACTTGCAGAATCGGCCCCAGCATCACGCCCATGAAACCGGTGAGAACCAGCAGCAGCACCACGCCGAGTCCGCTGTCGCGGCTGGCGTTGATACCGTAGAACAGCCCCATCATCACCGCCAGCATGCCGATGGCGAACATGAATGGATGCTGCGCGGCGAGGGCGAAATTCAGGCTCATGCCGAAGTACGCCCCGATCACCGTCGGGATCATGGTCAGGCCCAGCATCATGTAGGTGTTGCGCAGCACCTTGTTGGTCTGCTCGACGGCGATCGTGCCGTCCATACGCACAACGTTATCGAATTGGCTTTGCATCGTGGAATCTCCACAGGTTGGAAACGGGGGTAAGACTAAGGGCGGACGGCAAGAGTTTCAATGGCTTGATGGTGACGCTTTTATCCGCTCCTGTAGAATGCCCGCTTTTCGTGCAACTCCTTCAATCATGGCGTTAATTGTCCAGAAATACGGCGGCACCTCGGTGGGTTCAATCGAGCGTATTCGCAACGTCGCGGAGCGCGTCGCCAAATTCAAGATGCTTGGGGCTAAGGTCGTGGTGGTGCTCTCCGCCATGTCCGGCGAGACCAACCGCCTCATCGCCCTGGCCCGGCAGATTCAGAAAGAGCCCGATCCGCGTGAACTGGACGTGCTCATTTCCACCGGCGAGCAGGTCACCATCGCCCTGCTGGCCATGGCCCTGAAAGACCTCGGCCTGAAAGCCAGGAGCTACACCGGTTCGCAGGTGCGCATCGTCACCGACAACGCCCACACCAAGGCGCGCATCCTCTCCATCGACGAGGAGCGCGTGCGCGCCGATCTCGACAGCGGGCATGTGGTCGTGGTCGCGGGGTTCCAGGGCGTGGACGAGAACGGCAACATCACCACCCTCGGCCGCGGCGGCAGCGACACCACCGGCGTCGCCCTGGCTGCCGCGCTGAAGGCCGACGAGTGCCAGATCTACACCGATGTCGACGGGGTCTACACCACCGACCCGCGCATCGTCCCGGAAGCCCGCAAGCTGGATACCATCACCTTCGAGGAAATGCTGGAACTTGCCAGCCTCGGCTCCAAGGTGCTGCAAATCCGCTCGGTGGAATTCGCCGGCAAATACAAAGTGAAACTGCGTGTGCTCTCCAGCTTCCAGGAAGAAAGCGAGGGCACCTTGATCACCTTCGAGGAAGAAAGCATGGAACAACCCATCATTTCCGGCATCGCCTTCAGTCGCGATGAAGCCAAACTCACCGTTCTGGGCGTGCCCGACAAACCCGGCATCGCCGCCCTCATTCTCGGCTCGGTGGCGGATGCCAATATCGACATCGATATGATCGTGCAGAACGTCGGCGCCAATAACACCACCGACTTCACCTTCACCGTGCACCGTAATGAGTTCAAGAAAGCGATGGATGTCCTGAACCAGGTGAAAGATCAGATTGGCGCCCGCGAAGTCACTGGCGACGACAAGATCGCCAAGGTCTCCCTGGTCGGGGTAGGCATGCGTACCCATGCCGGCGTGGCGAGCAAGATGTTTCGGGCGCTCGCCGCCGAGAACATCAATCTGCAGATGATCTCCACCTCCGAAATCAAGATTTCCGTGGTGGTGGAAGACAAATACATGGAACTTGCCGTGCGCGCCCTGCACCAGGCATTCGAGCTGGACAAAGCGGCTGCCTGAGCGTTCCGACGTTGCTTTAGCGAAGCCGCGCGGGTATTCTTGCCCGGCTTTTTTCGGCCTCGGCCGGGTTGAGCTTGGAGACGTGGCCGAGAGGTCGAAGGCACTCCCCTGCTAAGGGAGCATCCGGTCAAAAACTGGATCAAGGGTTCGAATCCCTTCGTCTCCGCCACCAACACCTCGCCAGCCCGCTGCCATACCGGGTTCTCAAAACCATGAAAGCAGCGCCACACCTTCCGCTCCATCAATTTCGGATGCGCTTGAGTGAGACGATGATGCTCATGGACTCCGCTGGTTCTTTCATCGGAGATTCAGTTGTGGATTCCGTCCTTGATGACAGGCTATGATTCAAAGCATGGATACCACCCAACAACGCCGCAAAGTCTTCTGGTCCGCCTTCTGGTGTGGCATGGCTTCGCCTGGCCTGCTGTTGGCCGGCGATGTAGTGCGTATTCCTCGCGTCGAAGTGCGCCAGGTGAGCGCGCTCGATGCCCTGCGTGGCGACTGGGAGAGGATTGGCGATGACTTCCGCCGCGTCATCTCGCGCGAAGAAACCGCAGGGCAGTAAGCCGGCCATCATCAGCCAGCCGGTGGCGACTGCCACCCAATGGCAGGGGCCGCTGCCACCTCCGGATGCCCTGGAAAAGTTCAACACCATTGTCGAACACGGCGCAGAGCGTGTTTTCCGCATGGCGGAGATCGAGCAACAGCACCGCATCGAATCTGAGCGCGCTGCTCTGGATTCAAATATCTTGGCTTCCAAGGCAGAGAGTTTGATTGCCAGACAAGGACATCGCTACGGCGCCGCCATTTCCATCATCGCAATCATTGCGACTATCGTCTCAGTCGCCATCGGCGCGCATTGGTCAGTCTCCGTCGCTCTCGTCGGCGTGCCCCTCATGAGCGCCGTTCGCGCACTCATCCTGCGCAAGTAACTTTCCCACCAGTCGAAAAAACCTGGCACGCGGGCTGAGGATGAAGACTCAAGCTGATACCCAATAGTCGAACCATGGGGCAAAAAGCCGGCGAAAAATGGACCGCCGCGGTCGCTTTGCAGCCGACGATTCCAAAGTCCGACAGGCTCCTGGACGCGCCAATAGCTGGTTGAATTGACAATGGAGCTGACCATGCACGCCCGAACTATCCAACGGATCATCCCCGCCCTGGCCGTTTCCGAAGGCGCCGGGGTGGCCGTGCGGCGCAGCCTCGGTACACCGGCATTGCGCAACCTCGACCCGTTTCTGTTGCTGGATCACTTTGGCAGCGACGATCCGGATGAATACATCGCTGGCTTTCCGGAACACCCGCATCGTGGCTTCATCACCCTCACCTACCTGCTCGATGGCCACATGGAGCACCGCGACAACATGGGCAACCGGGGCGATCTGAAAGCCGGTGGCGCGCAGTGGATGAAGGCGGCCAGCGGTGTGATTCATTCCGAGATGCCAGGCCAGAGCGAGGGGCGGATGCGCGGATTCCAACTCTGGATCAACCTGCCGGCCAGCGAGAAGCTGTCCGCGCCGGCTTATCAGGAGTTCGCGGCGGAGGCGATTCCAGAGGTGGTGGAGGATGGCATGCGGGCCCACATACTGGCCGGCGAATTCGCGCGTCGGCGCGGAGTGATCGACGACCCCAACACGAAAATCACCTTTCTGGACATCGCCCTGGCGCCCGGCGCCCGCTTCGAGTATTTGCTGCCACCAGGCCATAACGCCTTTCTTTATGTCTTCGAAGGCGACACGCTGGTGGACGATGGCACGCCCCTTCCACTCCACACCCTGGCGGTGTTGAGTCCAGGCGGCATCCTCGGCCTAAAGGCGGGTAACGGTGGCGCCCGCTTCATCCTGGTGGCCGGCAAGCCACTCCATGAGCCCATCGCGCAGTACGGGCCATTCGTGATGAACACGCGCGAGGAAATCGAACAAGCACTGGCGGATTACCGGGCGGGCCGGCTGGTAGCCCCTTTGTAGCGCTGGCAGCTTTGCCGGCGCTACAGGCGCCCCAACAACCACGCCGCGACTTCCAGATCACGCGGATAAGTCACTTTCAGGTTGCTGAAGTCGCTTTCCACCAGGCGCGGCGAGAGGCCGATGAACTCCAGCGCCGAGGCTTCGTCGGTAACGCCATTGCCGGCCCGCTCCAGCGCTTGCAATAACAAGGCATGGCGGAACATCTGCGGGGTTTGCGCGGCCCAGAGGTTTTCCCGCGACACGGTTTCCAGGATGCGCCGCCCATCGCCTTCGCGTTTCAGGGTATCGGCCACGGGAGCGGCGAGGATGCCGCCGACTTCATCACCGGCCAGTTCCGCCATAAGCTTGTCGAGCAACGCCCGCGACAAACAGGGCCGGGCGGCGTCGTGCACCAACACCCAATCTTCCGCGGCGACCTCGCCCGCCATCGCACGCAGCCCATTGGCCACGCTTTCCGCGCGCGTGGCACCACCACAGTGCAGCACGGTCAATTTAGTGAACGCCGACCAATCGGTGTCCGCCCACCCGGCATCTTCCGCCGACAACACCACGTAAACCCGATCGATGCCGGAATGCCGCTCGAAGGCACGGATGGCATGCCAGATCATGGGCCGGCCGTGGATGTCCAGGTATTGCTTGGGGTGGCCGGAGCCCATGCGGGCACCCACGCCAGCGGCGGGCAGAAGGGCAAAGTGGCGAGGCATGGGTCTTGTATCCGGGTGGGCGTACCCTAAATTCTAAGTGGAAGCTGGAAAACCATTTGGAGATTGCCATGCAAACCATCCGCCCTCCCGCTGTAGCGGGCATGTTCTACCCAGATAATCCAGTCGAATTGGCGGTCATGGTGCGCGGTTTTCTGGCGGCGGCGCAGCCGCCGCCACTACGGCCAAAGGCGTTGATCGCGCCACATGCCGGCTATATCTATTCCGGCTCCGTCGCCGCCAGCGCCTATGCGCTGTTGCGGCCGTTGCGGGCCAGCATCAAACGGGTCGTTTTATTGGGGCCGGTGCATCAGGTGTGGACGCCGGGCTTGGCGTTGCCCGGGGTGGATGCTTTCGAGACCCCGCTGGGCCGGGTGGAGCTGGATCAGGACGCCATCGCCGCCATAGACGGCCTGCGCCAGGTCCAGGTGCATCCCGCCGCGCATACACGGGAACATTCCCTGGAAGTGCATCTGCCCTTCCTGCAAAGCGTGCTCGATGACTTCACGCTGGTGCCCTTGGTCGTGGGTGGCGCCAGCCCGGAAGCCGTGGCGGAGGTGCTCGAAGTACTTTGGGGCGGCACGGAAACGCTGATCGTGGCGAGTTCCGATCTCTCTCATTTCCTGCCCTACAGCGAAGCCCAGCAGGTGGACCGGGCCAGCGTCCACGAAATCCTCGCTTTCAACGGCCACCTGGTTGGTGAGCAGGCCTGCGGTTGCCATGGCATCAATGGCCTGTTGCTGGCGGCGCACAAGCACGGTCTATCAGCGCATCTGCTGGATCTGCGCAATTCAGGCGATACCGCCGGTGACCGCGACCGGGTGGTCGGCTATGCCGCCATTGCTTTTACCGAGGATCACCATGTTCACTGAGGAACAAGGCCGCCTGCTCATCGCTTTGGCGCGTGCCGCCATCGCGGGTGAATTTGGTGAACCCGCCACCGCTCTACCGCACCCAGACTGGCTGGATGCCCCCGGCGCGGTCTTCGTCACCCTCACCCTCGCTGGCCGCCTGCGCGGTTGCATCGGCTCGCTGGAAGCGCAGCGGAGCTTGGGCCGCGACCTGGAGCACAACGCCCGCGCCGCCGCCTTCAGTGATCCCCGCTTTCCGCCGCTCGCCCACGCGGAACTCGCCAAGGTAAAGGTGGAGGTCTCCATCCTCACTCCGGCCATCCCACTGGCCTTCGCCGACGAGGCTGACGCTTTGGCACAACTACGCCCCGGTGTCGATGGCGTGATCCTGGAATACGGCTGGCACCGCGCCACCTTTCTGCCGCAAGTATGGGAACAGTTGCCGGAACCGCGCGTCTTCATGTCCCACCTCAAACAGAAAGCCGGTTTGAGCGCCGATTTCTGGGCCAGCGACTTGCGGCTTTCCCGCTATGGCGTGGAGAAATTCAAGGAGACAGATAAATGACGGTACCCATGAACATTCCCGAAACCAGCCACCGCGCGCGCTGGTGGCATCCTCTCGACGACGGCCGCATCCAGTGCGACCTCTGCCCGCGCGACTGCAAGCTGCACGAAGGCCAGCGCGGCGCCTGCTTCGTGCGCAAGATGGAAGGCGGCAAGATGGTGCTCACCACCTATGGCCGTAGTTCGGGCTTTTGCGTCGACCCCATCGAGAAGAAGCCGCTCAACCACTTCTATCCCGGCACCTCGGTGCTCTCCTTCGGCACCGCCGGCTGCAATCTGGCGTGCAAGTTCTGCCAGAACTGGGACATCTCGAAATCGCGCGACATGGATCGCCTAATGGACGCCGCCAGCCCCGAAAAGATCGCCCGGATAGCGCAACAACTGGGCTGCAAGAGTGTCGCCTACACCTACAACGACCCGGTGATCTTCGCCGAATACGCCATGGACACGGCTGATGCCTGCCATGCCCTGGGCATCCAGAGCGTGGCCGTCACCGCCGGCTACATCCACCACGAGGCGGCGGTCGAGTTCTACGCGAAGATGGACGCCGCCAACGTCGACCTGAAAGGCTTCACCGATGCGTTTTATGTGAAGGAATGTGGCGGCCACCTGCAGCCGGTTCTGGAGGGATTGATCTACCTGAAACGCGAAACCCAGGTGTGGTTCGAGATCACCACCCTGCTCATCCCCGGCCTCAACGACTCCGACGAAGAACTCAAGCAACTTTCCGAATGGGTCGGCAAGGAACTCGGGCCCGACGTGCCGCTGCACTTCACCGCCTTCCACCCGGACTGGAAACTCAAAGAGTTGCCGCCCACCTCCGCCGCCACCCTCAGCCGCGCCCGCCGCATCGCCCAGGAAGCCAGCCTTAATTACGTCTACACCGGCAACGTCCACGACCCGGACGGCGGCACTACCTACTGCCCCGGCTGCCACGCCCCGCTGATCGTGCGCGACTGGTATGAATTCAACGACTACCGCCTCACCGCGGACGGCCACTGCCCGCACTGCGGCAGCGCCATCGCCGGCCGCTTCCAGGCCTTCGGGCAACCGTTCGGAGGCAGACGGATACCGGTGAATATGCGACTGGCTTAATCCGTAGCGCTGGCTTCCAGCCGGCGTCTTCGGAAACAGCCGGATGGCCGGCGCTACCAGGCCGCATCCACCAGCAACCTGCTAGAGTGCGCCCTCTTGAAAAACAGCCTCTGTCCCGCGTGCGTTTACCGATCCCCCTGATTTGCCTGTTACTCGCCCTACCCGCCATCGCTTCGGTCGATTCCGACTTCCAGACCGCGCGCGCGGCTTACCAAAAGGGCAAATTCGAGCGTTTTCACAAGGCCGCCGCCAGGATTCCGGAACGTTATCCGCTGGCGCCCTACCTCCGCTTCTGGCGCCTCAAGGCCGGCTCGCCTGACCACGCGGCAGTCCAGAAATTCATTGACGAAAACGTCGATAGCCCCCTGTCCGAGCGCCTGCGTGGCGACTTGGCGCGGCAATACGGGCGCAGCGAGAACTGGGCCGAGTTCGAGGCGCAATTCCGTGCTATCTCCAGACCCGATCAGGAACTGCAATGCTTCAACCTGCGCCGCCGCCTCGCTGAAGGCGAGAAAGTGGAAGCGGAAGGGTTGGCGGTCTGGCGCACGTCGCGTGACCTGCCCTCCAGTTGCGACCCATTGTTCGTCGCCCTGGCCGAACGCGGCGCGCTAACTCCGGACGACCGTCTGGCGCGTCTGCGGTTGGCCCTGGATGCCGGCAACCTGCGTCTTGCGCGTGAGGTCAATGCCCGCCTGGGCGCCGATCTGGCGATGCGAGACGATGCCCTGGCCCAGGCCCAGCGCGATCCAGAACGCCTGCTGGCAAGCGAGGCGAGCACGCCCGGCCAGCGTGAAGCAGTATTGTCCGCGCTCGCCCAAATCGCCAAGAACGATCCGGGGGCCGCCGCTCGCGTCTGGGAGGCACAACAGAACCACTTCGCGGACGCTGAGCAACGCTATGGCTGGGGCCAGATTGGCCTGCACGCGGCGCGCCGCCATGATCCGCGTGCCCTGGCTTGGTTCACGCGCGCGGGCACGCCGCAAAGCGAATCACAACTGTTGTGGAAAACCCGCGCCGCCCTACGCGCCGGGCAGTGGCTGGACGCCTACAACAGCATCCAGGCGATGCCGGATGCGCTGCGGAACGAGCCGGTCTGGCGCTACTGGAAGGGGCGCGCGCTGAAGGCGCTGAACGCGACCTACCCTGCCAACGTGCTGTTCGCGAAGCTCTCTCAGGAGATCAATTACTACGGCCTGCTCGCGGAAGAGGAATTGCCCACCCGCCTGGAGACACGGCGGCTGGAATACAAAGCGACGCCGGATGATTTAACAGCCGCCGAGGCGCTGATCGGCCTGAAACGCTCACTCCTGCTGCGTCGCCTGGGCGACATGGGCAATGCCGTGGCTGAATGGGATTGGGCGCTGCGTGGCATGAGCGATCGCCAGATCCTGGCGGCGGCGGAA
Source organism: Hydrogenophilales bacterium CG_4_10_14_3_um_filter_63_21 (assembly GCA_002784045.1). Classification (GTDB taxonomy): domain Bacteria; phylum Pseudomonadota; class Gammaproteobacteria; order Burkholderiales; family Thiobacillaceae; genus PFJX01. The sequence goes on from PFJX01000142.1 coordinate 18,708, forward strand.
CTGGCGCGGCGCGCCGGCTGGAATGACCGCGCCATCATTACCGCCGAGAAAACCCGCGGCGAACACGATTTCGACCTGCGCTACATTGCCCCCTATCGCGACCTCGCCGCCGCCTACGCCCACAACAACGGACTGGATGAGGCCTGGGTATTCGGCCTGATGCGCCAGGAATCACGCTTTGTCGACTATGCTCGTTCCGGTGTCGGCGCCACCGGTCTGATGCAGATCATGCCCGCCACCGCCAAATGGATCGCCAATCAACTCGGAATCGGCCGTCGCGCGCGCGCCAGCGTGAAAAATCCGGAAACCAACATCCGTTTCGGCACCTTCTACCTGAAGCGCCTCTACGACTCGCTCGACCAGTCGCCGGTATTAGCCACCGCCGCCTACAACGCCGGCCCCGGCCGCGCCCGCAAATGGCAGGGAGAAGCCGCGCTGGAAGGCGCCATCTATGTGGAAAGCATCCCCTTCGCGGAAACCCGCGAATACGTCAAAAAAGTGCTGGCCAACGCCATGTTCTACCGCAACCGTTTCGGTGGCGAAACGCGCACGCTGAAGGATCGCCTGGGCACCATCGCGGCGCGTAGACCCAGCCAGCCCCGGCCCGAAGCTGAAACCGCATCGCCGCCATAGCCCGCGATCCCGGAAACAGCCACTTTGGCCCACGGTTAGAATGCACCGCATTCTTCTTCGCACAGCCCCCTCAACCATGACTTGTCAAAATATCTGTGTCCTCGGCGGCGGCGGTTTCGTCGGCGCGCATCTTATTTCCTTGCTGGCTGTGCGCGGCCACCGCGTGCTGGTGCCGACGCGGCGGCGCGAGCGGAGCAAACATCTGCTGGTGCTGCCCGGCGTCGAAGTGGTGGAAGCAGACATCCACGACCCCGCCACGCTGCAAACGCTATTCACCGGCAAGGATGCCGTGATCAACCTGGTCGGTATCCTGCATGAAACCCAGCGCGGCGGCTTCGAACACGCCCATGTCGAACTGCCACGCAAGGTGGTTGCCGCCTGCGCGGCCGCCGGGGTGCGGCGACTTCTGCACATGAGCGCGCTGGGCGCCGATCCGGCCGCAAAAAGCCGCTATCAACAAACGAAAGGCGCGGGTGAGGCGTTGGTACAGGAAATGCAAGGCGCCACGGTATTCCGGCCCTCCGTGATCTTCGGCCCGGGTGACAGCTTCCTTACACTGTTCGCCGACTTGTTGAAACTGGCCCCGGTGGTCCCCCTGGCCGACGCCGGCGCCCGCTTCCAGCCGGTGTTCGTCGGCGATGTGGCGCGCGCCTTCGGCGAAGCGCTGGAGCGTCCGGAAACCCGCGGCCAACGCTATGGCCTGTGCGGCCCCAGCGTCTACACGCTGGCCGAACTGGTACGTCTCACCGCCGCTACCTTGGGGCTCAGGCGCGCCGTACTACCGCTGGGCAACACCGCCTCATACGGGTTCGCGCGCCTGATGGAGCTGAAGCCGGGCGCCAAGATCATGACCCGCGATAACCACTACGCCATGCAAAGCGACAACGTCTGCCCAAGCGGCTGCTCCCAGCCATTCGGCGACCCAACCGCGCTGGAAAGCGTGATCGGCTATCTCAGGGAAGCCGGCCCACGCCGTGGCTACATGAACTTCCGTACCCATGCAAGACGCTGAGCCCGTTAACGTGAAACAAGCTCACGCCCCCACTGTAGCGCCGGCTTCATCATCAGGGGTGGCCTCAATCCATGCCCGTTAGCGCCGGCTTCCAGCCGGCTGTTGGCATGGATACCGGCAAAGATGCCGGCGCTACAAGCCAAGCCACAGCGCGCGCGCACGTTATTCGGCCGGCGGGCGGGCCCCCAACCCATCCCCCATGCCCCTGACCACCTACATCGTCGGTGGCGCCGTGCGCGACGGCCTTCTCGGGCTGCCGGTGCAGGACCGCGACCATGTGGTGGTGGGGGCGACGCCGGAAGACATGGTGGCCCTGGGCTTCCGTCCCGTGGGCAAGGATTTCCCCGTTTTCCTGCACCCTGAGACCCATGAGGAATACGCCCTGGCGCGCACCGAGCGAAAAACCGCGCGCGGCTACAAGGGCTTCGCGGTCTATGCCACGCCGGACGTAACCCTGGAGCAGGATTTACTGCGCCGCGACCTCACCATCAACGCGATCGCGCTGGCCGCGGACGGCCGCCTGATCGACCCCTATGGCGGTCGCGCCGACCTGAAGGCACGCGTCTTCCGCCATGTTTCCGAAGCCTTCGCGGAAGACCCCGTCCGCATCCTGCGGGTAGCGCGCTTCGCCGCCCGCTTCGGCGAATTCACCGTGGCACCGGAAACGCTGGAGTTGATGCGGGCCATGGTGGCGGCCGGCGAAGTCGATGCCCTGGTACCGGAACGGGTCTGGCAGGAACTGGCGCGTGGCCTGATGGAAACCACGCCCTCGCGCCTGTTCCGGGTGCTGCGCGAATGCGGTGCCCTGGTCCGCCTGCTACCGGAACTCGACCGCCTCTTTGGCGTGCCGCAGCCGCCGCAATATCACCCGGAAGTCGACACCGGCGAACATGTCATGCAGGTGATCGACGAAGCCGCGCGTCAGGGACTCGGCTTGCCGGCGCGGGTGGCTGTGCTGCTGCACGATCTCGGCAAGGGCGCCACGCCGCCCGAGTTCTGGCCCAGCCACCACGGCCACGAAGGACGCGGCGTGGCATTGGTGCGCGCGGTCTGCGAACGCCTGCGGGCGCCGATCGAATGCCGCGACCTGGCCATTCTGGTGGCGCGCGACCACGGCAATGCGCATCGCGCCCTGGAACTGCGCCCGGCCACCATGCTGGAGTTACTGGAACGGGTAGACGCCCTGCGCCGGCCGGAACGCTTCGAGGATTTTCTGGCCGCCTGCGCCGCCGATTTCCACGGCCGCGAGGGTTATAGGGGGCGCCCCTATCCCCAGGCCGCCCATCTGCGTCTGGCGCTGCTAGCGGCACGCGCGGTCGATGCCGGCGCCCTAGCTCGCCAGGTGGCGCCGGCCGCCATTCCGGAGGCGATCCGCAAAGCGCGGATCGCCGCCATTGCCGCGGCCCTGAAACCATGATTCCCGACCTTTCAACGCTCATCGCCAAGCTGTTACCCACCCTCGCACAACTGCCGATTCCCTTGGCGCGTGAGGTTGAACGCCAGGCACAGAAGCTGAACGTGGCGGCCGGCACGCTGCTGTTCGATACCGGCATGGCCTGCCAGGCGCTGCCACTGGTGCTGGAGGGCCGCATCAAGGTCAGCAAGCGCGCCGAGAACGGGCGCGAAATTCGGCTCTACAGCGTCCACCCTGGGGAACTCTGCATCGTCACGATGAGTTGCCTTTTGGGCGGTGCCCCCTATCCCGCCACCGGTGTCGCGGAAACCACCGTCTCCGCCCTGACGCTGCCGCGCGCTTTGATCCTGCGCCTGGTGGCCGAGCATCCGCCGTTCCGGGAAGGGGTCTTCAACCTGTTCTCGGAACGACTGACCGGCCTCATGCAACTGGTCGAAGAAGTCGCCTTCCGCAAGCTTGACCAGCGCCTGGCGGCCTGGCTGCTGGAGCGCGGCCCACTGATCGCGGTGTCACATCAGGTGGTGGCTGATGAACTGGGCAGCGTGCGCGAAATCGTCTCGCGCCTGTTGAAACAATTTGAGGAGGAAGGAAGCCTGCGCCTGGGCCGCGAGCGCATCGAGGTGCTGGCCCCGGCGGCCCTCAAGCTGAGAACGGCCGGCGGCTAAGGGGCCGAGAAATAATAAGATGGACAAATATGGATGTGTTGGCGGGATGCGCTGCAAGGCGCCGGTCGCGCCCAGTTCGCCGCCAATTTATGACGCCAAATTTGTGCGGGTTTGGGCAGCCGGCAACATTTGGAATCGTCGGCTGAAAATCGACCGCAGCGGCCCATTTTTCACCGGCTTTTTGCCCCATAGCCGGGCTATGCGGCGGCAAATCCGGCAAAAACTGGCCTCGCTGGGGCCGTTTTTCGCTTTTCGACACCAAAGTCCGACAAGCTGCTAGATTTCCCGGGAAAGGCATACGCGGCTTCGAAAGCCAGCGAACCGGTATGTTCAACCTAGAAAGCTCAGTTGACCGCTCCTTGGCCCTCGTGAGGCCGCATGGGTGCTGGCGTTTGCGCCTCCGGGGACGCTCACCCATTAGGT
>PFJX01000129.1 GCA_002784045.1 Hydrogenophilales bacterium CG_4_10_14_3_um_filter_63_21
AACTGCGCCACCTGGGGTTGCAAGGCACATCGCTGGCGATGGCTCAGCCCAGGACGGTGATGCTCACGCTGTTCAAGATCGCCGCCCGCGTGAAACAGTACAAAGATCGGGTGCTGCTGCATTGGCCGAGCGGCTGCCCGGTCAAGGGACTGCTGGCGTGTTGCAGGACGGCTATGAGGGCTGGAAAGCCAAGGGCGGCTTTGACGCGCACAGGCGCGCGAGCCGGTCGGCGGGGCATTGATCCTGGAAACGCCAGATTCACACTCGGGCGCGTTCAAGGGAGGAATCCAGGATAATCCCGCATCCTCTTTTTGCGGTTTTTCATGATGCAAACCTACTCGACCTTGGCCGCCATCGACCTGGGCTCCAACTCTTTCCATTTGCAGGTGGGCCGGGTTGAGGGCGAGCAGCTTTTCTATCTCGACGCCATCAAGGAATCCGTGCGCCTGGCCGGTGGCCTCAATGCCAACAAATGCCTCGACGGCGCTTCGCAACGGCGCGCGCTGAACTGTCTGGCGCGTTTCGGCGAACGCCTGCGGGGCATGCCGGCCGGCGCGGTGCGGGCGGTGGGCACCTCGGCCTTGCGGGTGGCCAGGAACGCGCCGGAATTTCTGGAAAAAGCCCGTGCCGCGCTCGGCTTCGAAATCGAAATCGTCGCCGGCCGCGAGGAAGCACGCCTGATTTATCTGGGCGTCTCCCATAGCCTGCCGCTCAACCCGGAAGCGCGCCTGGTGGTCGACATCGGTGGTGGTTCCACCGAATGCATCATCGGTAGCGGCTATGAGCCGCGAGACCGGGAAAGCCTGCGGATGGGTTGCGTGGTGTTCAGCAACCGCTTCTTTCCCAAGGGGGGCATCGACAAGGCCGCCATGAAGGCCGCCGAGATCGCCGCGCGCATCGAGACCCGCCTCGTCGCCGGCCCGGTATTCGGCCGCAGCGCCTGGGTGGAGGCGGTGGGCTCGTCCGGGACGGCGCGCGCACTGGGGGAAATCTGCCGGCTTAATGGCCACACCAGCGGCCATTCCGACGGGGCAATCACCCTGGAAGGCCTCCGCTGGCTGCGCGAACGTCTGATCAAGGCCGGCGACGCCAACCAACTCGACCTGCCCGGCCTGAAACTGGATCGCCGCCCAGTGATTGCGGGCGGGCTGGCCATCATGCTGGGTATATTCGAGGAACTGGGCGTCGAGCGCATGACCGTGGCGCAGGGCGCCATGCGCGAGGGAATCCTCTGGGATCTGCTCGGGCGGGTGCACGACCGCGACATGCGCGACATCACCGTCGGCCAGTTCCAGCGCCGCTATCAGGTGGACATGGCGCAGGCAGGACGGGTGGAAGCCGTGGCGCTGGCCCTGTTCCCGGCCGCGCGGGATGAAGCCGCACAGCGGCTCGCCTGGGCGGCGCGGTTGCACGAAATCGGGATCTCCATCGCCCATTCCGGCTTCCACAAACATGGCGCTTACATTCTGGAAAACGCCGACATGCCCGGCTTTTCCCGGCGCGACCAGGTGTTCATGGCCTTGCTGGTGCGCGCCGTCCGCGGTGGCCTGGACAAGCTTGGCCTGGCCCCGACCGCAGCCGAGTGGCCGCTCATCTTGTGCCTGCGCTTGGGGGCGCTGTTCAATATGAGCCGCAGCGATGCCGTGCTGCCAGCCATCACGCTGCGCTGCGAAAACGGCCTCTGCCATCTTTCTCTGCCAGCCACCTGGCTCAAGGACAACCCACTGACTCGCGCGGCACTGGAAGGTGAGGTGCGCGAATGGGGCAAAGCGGCAGCGGGGATTCGGCTGGAGTTGGCGTAGGGCAGATGCCCGAAGGGCGATCCGCCCTACGTACCCGATTGCACGGTTGGCGCAACGCGGGCAGGGGAAAGGCCGATTCGTTATCATTGCGCCCCTTTTGTTCGCAGTACCCAGGAGTTCTTCTTGTCAGACCCCTTCGCAGCCAACCTGGAAACCGTCGTTGATCGGCAAACCGGCGACGGCCACATCGCCCGCCAGGTGGCCCGCCGCCGTACCTTCGCCATCATTTCCCACCCCGACGCCGGTAAGACCACGCTGACGGAAAAGCTGCTGCTGTTCGGAGGGGCGATCCAGATGGCCGGCACGGTAAAAGCGCGCAAGAGCAGCCGCCATGCCACCTCCGACTGGCTGGAAGTGGAGAAGCAGCGCGGTATTTCCGTGGCCAGTTCGGTGATGCAGTTCAGCTATGGCGATTGCGTGATCAATCTGCTCGATACCCCCGGCCACCAGGATTTCTCGGAAGACACTTACCGCGTGCTCACCGCCGTGGATGCCGCCGTGATGGTGGTGGACGCGGCCAAGGGCGTGGAAGCGCAGACCATCAAGCTGCTGGAAGTCTGCCGTCTGCGCAACACGCCGATCATCACCTTCATCAACAAGATGGACCGGGAAGTGCGCGATCCGCTGGAGGTGCTGGACGAGATCGAATCGGTCCTGAAAATCCGCTGCGCGCCGGTGACCTGGCCGATCGGCATGGGCAAGCGCTTTGTCGGCGTCTACCACCTGTTGAAAGACGAGGTGCTGCGCTTCACGCCCGGTGAAGAACGCGCCGACCAGGAAGTCGAAATCCTGCGTGGCGCGGAGATCGAAAAACTGCGTGCCACTTGCCCGCGGGAATTCGAGCAGATGCGCGACGAAACCGAACTAGTAAGGGGGGCGGGCGCCAGTTTCCAACTCGAAGACTTTCTCAAGGGCAAGCAGACCCCGGTGTTCTTTGGTTCCGGTATCAACAACTTCGGTGTGCGGGAAATCCTCCAGGCGCTACTCGACTGGGCGCCGCCGCCGCAACCGCGCGAGGCGATTGTTGGTAACCTCGGCGCCAAAGGCGAGAGCCGCATGGTGGCGCCCGACGAGCCCAATTTCACCGGCTTCGTGTTCAAGATCCAGGCCAACATGGACCCCAACCACCGCGACCGCATCGCTTTCTTCCGCGTTTGCTCCGGGCAATACACGCCGGGCATGAAGGTGAAGCAGCGCCGTACCGGCAAGGAAATGAAAGTTGCCAACGCCGTGGTGTTCATGGCCAACGAGCGCAGCCGCATGGAAGAAGCCTATGCCGGCGACATCATCGGCATCCACAACCACGGCCAGTTGCAGATCGGCGATGTGCTCACCGAGAGCGAGCTACTCACCTACAAGGGCATTCCCTACTTCGCCCCCGACCTGTTCAGCCGCGCGCGGCTGCGCGACCCGCTCAAGTCGAAGCAGCTCAACAAGGGCTTGCGCGAGCTGGGTGAGGAGGGCGCCATCCAAGTGTTCGCGCCGCTGGTGGATAACACGCTGCTATTGGGCGCGGTGGGACAACTGCAATTCGAAGTGGTGGAACATCGGCTGCAGGCGGAATACGGCGTGGACGCCGTATTCGAACGCGCCGGCATCCACACCGCGCGCTGGGTGACCTGCGATAACGCCGCCCACCTGGCGGAATTCGCCCGCGCGCAACAGCAGCGCCTGGCGCGCGACGTGGATGGCAACCTGGTCTATCTGGCTGATAACCGCGTCAACCTCAGCCTGGCAATGGAACGCTGGCCGAAGGTGCAATTCCACGACACGCGGGAGCACGGGCAGACGCTGTAGGGCGGTTTAAAGACAGCAACGCAGGATGTGGTTACCGAAGGGTAGGGGCTTCATCAGAGCGATAGCGAACCACATCCTACATACCGCGACGTGTTGCCGATTGAAGCCGATGCGGTAATCGGCTTCATCAGAGCGATAGCGAACCACATCCTACATAGGCAGCCAGCGTTTCGGGTCTATGCCCCAGGCGGCGTAGTCCTCGTGGCCGGTGATGCGATCCTGGCAGCCGCTTCCGGCAAGATCGAGGACTTCCGGTTTCAGATAGCGCTGGTATCGCGCGTGGTAGATCACGTTCACGCGCGGCTTCATCATGTTGTCGGCGTTCTGTTCCAGCACCACGCCCAGGCGGCCGCTTTCCATGCGTACCAGCGAGCCAGTGGGGTAGATGCCGAGGCTTTTCACATAAGCCTTCACCAGTGCCGGGTCGAAATGGTAACTGCTCCATTCCAGCAGGCGGCCCAGTGCGGCAGTGGGCGGCATACCCTTGTGGTAGACGCGATCCGAAGTGAGGGCGTCATAGACATCGACGATGGCGCCCATGCGCCCGAACAGGGAAATTTCCTCACCCTTCAATTGATTGGGATAACCGCTGCCGTCGAAGCGCTCGTGATGCTGGCCCGCCACGTCGAGCGCGATCTGGCTGATCCCCGGGGTGTTCTGCAGGATGATGATGCTCTGCACCACGTGCGACTTCATCTTGGTGAACTCGGCGTCGGTGAGCTTGGCCGGTTTATTCAGAATTTCATCTGGCACGCGCGCCTTGCCCACGTCATGGAGCAGACCGCCGATGGCCAGTTCCTTGATGGCCGGCCGTTCCAGCTTGAGGCCACGGCCGAAGGCCACCAGCAACGCACACACCGATACCGAATGCTGAAAGGTGTAGCTGTCGTGATCCTTCAGGCGCGCCAGCGGTAGCAGGGCATCCTGGTTGCGAAAGATGGAATCCACCATGTTTTCCACCAGCGGTTCCACCTGTTCCATCTCGATCTGTTTGCCCAGGCGAATGTCTTGAACCATGTTGCGCACGATGCGGTTGGCATCGCTGTGCAGGCGGCGGGCGCGCTCAATTTCCGCGGCCAGGGGCAGCGGGTGGTTTTCCCGCGGCGGCTCCTTGGCGATGTCCGCCATGAAGCTATCGATTTCGTGCTGAACCTCCTCCTCCTCAGTCGGAGCATCGGCCACGCCATCGCCACGATGGGTGTCGATGTAAACATTGTGGATACCGAGATTATTGATTTCTCGCACCCGATTTTCATCCCGCACCGCGAAGCTGCTGCTGGCGAATGGGTGATCCAGCCAGGAACAATTGACGTCGTGGATATACATGCCCGGCCGCAACTGGGCGACCGGGATTTTCTTGATGCTGGCGGATGTGCTCATGGGATGTGCCTGAGGGAATACCCGCCGCATAGCGGCACGGACAGCGCAAAACTTTAACGTGAAACAAGCTCGCGTCCCTGCTGTAGCGCCGGCTTCGTGGGCCTCATCAGAAAGACGCCGGCTGGAAGCCGGCGCTACAAGTGCAACCGGTTACATCAACCGGGGTGGTTCCTGGCCGCCATGACCGTTAGTGCCGGTTTTTGGACGCCTCCTACTTGAAGTGCGAAGTCGCCTTGTCGAAGGCTTCGCGCATCGACGCCCAAGCGGCATCGGCGCCAGCCGTCAGGTCTTTCCAGGCATCCCCGCTGGTAGCCTGAAGTTCCTTGAGCTTCGCCGTGGCTTCTTCACGCTGTTTGCGCAGGGCATCAAGCCGCATCTCATACTCGATGCGCATATCGGTTTTTGCCACCTTGGCCTTGGCTTCCCACTTGGCAAGGTCGCTATTCCAATGGTCCAGATTCTTTTTCAGTTGTTCGATATATTCATTGCGCGTGGTCATGTGTTTCTCCTGTCGGTCGTTGGGTAGGCGATACGGAATGCCGCATCACGCTTTCAGCTTACGCAATAACGGCGGTTTTTTCGATCTATCCGCAGCGCTGTTAGGGTGAATTCGGCCCATAAACGGGCTTTCTACGTTCGCTTGATGGCCCGATTAAACGCATCCGCCAATGTGCCGCCGGCGCTCGGAGGCTGTTTGGCGAAGTTTTTCGTCCGCGCCGGAGACAGGCTTGTCTTCGCTTCCGGCCGGGACGGTTTGACTTCGTCCTGCATCCGCAGGGTCAGCGCGACGCGCTTGCGCGGTATGTCCACCTCCAGCACCTTCACCTTGACGATGTCGCCGGCTTTGACCACGTCTCGCGGGTCTTTCACGAACTTTTCCGAGAGCGCGGAGATGTGCACCAGGCCATCCTGGTGCACACCGATGTCGACGAAGGCGCCGAAGTTGGTGACGTTGGTGACCACGCCTTCCAGTTGCATACCGGGTTTCAGGTCTTTCAGGTCGTGTACGCCTTCCTGGAAAGTGGCCGTCTTGAACGCCGGGCGCGGGTCGCGGCCGGGTTTTTCCAGTTCTTTCAGGATGTCGCGCACGGTGGGCAGGCCGAAGCGTTCGTCCACGTACTTGCCGGCGTCGAGGCGCTTCAGCACGTCCGTGTTGCCGATCAGGCCCTGCACGTTCAGCTTCAGGTCGGCCAGGATGCGCATCACCACCGAGTAGGCTTCCGGGTGCACGGAGGAGGCGTCGAGCGGGTTGTCGCCGCCCGGCACGCGCAGGAAACCGGCGGCCAGTTCAAAGGTTTTCGGGCCGAGGCGCGATACCTGTTTCAGCGCCTCGCGGTTGGCGAAGGGGCCGTGCGCATCGCGGTGCATGACGATCTGGTTGGCGAGCGTGGAGTTCAGGCCGGAGACGCGGGTGAGCAGGGCGGCGGAAGCGGTATTCACATCGACGCCGACCGCGTTCACGCAGTCTTCCACCACGGCTTCCAGCGCCTGGCCCAGCTTGGCCTGGCCGAGGTCGTGCTGGTACTGGCCGACGCCGATCGCTTTGGGTTCGATCTTCACCAGTTCGGCGAGCGGGTCTTGCAGGCGGCGGGCGATGGAGACGGCGCCGCGCAGGCTCACATCCATCTCCGGGAATTCACGCGCGGCCAGTTCCGAGGCGGAATACACCGAGGCGCCGGCCTCGCTCACCGTCACCTTGGCCAGCCCCAGTTCCGGTTGCAATCGCATCAGGTCCGCCGCCAGCTTGTCGGTCTCGCGGCTGGCGGTGCCGTTGCCGATGCTGAGGAGTGCCGCGCCATGCTTACTCGCCAGTTTCGCGAGGGTGGCGAGTGCGCCGTTCCAGTCGCGGCGCGGCTCATGCGGGTAGATAACCGCGGTATCCAGTACGCGGCCGGTGCGGTCCACCACCGCCACTTTCACGCCGGTGCGAATGCCGGGGTCAAGGCCGATCACCGCCTTCGGCCCGGCGGGGGCGGCGAGCAACAGATCTTTCAGATTGCTGGCGAAGACGCGGATGGCTTCCTGTTCGGCGCGTTCAAATAGCGCGTTCATCAAATCCAGTTCCAGGCGCAGTGATAGCTTCACTTTCCAGGCCCAGCGAACCGTATCCATCATCCAGCGGTCACCGGGGCGGCCCTGCTCGCGCAGGGCGAAGTGGGCGGCAATGTGGCCTTCGCAGGGGCTGCCTGGCGTGCCGGCCAGATCCTCCGGCAACTTGATCGCCAGCCCCAACACCCCCTCATTGCGCCCCCGGAACATCGCCAGCGCGCGGTGCGATGGGCAGCTCTTCCAGGCTTCGTCGAACTCGAACCAGTCGCGGAATTTCTGGCCCTCAGCCTCCTTGCCCTCGATCAGGCGCGAGACCACGCGGCCGTTGTCCCGCAAATGGGCGCGCAGTTTCTCGATCAGGGCGGCCTCTTCAGCGAACTGTTCCATGAGGATCTGGCGGGCGCCATCCAGCGCCGCCTTCACGTCGGCCACGCCTTGCTCCGGGTTCACGAAGGCGGCGGCCTCGACTTCCGGCGCCAACATCGGGTCGCCCAGTAGCTTCTCGGCCAGCGGCCCCAAACCCGCCTCGCGGGCGATTTGCGCCTTGGTGCGGCGCTTCGGCTTGTAGGGCAGATAGAGGTCTTCCAGGCGCTGCTTGGTTTCGGCGCCGGCAATATCGGCCCGTAATTCCGGGGACAGCTTGCCCTGTGCCTCGATGCTGGCGAGCACCGCCGCGCGCCGTTCTTCCAGTTCGCGTAGATAGCCCAGCCGCTCTTTCAAATACCGCAACTGGGTATCGTCGAGGCCACCCGTCACCTCCTTGCGGTAGCGCGCGACAAACGGCACCGTGGCGCCGTCGTCGAACAGCGCCACGGCGGCGGCGACCTGGTTGGCATGGACGCTGAGTTCCTGGGCGATATGGGTTTCGATGGTCGGCAGCATGGCGTTCCAGGACGGGGAGAAAAGGGGTGCAGGATGGGCAAAAAGAGGGTGTCCGGCAAGACTTGACATGCCTCATCGGCCGCCGCCGATTTAACCTGGAAAGCTCAGTTGGACACGTAGCGGGCTCACCCAAGTGGTGAGGGTGATCGAAGGCGATAACCTTAGCATTCATGCGACTTCACAAGGGCTGAGAAGCGGTCAACTGAGCTTTCCAGGTTTAATCCCCGCCTGCTCTGACCCACATTGGCCCGCATCGCCCGAGGCAAGGAACGTCTCCGTGTTAGAATTTTTTCACCTTGTTTTATGTCGGTTCGGTTGCGATTCCTGTCGCAAATGTCGTAACTAATTGATTTTTAATATCGCGAAAGTGGCGGAATTGGTAGACGCACTGGATTTAGGTTCCAGCGCCGCAAGGCTTGGGGGTTCGAGTCCCCCCTTTCGCACCAGCGATTCTCGATAACTTACTCGTGGACAACATGACTGCAACCCTGGAAACCCTGGACGGCCTCTCCCGTCGCATGACCCTGAACCTGAACCCCGCCGAAATCGAGGCTGAAGTCTCCAAGCGTCTGGGCAAGATCGCCAAGAACGCGCGCATGGACGGCTTCCGTCCCGGCAAGGCTCCGCTCAAGCTGGTCGCGGCACGCTATTCCGGCGAGATTCGCGGTGAAGTCCTGGGCGACGCATTGCAGCAGCGTTTCACCCAGGCGGCGCTCGATCACAACCTGCATGTCGCCGGCTATCCGCAATTCGCTCCGGCGCCGGACGGGGCATTCACGGCGACTTTCGACGTGTTCCCGGAAATCAAGGTGGGCGATCTGTCGGGCATCAAGGTCACCCGCCCGATCGTCGAGGTGAGCGACGCCGATGTCGACCGCACCCTGGATATCCTGCGCAAGCAGCGCGTGCACTACCACGCCGTCGAGCGCGCGGCAGCAGTGGGTGACCGCGTGCACATCGACTACACCGGCACGATCGGGGGCGAGCCCTTCCAGGGTGGCGAGGCCCGCGACTTCCCGGTGATCCTGGGCGAAGGCCGCACCCTGAAGGATTTCGAAGGCAGTCTGGTGGACATGAAGGCCGGCGAAACCAAGACTTTCGACGTGACTTTCCCCGAGGATTACTTTGCCAAAGAACTGGCCGGCAAGACCGCCACTTTCACGGCCACGCTGAATGCCGTGCATGAAGCGCATCTGCCCGATATTGACGATGCGCTGGCACTAGGCCTGGGTATTCATGAGGGGGGTGTCGCCCAGCTCAAGCAAGAGATTCGCGCCAATCTGGCGCGCGAAGCCAAGCGCCGTATCCAGGCGCGGGTGAAGGAACAGGTATTCAATGGCCTGCTCGAAGCAACCCCTTTCGAGGTGCCCGCGGGCCTGGTCGCAATGGAACGCCGCGCCCTGCTGGAGAAGGCCGTGACCGACCTGAAGGCGCGCGGCATGCGCGAGCAGGACATCCAGATGCGCGATGAAATCTTCGAACCGCAGGCCCGCCGCCGTGTTGCTCTCGGGCTGTTGATGGACGAACTGGTGCGCGCCAACGGCATCACTGCCGCGAGCGAGCAGGTGCAAGCCCTGGTTGACGAGTTCGCGCAAAGCTACGAAGACCCCTCCGAAGTGGTGGACTGGTATCAACATGACGCTTCCCGTTTGAACGAGGCGCGCGCCCTGGTACTGGAAGAAAACATCGTCAACTGGGTGCTGGAACGCGCTCAGATCAGCGACGAACCGACCACGCTGGAAAAACTGATGGGGAACAAATGATGTCCTGGAACCAAGAACCCTCCGGCCTGGGGTATATCCCCATGGTCGTCGAGCAGAGCGGGCGCGGCGAACGCGCTTACGACATCTATTCGCGCTTGCTGAAAGAGCGCGTTGTGTTCCTGGTCGGTCCGGTCAACGACATGACCGCCAATCTGGTGGTGGCGCAGTTGCTCTATTTGGAATCGGAAAATCCGGACAAGGACATCTACCTCTACATCAACTCGCCGGGCGGTTCGATCACCGCGGGCATGGGTATTTACGACACCATGCGCTTCGTCAAGCCGGACGTATCCACCCTCTGCGTCGGCCAGGCCGCCAGCATGGGCGCCTTCCTGCTGGCGGCTGGCGCCAAGGGCAAACGCTTCGTGCTGCCGAATTCGCGGGTGATGATTCACCAGCCTTTGGGCGGTTTTCAGGGCCAGGCCACGGACATCGAAATCCATGCCAAGGAAATCCTCTACTTGAAGGCCCGATTGAATGGCCTGTTGGCGGAACATACCGGCCAGCCGCTGGAAACCATCGATCGTGATACCGAACGCGACAACTTCATGAGCGCGGAAACCGCCGTTGCTTACGGCCTGGCCGACAAGGTGATGGTTAGCCGCAATGATCCGATATAAACTTGACTTATATTATCAGGTATTTTTTTCACGGGACTGAACCATGGCTGAAAAACAAGGTGACGATAAACTTCTCTACTGTTCCTTCTGCGGCAAAAGCCAGCAGGAAGTACGCAAGCTCATCGCCGGCCCCTCGGTGTTCATCTGTGACGAATGCGTAGATCTGTGCAATGACATCATCCGTGAGGATGTGCAGAAAGATGGGGACAAGGAAGTCGGCGATAAATTGCCCACGCCGCTGGAAATCCGCGATTCCCTGAATCAGTACGTGATCGGCCAGGATCCGGCCAAGCGGGCGCTGGCGGTGGCGGTGTACAACCACTACAAGCGCCTGCGCCAGCCCGGCGGCAGCAAGGACGACGAAGTCGAGCTGGCCAAGAGCAACATCCTCTTGATCGGCCCCACTGGCTCCGGTAAGACACTGCTGGCGCAGACCCTGGCGCGTCTGCTCAACGTGCCCTTCGTGATCTCCGACGCCACCACCCTGACCGAAGCCGGCTATGTCGGCGAAGACGTCGAGAACATCATCCAGAAGCTGTTGCAGAAGTGCGATTACGACGTCGAGAAGGCGCGCACTGGCATCGTCTACATCGACGAGATCGACAAAATTTCCCGGCGCTCGGAAAACCCCTCCATCACCCGCGATGTCTCCGGCGAGGGGGTACAGCAGGCGCTGTTGAAGCTGATCGAGGGCACGACGGCCTCGGTGCCGCCACAGGGCGGGCGCAAGCATCCCAACCAGGAATACATCCAGGTCGATACCACCAACATTTTGTTTATCGTCGGCGGCGCCTTCAGCGGGCTGGATAAGGTCATTCGCAACCGCACCGAGAAGTCCGGCATCGGTTTTGGCGCGGAAGTTAAAGCCAAGGATGATCGCAAGGACCTCGGCGAGGTATTCCGTATGGTGGAGCCGGAAGACCTGATCAAGTACGGTCTCATCCCTGAATTCGTCGGCCGCCTGCCGGTGATCGCGACGCTGGAAGAACTCGACGCCAAGGCGCTGATGCAGATACTGACCGAGCCCAAAAACGCGCTCACCCGCCAGTTTGAAAAGCTGTTCAAGATGGAAGGCGTGGATCTGGAATTCCGTGCTGAGGCGCTCACCGCCATCGCCAAGCGCGCGATCAAGCGCAAGACCGGGGCGCGGGGGCTTCGCTCGATCATCGAACACAGCCTGATGGACATCATGTTCGAGCTGCCGAGCATGGAGAACGTGAGCAAGGTGGTGGTGGACGAGAAATCCGTCAGTGGTGAAGGCAAGCCCCTCTTGATCTATTCCGAACCCGCGAAGGCGGTCGGCTGATGCCGGTCAGTTGAAATACCTCCCGCGCCGGGTTGAATTCCCGCACGGCGCACTCAATTAGCTCGAACCGCAAAGGCGTTCCACGCCGGAGATACCATGAGCCAAAGCATCCTGTTTACCGCCCCCGTCAAGCTGCCTCTGCTGCCGCTGCGCGACGTGGTGGTGTTCCCACACATGGTCATCCCCCTGTTCGTGGGACGGCCGAAGTCGATCAAGGCGCTGGAACTGGCGATGGAAGCCGGCAAACACATCATGCTGGTGGCGCAGAAATCCGCCGCCAAGGATGAGCCCAGCTTCGACGACCTTTATGAAATCGGCGCCATCGCCAGCATCCTGCAGATGCTCAAGTTGCCGGACGGCACCGTGAAGGTGCTGGTGGAAGGCAATCAGCGCGTGCGGGTGGAGGAATTCATCGACGCCGACACGCATTTTCTGGCGCGCGGCGAACCGATGGCCGAGATCGGCCTGGACGACAGTGAAATCGAGGCCATGCGGCGCGCGCTGCTGGCTCAGTTCGACAACTACGTCAAACTCAACAAGAAAATTCCGCCGGAAATCCTCGCCTCGCTGGCGGGCATTGACGACGCCGGGCGGCTGACCGACACCATCGCCGCGCATTTGCCGCTCAAGCTGGAGCAAAAGCAGGCCATCCTGGAGATGACCGAGATCAAGGGCCGCCTGGATCACCTGATGGGCTTCCTGGAAACCGAGATCGACATTCTCCAGGTGGAAAAGCGCATCCGTGGCCGGGTCAAGCGCCAGATGGAAAAGAGCCAGCGTGAGTACTACCTGAACGAACAGGTCAAGGCGATCCAGAAGGAACTCGGCGACGTCGACGAAAGCAGCGACCTGGACGAACTGGACAAGCGCATCAAGGCCGCGCGCATGTCGAAGGAGGCTTTAAAGAAAGCCGAGGGCGAGTTGAAAAAACTGAAAATGATGTCGCCCATGTCGGCCGAAGCCACCGTGGTGCGGACCTACATCGAGACGCTGGTCAACCTGCCCTGGGTCAAGAAAACCAAGATCAGCAAGGACTTGGCCAGGGCGCAGGAAATCCTCGACGAAGACCACTACGGACTGGAGAAGGTCAAGGAGCGCATCGTCGAATATCTCGCCGTCCAGGAGCGCGTCGGCAAGCTCAAGGCGCCCATCCTCTGCTTGGTCGGGCCACCCGGCGTCGGCAAGACTTCGCTCGGCCAGTCCATTGCCCGCGCCACCAACCGCAAGTACGTGCGCATGGCCCTGGGCGGCGTGCGCGACGAGGCCGAAATCCGCGGCCATCGCCGCACCTACATTGGCTCCATGCCGGGCAAGATTCTGCAAAGCCTGACCAAGGCCACTGTGCGCAACCCCTTCTTCCTTCTGGACGAAGTGGACAAGCTGGGCCAGGATTTTCGCGGCGACCCGTCGTCCGCCCTGCTGGAAGTGCTCGACCCTGAGCAGAACCACACCTTCCAGGACCATTACGTGGAAGTCGATTACGACCTCTCCGACGTCATGTTCGTGGCCACCGCCAACTCGCTCAACATTCCGGCGCCGCTACTCGACCGCATGGAAGTGATTCGCCTGTCTGGCTATACCGAGGACGAAAAAATCAACATCGCCCTGCGCTATCTGTTGCCCAAGCAGTTGAAGAATAACGGCCTCAAGGAAACCGATCTCCACATCACCGAGACCGCCTTGCGCGACATCGTGCGTTACTACACGCGCGAATCCGGTGTACGCAGCCTGGAGCGGGAAATCTCCAAAATCTGCCGCAAGGCGGTTACCGCCCAGACCCTGAAGAAGGTCAAGGGCAAGATCAGCGTCACTCCGCGCAATCTCGACAAATACCTCGGTGTGCAGCGTTACACCTACGGCATGGCGGAGCAGAACAACCAGGTTGGCCAAGTCACCGGCCTGGCCTGGACCGAAGTGGGTGGCGAACTACTTACCATCGAAGCCAGCATCATGCCCGGCAAGGGCGTCATCACCCGCACCGGCCAGTTGGGCGACGTGATGAAGGAATCCATCGAAGCCGCCCGCACCGTGCTGCGCAGCCGGGCTAGCAGCCTGGGCATCAAGGGCGAAGCGTTCGAGAAATACGACCTGCACATCCACCTGCCGGAAGGCGCCACCCCCAAGGACGGCCCGTCCGCGGGTGCCGCCATCACCACGGCGATGGTTTCGGTGTTCACGGGCATTCCAGTGCGCTGCGAAGTGGCCATGACCGGGGAAATCACCTTGCGTGGCGAAGTCCTGCCGATCGGCGGCCTCAAGGAAAAACTCCTGGCCGCGCATCGTGGTGGCATCAAGAAGGTATTGATCCCGGAAGGCAACGTGAAAGACCTGGTGGAAATTCCCGACAACATCAAGAACCGGCTGGAAATTCAGCC
>PFJX01000031.1 GCA_002784045.1 Hydrogenophilales bacterium CG_4_10_14_3_um_filter_63_21
GGCCTGCGCGATTATGGGCGCAGCCCGGTATCCTTTAGGGCATCACGCGAATTCATGCAATATCCGGGCTAGGTTCAATACTTATTGAACCTCTTGAAAGCCTGCGCAGGGGCCAAGCTTGGATTGTTTTGCAATCTGTCCTGCGTGGGCAAGCAATCAAAGCGGCTGATAGATTCGGCTGGGGCTTGGTTCAAGGAGGCCAAATGAAAACCAGTGGTTTGGGATCGTCGATCACATACCCGGCGTGCAGAGTGCGGTTGAGGAAGGGGTCGCGCAGGGTTTCGATGCCGGTAGTTTCACAATAACCACAGGGTTCGCAACCTGATCGCGCCTGATTCGGCTCTGGCCTGTCCGTAAGCGGCCTGATTCGGGAATGCCGTGGGATCATCCGCTCCCCTGAATCACACTTGAACAAGCCGGAGTAAGCCATGAATCAAGCCAGACGCCATGTTCTTCGCGGGACGGTTTCGACCGCGGTGCTCTCGGTTGCGGTGGCCGCCGGGCTATTGCGTCCCGGCCAGGCGGTGGCTTCCACTCTGAACGGCGGCCCGCGAGAAACGCTGCGGGCGCTACAGCGCGGCAATCCAGGCTTGACCAGCGCGATTCGGCTCAAGGCGCCCGACATCGCGGTGGATGGCGCGAGTGTCTTTATCGATTTCTCTTGTGCGCTGCCCGAGGTCGATGCCCTGGTCGTGTTCGTCGACAGAAACCCCCAACCGCTGGTAGCGGCATTCCAGATCGCGCCGGAAGTGGTGCCAGCGCTGCAAATGCGTATCAAGGTTGCCGAGACCGCCCAAGTCTGGGTTGTCGCCCGCAGCGCCGGGCAGTTCTACAAGACGGGGAAGATGGTGAAGGTGACGATCGGCGGTTGCGGTGCCGGGCTGAATTAAGCGGGTTGTCTCTGGCGCGATCGTGGGCCGCGCACCCGACGGGGATGGGCTGATATGCTTCGCCCCCTCTGTCGTTGTAGACGTAACAGTCATGGTCGGATCGCCTGATGAAGCCCCTGAGCGAACGACTATGCAGCCAAAAATCGGCTGCCAAGTCGCTGCTTTACCCTTTAGTAACCCCGGAAAATGAAATCCACCGTAGGAGCGGTTTTAGCCGCGATGCGCCGGCAGGCGCAAAGGGCTGACGCTCGCCAAGACTACACGTCTCACCTTTGCGCCTGCCGGCGCATCGCGGACACGGTCGGCTCCTGCGGCATGGCGCTTGTTTTACGCTAACCCGAGAGCCTGCCGCGCTCACTCGAAATTCCAGGATTTTTTATGTCTCGATCTGTCAGCCTTCTTTTCGGCGTCCACGCCCATCAGCCCATCGGCAATTTTTCGGAAGTCATGGAAGACGCTCACCAGCGTTGTTACAGACCCTTCCTCGAAATCGTCCATCGCTACCCCGATTTCAAATTCGCCCTGCATTCTTCCGGCTGGCTGCTGGAATGGTTGTTTACCCATCACCCCGATGACATGGCGTTGTTGCGCGAGATGGCGGCGCGCGGCCAGGTGGAATTTTTCGGCGCCGGCGACCTGGAGCCGGTGCTGGCGGTGATTCCCACGCGTGACCGCATGAGCCAGCTCGCGGCCATGTCCGACCGCCTGGAGCACTATTTCGGCCAGCGCCCGGATGGCGCCTGGCTCACCGAGCGGGTGTGGGAGGCCACCGTGGTGCCGGCTCTGGCTGATTCCGGCATCAAGTACGTGATGGTGGATGACTACCACTTCCTGTGCGCCGGCGCCGAGCGTGAGCAACTCAACGGCTACCACACCACCGAGGAAGATGGCCGCCAGATCGACGTCTATCCGATCTCTGAAGCCCTGCGTTACCGCCTGCCATTCTCCCCGGCCCATGAAGCGGTCGCCTACATCGAATCGCTCGCCGATGAAACGGACTCAGTGGGCAACACTCCCGCGGCGATCTATTTCGACGACATCGAGAAATTCGGCATCTGGCCGGAGACTTATCACTGGGTCTACGAACGTGGTTGGCTGAAAGACTTCATTGAAGGCGTACTCGCCGCCAAGGCCATTCGCAGCGCCCACTTCCGCGACCATCACCGGGAAACGCGCACGCACGGTGTGGTCTACCTGCCTACCGTCTCCTATAGCGAAATGGGCGAATGGACCCTGCCGGCGCCCGCCGCCCGCCGCTATGCGGAACTGGTACATGCCGCCCAGCACGAAGGCGTGCTGGAACGCGACCGCCCCTACATACGTGGCGGTATCTGGAAGAACTTCCTCACCCGTTATCCGGAAGCCAACTGGGCGCACAAGCGCATGTTGGGTCTGTCCGCGCGTCTGGCCGCCTTGCCCGAGGAGCAGGTGCGCCAGGACCTGGTCGAATTGCTGCATGAATCGCAGGCCAACGACGCCTACTGGCACGGCCTTTTCGGCGGCATCTACCTGCCGCACCTGCGGCGCGCGGTCTGGCACGCCATGATTCAACTGGAACGCCGTCTCGATGCCCTGCAACCCCGTCCAGCCGTCGCCACTGGTGACATCGACCTCGACGGGCGCGAGGAAATTTTCCTCTCCAGCCTCGCCTTGCAAGCGGTGGTGCGTCCTGACAAGGATGCCGCGGTGATTGAACTGGTGAGCTACCCGCTGGCGCAGAACTTCGCCGATACCCTGAAACGCTACGAAGAGCACTACCACGAGAAAGCCCGCGCGGGCGCGGCCGCGATCAAGGCGCATGACGGCGAGGGCATCGCCTCGGCGCACGACGTGGTGCGCTTCAAGCATGAGATCAAGCCGGAAGACCTTGCCCCCGACACTCGTACACGTGGCCTGTTCGCTGAAAGCTGGACCGATTTCGGGCAAAAGCTGCCGCTGGAATATGCCACCACTTTCCTCCAGGGCGGTGCCGTCCTGTGCATGGGCCAGGCTGGGGAAACCCGGGTCGCCAAGGTTTACAGCGTGCGCGACAACCTCCTGTCGGTGGCATTCAAGACCGTCGGTAAAGGCCGCCTCTCCACCCGGCTGAACCTCGCTTTTGCCTGCTGTGACGGCCCCGCCGGACGCTATGTGGTGAAGGGCGCTGAGGGCCAACCCCATATCCCTGGCGGCTTCGGCCAGTGCTTCACCTGGGACGGCCTGGCCGATCTCGGCATGGAAGACCACTACCAGGGCGCCGCCATCCGCCTGCGCGCCTCCGTCCCGACGCGCATCAAGGCCCAGCCGCACTACACCGTTTCGCAATCCGAAGCCGGCTTCGAGAAGATCATGCAGGCGGTCGAACTCACCCTCACCTGGGAAGTCGATGGGCCTTTCGAAGTCAATCTACAACTCGAAATGGCGCCACTAGCCAGGTAGAAATGGGGGATGTGGTTCGCTATCGCTCACCCCCCCACGAATGGCCCTCCGCCCCATCAATTCTGGAGAAAAAACCATGAGCAATGACGTCATCGGACACGGCAAAGTGGTGTTCATCACCTATTCGGTATTAGGCGAAGAGGGCCAGATCATGGGCCAGCAGGATATGCCCACCGGCTATGTGCACGGCGCCGGTAGCGGGCTGTTCGAGTCCGTGGAACGCGCTTTGGAAGGCCGCCAGCCGGGCGACCGGGTGGAAGCCCAGGTGCCGCCAGAAGAAGGCTTCGGCGCGAGCGACCCGAGCCTGGTCATCGTCGAGGAAATCGATAACGTGCCGCCCACCATCCGCTATGTCGGCGCCGAAGCCGAATTGCGGAACGACGCCGGCGACACGCTCACCTTTCGCGTGGTCAGCATCGCCGATGGCAAGATCACGCTCGATGCGAACCATCCCCTCGCTGGGCGTACCGCCACGGTGGCCGCCACGGTCGTTTCCGTGCGCAATGCCACTGCGGAAGAAATGCGTACCGGCTTCCCCGCCGAACAAGGGCCGCCAACCCTGCACTGACTTCGCGCAAGGCGTGGGCCGCGCAGGATAGGGTGCCTCACCGGGAAGGTGTCTCAATGTGAATACAGAACGTGCTGATCGGCATTGGTGCGCCGCCGCACCAGTCCTTGTTTCGATAAGCGGGTGAGGGCGGTTTCCACGGTCTGGACATCGACGCACCAATCCGCGGGCAGCCACCATTTGGCAATGCCTTCCGCGCTATCGACGGCCTCGGGATGGGCGTACAGGTAGCGCAGGATGGCGTCGACGACCTCGGTGAGATGTTGCTGCTGTGCCTGCATGAAAGCCTCCTCGAAGGGGCCGCTGCGTTGCCCCGCGTGCGGAAGACACTGGCAAGTGCTGTGCCATCTCCCGCCGGGCGATGGGCTATCTGAATTCAACCTGGGTTCAACCTGGAAATGGCGGTTGTTCGCTGTCGTGTGGGTTTTGCAAGACCCATGCGGACGCGCCTGAACGGCTGGCCGGGTCAGCTATGACCCGATTGCAGGGAGTGGAATGGCTGACAGCTTGTCGGAGTTTCCACGTGGGCGTGGAAACTCCGACAAGCCGTTAACGTGAAACAAGCTCACGCCCCCACTGTAGCGCCGGTTTCATCATCCGGGGTGGCCGGGGTGGCCTCAAACCATGCCCGTTAGCGGAACAGGCTGGCTTCGATCTGGTACTTCTTCAGCAGCTTGCCCAGGGCGCGGCGTTCCTTGCCGGCCAGGCGGGCGGCTTGTGAGATATTGCCGGCGGATTCCCGCATCAGGCGCAGTAGATGGCTGCGTTCGAATGCCTGCAACATGCTTTGTTTGGCGGCGTTGAAGTTGAGGGTGTCGCAGCAGCCTTGGCGGCGATCGGGTTGCCGGCGGCGTTCGCTGGCTGAAGCGGGCGCGGAGAGCCGCAGGATGGCGTCGTCGGCGAGCAGAAATTCACGCTGGATGCGGTTCTGCAATTCCCGGATGTTGCCCGGCCAGGGCTGGCTGGCAAGCCAGCGCAGGGTATCCGGGTGGAGTTCTTTGGGCGGAATCTTGTAGCGGCAGGCCGCTTCGGCGATGAAGTGGCGCGCCAGCAATTCGACATCGCCGCCGCGCGCGCGCAAGGGCGGTATCGGCAACTCCATGACATTCAGGCGGAAATGCAGATCGGCGCGGAAATCGCCGTCCGCGACCTGTTGTCCGAGATCCACATTGCTGGCGGCGAGGATGCGCACCTGCGCTGATTCGGTGCGGCTGCCGCCGAGGGGCCGATATTGGCCGTCCTGGAGAAAGCGCAGCAGGCTGACCTGGGCCTTGAGGGAGAGCGCGTCCACTTCATCGAGGAACAGGGTGCCGCCTTCCGCCTGGGCGATCAACCCACTCTGGTTTTCACGGGCGTCGGTGTAAGCCCCCCGAGCATGGCCGAACAGTTCGTTTTCGATCAGGTGGTCGGGCAGGGCGCCGCAGTTGACCGGGATGAAGGGTTTGTCGCGGCGCCCGCTCAGGTAGTGGATGGCGCGCGCGGCCAGTTCCTTGCCGCTGCCGGTTTCGCCGGTGATGAGGACGCTGGCGTCATAGCCGGCGATCTTGTGCAGTATTTCGAGCATTTCCCGGAAAGCGGGGGAGTTACCGATCAATCCATGTGGCTGTAATAGTTGAGTCATTGCACGCTCCTCTGATAACGAACCGGCTCGGTTTTTTATTGGGTGGACTGCGTGTTAACCGTAGCAAAACAATCGGGTTATCGCCAGCACGGCAAAGCCCTATTTCGATATAGGTCGGAGGAATAGGGGGTGAGCGTAAGGGTTCACGTTCTCTCCTTCCTTTCCCCTCAGTGGCTCGCGATAATCCATCGTCCTTTCCCCTGTGCTTTCCCTCCTCCCCCTCGCGATGATCAAGAACTGGCTTTCCTACCCGCGTGGCGCGCTGATCCTTCTGATCCTGATCGCGCTGGCCATTCCCATCCGCGCGCTGCTGCTGGGCAAGGCGGTGGAAACGCTGGCAGCGAAGCGGCAAGCCTTGCTGGAAACCGTGATTTCCAGCGGCCGCGTGATCACGCCGGCGCGCGTCGAACTGGGCGCCGAGCTGGTCGGGCGTGTGGTCGAGGTGGCGGTCGAGGAGGGCGATCGGGTGCGTGCCGGCCAGGTGCTCGCGCGCCTGCGCGACGATGAGTTGCGTGCCGCCAACGAGCAGGCGCGGCGTGGCGTCGAGGAGGCGCAAGCGCGGATCGCCCAGTTGCGCGAGGTGGCGCGGCCGGTGGCGGAACAGAGCCTGTTGCGGGAGCAGGCAAACCAGGTGCTGGCCGAAGCGGAGTTTGCGCGGGTGAAGACTTTGGCGGATGCGGGGTTCTACAACCCGTCGCGCCTGGATGAGGCGCGGCGCGCCCTGGATGGCGCGCGGGCGGCACGCGAGTCGGCCATGGCACAAGCGCGCGGCAATCGCCCCGAAGGCGTGGAAAACCGCCTGGCCGAGGCGCGTCTGGCGCAGGCCCGCGCCGCGCTGCAAGTGGCTGTGGCGAAGCAGGCGAATACCGTGATCCGGGCGCCCAGCGCTGGCGTGGTGGTGAAAAAGCGGGTGGAACGCGGCGACGTCGTCACTCAGGGCAAACTGCTGTTCGATCTGGCGACCGACGGCGAGACCCGGATAGACTTGCAGATCGACGAGAAACATCTCGGCCGCCTGCGCGTCGGCCAGGCCGCCAGCGTGCTCGCCGATGCCTATCCGGGGCAGCCGTTCGCGGCGGAAATTGATTACATCGCGCCCGCGGTGGATGCGGAGAAGGGCTCGGTAGAAGTCAAGTTGCGAGTCGCGGCGCCGCCCGCCTTCGTCAAGCCGGACATGACCGTCTCGGTCGAGATCAAGGTGGGTGAACGGCCAAGCGCGCTTTCCCTGCCCGCCGCGGCGGTGCGCGATTCGACCTCGGCGCATCCCTGGGTCATGGCCATCGACGCCGGCCGCGCCGCGCGGCGCCCCGTCACCCTGGGCCTGCGCGGCACCGGCGTGGTGGAAGTCGTGGCCGGACTCAAGGAGGGCGAAGCGGTCATCCCGCCGGCGGCGCCGGTCGCCGTGGGCGACAAGGTCCGTTCGGTGAAATAACGCGCGATGCCATTCGAATGGATTCTCGCCTTGCGCTTCCTGCGCGAAGGCCGCATGCAGACGGCGCTGATCATGGCCGGCACCACGGTGGGGGTGGCGGTGATCATCTTCATTACCGCCCTGATGAACGGGCTGCAAGCCAGCCTCGCCACCCGCACGCTGTCTACCCAGGCCCATGTCAGCGTGCGGGCGCCGGACGACGCGCCGACGCCGGTGCTGGAGCGTGCTGGCGCGACATCGGTGGTTGCCCACATCGAGCCGCGCGTGCAGCGGCTGCGTTCCATCGACCAGTGGCAACGGGTTACCCGCGAATTGGTGGCGCTGCCGCATGTGGTGGATGTCTCCCCGATCACCACCGGTTCCGGTTTTGCCTTTCGCGGCAATGCCAGCAAGTCGATCGCCCTCATGGGCGTCATCCCGGAGCGCTATGACCGCATCGTAAAGGTCTCGGACAAGCTCACGGCCGGGCAATTTCGGGTCGGCCCGGGCGAGGCGGTGATTGGCATCGAACTGGCCCGCGACCTGGGCGCGGCGGTGGGCGACCGGATTCGCATATTGAGCAGCGAGAACCGCGACGACGTGTTCCGCCTCACCGGCCTATTCGATCTCGGCGTGAAGGACCTCAACCGGCGCTGGGTCATCATGCCATTGCGCTCCGCCCAGAGCCTGCTTGATCTCTCCGGCGGGGTGACCCACATCGACCTGACCGTGGACGACATCTTCGCAGCCGAGGACGTGGCTACCCGCATCGTTTCCCAGACCGGCCTGACGGCGGAGAGCTGGATGGCCATCAACACGCAGTTGCTCACCGCCTTCAAGAACCAGAACATGACCACTCGCACGGTGCGCGTGTTCATGCTGCTCATCGTCGCCCTCGGCATCGCCAGCGTGCTGGTGGTGTCGGTGGTGCAGAAGCAGCGCGAGATCGGCATCCTGCGCGCGATGGGCGCCTCGCCCCGGCGCATCATGCGGGTGTTCCTCATCCAGGGCGGCATCGTCGGCGGCAGTGGCGCGCTACTCGGTTCCGGGCTGGCCACGCTGATGGTCTATGGCGCCTCCTTCGCCTTGCTCCAGGATGACGGCTCGGCACTGATCAGCGGCCGCATCGAAGCCTCTTATTACCTGACCGCCGCCGCCGTCGCCGTCCTCACCGGCCTGCTGGCGGCGGTGGCGCCGGCGCGGAGGGCGGCGAAAATGGACCCGGTGGAGGCCATTCGTTATGGCTGACATCCTGCGCCTGGAGGCCGTGCGCAAGTCCTACAACGTGGGCATGCCGATCGAAACCGAGGTGTTGCACGGCATCGATCTGGCCCTGCGCGCCGGCGAGTTCGCCGCCCTGATCGGCCCTTCCGGCTCGGGCAAGAGCACCCTGCTGCATCTCATCGGCCTGCTGGAACGGCCGACGGCGGGTCGCATCCTGATCGCCGGCCGGGAAATCGACGCGCTCGACGAGGCCGGGATGACCGAACTGCGCGGCCGCACCCTGGGATTCGTGTTCCAGTTCCATCACCTGCTGCCGGAATTCACCGCGCTGGAAAACGTGATGATGCCGGCCCTGATTGATCAAGGCCGCGCCACCCGCGCCATGCGCGAACGCGCCAGGGGGTTGCTGGCCAAGGTCGGCCTCGCCGACGCGCTCGACAAGAAACCCAGCGCGCTGTCCGGCGGTATGCAGCAGCGCGTGGCGATCGCCCGCGCCCTGGCCATGAACCCGCCGCTGGTGCTGGCCGATGAGCCGACCGGTAATCTGGACAGCCATACCGCCGACGACATCTTCGCCCTGCTGCGCGAGTTCAACCGCGCGGAGGGTTCCGCCTTCCTGATCGTCACCCATGACGCGCGCCTGGCCGCCGGCTGCGACCGTCGCATCGAGTTGATGGACGGCCAGCTTCTGGCGGCCACCGTCTGAGAGAAAACCATGCCCACGAAATCCGTCCGCTTCTTCGACACCCAGTTCCAGCGCCAGGTCAATGCCGGCGAGTTCGAGCTCAACCCATTTGAACGGCTGGCCTTGCCATACTTGAAAGGAGAGGTACTCGACCTCGGCTGCGGCCTCGGCAACCTCGCCCTGGCAGCCGCGCGCGCCGGTTGTTCCGTGGCCGCGCTCGATGGCAGCCCAACCGGCATTGCCCGCCTGCGCGAGACGGCCGCTCGCCTGGCCCTGCCGGTTGCCGCCCACGAGGCCGATCTCGGGCATTGGGCCGGCGACCGCGATTACGACAGCCTCGTCGCCATCGGGCTGTTGATGTTTTTCCCAGGTGCCCGCGCCGAGGCGCTGCTCGCCGACATCGTCGCCCATGTCCGGCCGGGCGGCGTGGTGGCGCTCAATGTATTGATCGAAGGCACCACCTTTCTGGGCATGTTCGAGCCGGGCCACTACCACCTGTTCGCGCCCGGCGCGCTGAAAGCCGCCCTGCCGGGCTGGGACGTGCTGGCCGAATCGGAGGACCGCTTCCCCGCGCCGGGTGATACGGTGAAAGTGTTCGAGACTGTGATCGCAAGAAAGCCATGGGCAAAGCCAGCCGATGCGCCCGACCGCCACAACCACTTCAACTGCCAGCCCTGACGTGAAACAACCGCCATGCCGTAGGAGCGGACCCTGTGATGAAGCCCTTACCCTTCGGTATCCGCGATGCGCCGGTAGCGCTGCGTGATGACGCTCGCCAAGACCCCGCGTTTCACCTTTGCGCCCGCCGACGCATCGCGGCGGAAGCCGCTTCTACGGCAGGTTTCGTTGGCCGAGACGGTCTCCAGCCATGACCATTAAACCCGCATCCCTGTTTTCCCCTTCCTCCGTTTGGCGCCAGCGCCTCGATCAGCCCATCGCCAGTAGCCTGCTGTTTTCGTTGAGCCTGCATCTGGCATTGCTGGCGCTGGTGGGGCCGGCGCCCGGCGGGGGTGAGCGGGGGCCGTTGGTGATCGATGCGCGCCTGGCCCCGCCAACACCCGAGGCACCGCGGGCCATTCCAGAGCCGGAGCCGCCCGCGCCGGTGGTGCCGCAGCCGGCCATGCCACCCATAACCGTGCCGCGGCCCTTGCTGACCAGCAACGTGCCGTCTCCAGCCCCGCCCTTGCCGGTTGCGCCCACGCCGGTTGCGCCCGCGCCTACCCCGGCACCGCCACAGGCCACCGCTCCGCCCAGCCCGCCACCAGCAAAGCCGGCCAGCGCGCCCACCACCGTCGGCGCCGCGACCGCGCACGCTGGGCCGAGCACGCCGTTCAGCATCGGCATCGATAGCACCTGGTATGTCGCGCGCCAGGTGGATGTGCATGCCCGCTCAATGGACAGCATCGTGCCCGACTATCCAGATCAGGCGCGGCGGCGCAACCAGGAAGGCAGCCTCAAGCTGAGAGTGAAAATCGACGATCTGGGCCGGGTGCGTGATGTGGAAGTGGTCGAGGCAGACCTGCCCGGAGTGTTCGACGAAGCGGCCCTGGAAGCCTTCCGCAACGCCCGCTTTCAACCGGCCATGAAGGACGGCCGCCCGGTACGCTATCAGGCGTATATCCGGGTGGTGTTCAAGTTGCGGGATTGATCCCGCGCCTATTTCGCGTAATACAAAAAATTCTCGTAAGACGATTCAGCCACTCGGAACCACTGAATCTGGCTATCGCGGAACTTTTTCCAGTCTTTGTAAATGTGCGCGAAATCCGGGTTTTTCGCGGCTTCGGCGTCATACAACTGGAAAGCCGCGGACCGCGCGGCGGTCATGACGTCCTTCGGGTAGGCGTGCAGCTTCACCCCCTGTTTCACCAGGCGCATCAGGGCCGGCGGGTTCTTGAAGTCATATTCCGCCAGCATGTTCACGTTGGCTTCGGCGCAGGCGGTCTCGAACGCCTGTTTGTAAGCCTCCGGCAGTCCTTTCCACTTCGCGCTGTTGACATAGAACGACAGTTGCGGGCCGCCTTCCCACCAGCCGGGGTAGTAGTAGTGCTTGGCAATCTTGTGGAAACCGAGCTTCTCGTCGTCATAGGGCCCCACCCACTCGGCCGCGTCGAGGGCGCCGCGTTCCAGGGAAGGGTAGATGTCGCCGCCGGCCAGGGTCTGCGGCACCGCGCCCAGCTTCGCCATGATCTGGCCGCCGATGCCGGGGATGCGCATCTTCAGGCCACGGAGATCGGCCAGGGATTTGATCTCCTTGCGGAACCAGCCGCCCATCTGCACGCCGGTATTACCGCCGGGAAACTGCACGATGTTGTGTTTCTTGAACAGCTCGCGCATCAGTAGCATCCCGCCGCCGAAATACATCCAGGCATTTTGCTGCCGCGCGGTGAGGCCGAAGGGCAGGGCACAGTCGAAGGCGAATGCCATGTTCTTGCCGACGTAGTAATAGCTGGCCGTGTGGCCGCATTCCACCGTGCCCTGCTGCACCGCGTCCAGCACCTGCAAGCCCGGCACCAGTTCGCCGCCGGCATGGACACGCAAATGGAACTTGCCGCCGGTGATCTTGTTGAGGTGGTTGGAAAGCAAGTCGGCGGCGCCGAAGATGGTGTCCAAACTCTTGGGAAAGCTGGAGGCCAGGTGCCACTTGATCGCCGGGCCGTCGGCGAAAGCCTTCGGCGCCAGTGCGGCAGCGGCCAAGCCGAGACCAGCGCCGGCACCTTGTAGAAATGCGCGTCGTTGCATGGGGGTACTCCTTGGTGGGTGAAGGAATTGGACCGCGCTCGCGAGGCGCCTTCCCTCTAGCGCCGGCAAGTTGCCGGCGCTACAAAGGCGCCAACTCGCGCGGCCGAATCCGCACGATGACGTCGATGCTATCGGCCATCATGCCCTCGGGTAGCGCGGGCAGGCCAGCGAGTTGCAGGTTGTCGTCGCGGATGTCGGTCAATTCGCCGCTGGCCATGTTGTAGAAGTGATGGTGTGGCGCCGTGTTCGGGTCATAGAACACCCGGCTCGGATCCACGATCACTTCACGGATCAGCTTCTTTTCCAGAAACAGGCGCAGGGTGTTGTAAACCGTCGCCTTGGAAACCTCGCTGTAACGTGCATTGACGCTGGCCAGCAGATGATCGGCGGAAAGATGCTCGTGGCGCGAGAACAACACCCCGGCAATCTCGATGCGTTGATGCGTCGGCGCGATGCCATGCTCCCGCAATAAATCGGCTATCTCGCCCCGCTGCAACGGGGCTGGCATTCTGATCGGCATGGAAACACCTGTTGGTTCATCAAGTTACTGCATTCTAGGAGGGCGCTTAAACCCTGTCTAACCAGCACGCGGGTCGAATCAACGTGAAACCCCCGCGCCTACAATCCCCACGCATAAGGCGCCACATCAACCGGCGCCGCCATCCCCAACATGCGCTGTAGCAACACCTCCCCCGCCGCCGGCGCCATCGTCACGCCGTAGCGGAAATGGCCGCTGTTCACAAACAGATTTTCCAGCACGGGATGCCGGGCTATGGTCGGCACATTGCCCGGCGAACCGGGGCGCAGGCCGGCCCATTGGGCC
This sequence comes from Hydrogenophilales bacterium CG_4_10_14_3_um_filter_63_21, assembly GCA_002784045.1. Classification (GTDB taxonomy): domain Bacteria; phylum Pseudomonadota; class Gammaproteobacteria; order Burkholderiales; family Thiobacillaceae; genus PFJX01. Next base: position 12,380 of record PFJX01000031.1, read on the forward strand.
ACGATTTCCGCCTGGCGCAAGGCTGGCAACAGGCGGTAGGCGAAATCCAGCAGCTCCGCTCGCGCTTCCGCCGTGGTGGACTGGTCGAAGCCCACCTCCTCCAGGGTACTGCCGGCGAGGATGTGGCCGTCCGCGCGCGGCACCAGGTAATGCCCACGCCGATAGACGACACCAGGCAGCAAGCCCGGCGCCGCCTTGAACAACACGATCTGGCCGCGGACCGGCGCAATCACCGGCGCGTGGCCGACCTCCGCCAGCAAGCCGCCACTCCAGGCGCCCGCCGCCGCCACCACGCACTCGGCGGTGAACACGCCACTCGGCGTCTCCACCCCGGTTACCCTGGCGCCCTCCGTCAGCAAATGGCTGGCTGGCGTCTGCTCATGTAGCGCGATGCCCGCCCGCAGCGCCGCCACGCGCAAGCCCTGCATCGCGCGCGGATTGCGCACCTGCGCCACGTTCGGCAGCCAGAGGCTGTCGTGATTCCCCCAATGCGCCAGCGAAGGCGGCAGCCCAGCCACCGGTTCTTCATGTGCGTCGCACCAGGCCAGCGCGGCATCACGTTGCTCTACCTCCAGCACCGCCATGCCGCAGGCCCGATATTCCGGGTCGATGCCGCTTGCCAGCCGCAGGCGTTCCGCCCACTCCGGCCACAGCGCCCGCCCACGCCGCGCCAGGGCATTGACCTCCGGGCCGTAATTCCACGGCGGCAACGGCGACAAGATGCCCGCCCCCGCCCAGGAGGATTCCCGCCCCGTCGCCCCTCGCTCCAGCAAGGCGACGTCCAGGCCGGCCTGGCGCAGCAAGAGCGCAGAAAGCAGGCCATTGATGCCGCCGCCAAGGATGAGACAAGAAGATAGGGTGGGTCGTGGATCAGGCACTTGCCGCGCTACTCAAAAAGAAACGTAGCTGGATTTTCACAGGTCGGACCCCGGTGCGGTAGCAGCGGCTTAACGTGAAACAAGCGCGCCCTGGTAGCGCCGGCGCCTCGCCGGCGCTACCAGGGCGCCCGGCTTCATCCTCCGGGGCGGTATCAAAGCCATACCCGTTAGCCGCAATGCCAGGGTAAATTTGTTCTGGCGATAACTCATTGAATTTTAGATATTTTTTTATGTACGGGAAGCCAGTGTCGTAGGGTGCGGTGAGGAACGAACCGCACCGCTGGGCTGGCCGCGAATGATGCGGTTCGCTGCGCGCTGATGAAGCCCCTACCCTTCGGTAACCCCATCCTACGGCACGTTAGAACAAATTTGCCCTGGCCGCGATGCGGGCGACAGCCGGCAAAAAAGGAACGCTTGGCCTTGGCGAGCGTTTGCCAGCCGCACGGCGCATCGCGGCTAACGGGCATGGATAGAGGCCACCCCGGATGATGAAGCCAATGGGATGGACTCCTCCCTTCTATAAGGCTCAGTTCGCGTTAAGTAGTGACAGGCTCATGCTATGAGCCCATGAGGGTGGATAGTGGCCTCATCGCAATGGCCGGGAGACCGAGATGAGGCAACGGGAACTGACGAGGTTAGTGAAGTCGCTGGGGCAACTGACGCATGCTCAGCGGCAGAAGGTCATGGCAGAACT
>PFJX01000026.1 GCA_002784045.1 Hydrogenophilales bacterium CG_4_10_14_3_um_filter_63_21
GCGGGTGGGGGTGCGGCGGATGAACATGCCGAAAGGGATAGCGTCTGGCAAGGGGTTTGGGGGCGGCAAAAACCTGGAATCAATGGGTTACGAGCGGAAATCAATGGGAATTGAGGGGGAGGTTGTTAAATGTGGGTTAGCGGTGCGGTTCGTTCCTCACAGCACACTACGACACTGGCTTCCAGCACATGGAGAAATGGTAAAAATTCAATGAGTTATCGCCAGAACAAATTTGCCCTGGTTCGCCAACATTTCATTGCGGGATGGCGAAAGTGAAGCAGAAAATCCCCGGATGCTTTCGTACCGTCGAAAGAGCGGAAAATTTCGCTATCATCCGTTCTTGCCTCGCTGCCCCGCACAAGCAGGGACACAGCCTTCTCGCTGCGCTTCGGCTTGCTTTCCCAAGGAAAACGCCTCAGCCAGCGACGGGCTGAACAATCACGATTTTTTTCACTTGGCTTTCCAAAGAGTTACTTTCAGCGACGATCATGGCGTGCGATGGCGAGGTTTCCCAGGGCAAACATTGGCGGCGGACGCAGGCTTGTGTGGATTACATCGTGTACGTCCACGCCCTGCCCGCCATCGACCCGGCCCGCTGGGGCGAGAGGGTGCGGCGGATGCGTGCCCTGGGCATTTGCCAGGACACCTCCTTCGGCGTGACCACGGTGCGCGGCGCCTGGGGATTTTTCCAGATCCCCAGGCCTGGCTTCCCGGAGTTGAAGGCCACCTTCTTTCGCGGCGGCCAGGCGACCGAGCAGAGGCGTTTGTTGGTAGAACTAGCTGATATTCTGGAGACGGCGTGATGAACCCGGTAAAAACCTTCCGCATTAACCTGCCCACCTTGTTCGAGCGGGTCAACGAGCGCCGCCGGGAGCAGGGATTGGCCCCGGTGGAGCCGGCCGTCATGGCCGTCCGCGCCAGCATCAAGTTCTCCATTCGCCAGCAGAAGCACATGAATCTGAAGGGTGAGGAGGTGGAGATAGCGAAGGAGGATGCCGACGCGCTGTGCGAGACCTTGGGTGAATTATTCAACGTCGACCTGAGCCTGGCCGAAAATAATGGCACGCAGGCCGCTGCGGCCCGCGCGCCAGCGGACGCGGCCGCTGGCGAAGCCACCTGGGTGCTGCCGCTGTTCCAGTTCTATGCCGCGATCAACCGGGAGCGCCGGGCCAAGGGCCTGCACCCGGTCGAGCCGGCGGTCATCTCGGTGCGCACCGGCATCAAGTTCTCGATCATGCGGCGGCGCACGCTGAACTTCCGCGAAGACAAACTGCTGCTCAGCGAGGCCGATCTCCAGGTGCTCGATTCCATCCTTCCCCAACAGTTCGACGTGGCCATCCCGGGCGGTCTGGTGGCTCTGTGCCTACTGCCGGCGGCCGGCGCGCGGCCCAGCGCGGCCAGCCCGGTGCCGGCGGGTTCCCGGCGGCAAGGCTTTCTGGCGCGTTTTCTGGCCCTCCTGGGCGGTAAGCGGAACGCCGCCACACATCACACGCACCATTACACGCTGGATACCAGCAATCTGCTCTTGTCCATCCTTACCCGTCGCGCCTATTTGGGCCACAAGCCCCTCACCCCGGACAAGGTGAAGGACCGCTGCGGCAAGGCGCTGTCGGCCGTGCTGGAACTGGCGGTGGATATGGACGACGAGAAAATCGCCCTGACCCCGGAACAAATCGATGCCTTTGCCGACATCATCCGCAAGGAGTTCGAGATCATGTTCGAGGATCTCGACGATCTGCTGGGCAAGAAACCGCCGAAATAACCCAAGGACCGCAAGGAGCCGACATGAAAGAAGCACCGGAATACCAGCACGGCCAGACCTTCCTCGGGGGGTTGAGCCATGTCTATCACTGCAACCACTACAACGCCCACCTGCAAATGTCGGTGCTGCTGGCGGAGGGCGTCGAAGACGGCTTCGATCCTCGTGATTTGCTGCGCGACAGCGCCACCCGTCTGGTGCAATTGCTCAAGCAACGCGGTTACAGCCAGGACGATCTACGGGCAGAATTCACCTGGTGCGGCTTTGGTTATTTCAAAGATGTGACCGCCGATCAGGTGGAGACACCCGGCTCGCACTACGGCCAGTCCACCTATCTGCTGGGCGCGCCGGAGAAGTCCTGTTACTTCAACGCCGGTTACCTGCGGGGCATGACCGACCGGCTCGTGACCGAGACCGCTTGCCGACACATGAAGGCCCGCACCGACGTGTTCGAGTTCGGCGCGCCCTTGCCACCGCTGGCCAATCCACTGGTCAATCCGCCACCGTTCACGCCGGTGCCGGCACGCTTCGGTTTTCATGGCTGTGAAATCTTGTCGACCCCGGTCGACGAGGACCAGATCGTCGCCACCGTCGCCACCCTGCCACTCTATGGCAAGCCGCCGAGCGAACAGGGCGACGGCCTCATTCCCGCCTTCGGCGTGGTGCTCGCCAACCACTATGCCGACTACTACAACCTCATCAGCTACGAGGCCTATCGCCGCATGGTCAGCGCCGGCGTGCCGGCCGACATGGCCCGCGAAGTCTTTGCCCAGTGCGGCCACGTCTGCGCCTTCAACACCTTCGGCGGCATCATGGAGAGTCCCGAATTCCATGCCCTGGTGGTACCCATGTGCAATCGTGTCGAGGACTGGGTGCATGGCATGGTGGCGGTCATCAACGCCCTCGGCTGGGGCGCCTGGCGGGTGGAGAAGATCACCCCCGGCAAGGAGTTGGTGATCCGCATCTACAACTCCTATGAAGGCATCGGCTATCGCCGCCTCTACCCCCAGGCTACCGAAAAGCAACTCTCCTTCCTCGCCATGGGTGCGGTGCGCGGCCTCGCCCACCTGTTCTGGAAGATCGATATCCGCGAGCGGCCGGGCCTCAACCAGGACTTCTACTTCGACGTCTTCAATTCGCAGCAAGGCTACTGGAACGTCGAACAGACCCAATCCATCGCCGCCGGCGACGAGTTCGACCGCATCGTCGCCTGGAAATAAGCGAAGTCCTGTAGCGCCGGGCTTCCAGCCGGCTTTCTTGAGGCGCGGGCAAGGAAGCCGGCGCTACAAACGCGAAAAATCGCTCGGAATAACGAGCCACACCCTTCGACAAATTTGAGCGCAGCGACAAGTCCATGCGGCCGGGGAAATCCAGCGGGCTGCTAAACTTGCCGCCTTTTTTCGCCGCGTTCACCCCTTTGAGCATCAACGACACTCCGGACTTGAGCCGTATCCGCCGCGTGCTGGTCACCAAGCTGCGCCACCACGGCGACGTGCTGCTGGCCAGCCCGGTGCTCGGCGCGCTGAAACGGCATCTGCCGGAGGCCGAGATTGACGCGCTGGTATATCGCGACACGCGCGACATGCTGGCGAGGCACCCGGCGTTGAGCCAACTGCATCTGGTTGCCAAAGGAGGCAACCTGCGCGAGGAGTGGCGCCTGCTCCAGTCCTTGCGATCACGCCGCTACGATCTCCTGGTTCACCTCACCAGCAGTTCGCGTGGCGCCTGGCTGGCTCGCCTCCTGAAGCCGGCGGTCTCGGTGGCGCCCAGCCACCCCGGCAAGCTGTACCGCAACAGCTTCACCCATCTCTACCGCCACGCCAACGCGCGCCCCATCGTCGAATGCAACCTCGACGCGCTGCGCCGGATCGGGCTCTGGCCGGAGGAGCAGGACAAGAAGCTGGTTCTGGTGGCGGGTGAAGAGGCGGATAGGAGCGTCGCGAAGCACCTGCGTGATCTCGGCCTGGAAGCCGGCAAGTTCATCCTGATCCACCCCACCTCACGTTGGGTGTTCAAGTGCTGGCCCGGAGAAAAGGTGGCGGAATTGGCGCGGCGCCTGAACGAAATGGGTTATCCGCTGCTCTTCAGCAGCGGGCCGGACGCTCAGGAAACCGGCATGGTCACCGGCATCCTGGCGCGCCTGTCCTTTAACCCACCCAGCCTGGCGGGCCGACTGACTCTGAAGGAACTGGCGGCGGTGCTGGCGCGCGCGCGCCTGTTCATCGGCATGGACTCGGCGCCCATGCACATGGCCGCAGCGGTGGGCACCCCGGTGGTCGCGCTATTCGGCCCGAGCGGCGCGGATATCTGGGGGCCGTGGCAAGTACCGTCTCGCGTCATCACTTCGGAGCACACCTGTCGCCCCTGTGGTTTCGATGGCTGCGGCGGCAGCAAACGTAGCGACTGCCTGGAGATCATACCGGTCGAACGAGTACTGGACGCCACGCTGGAACTGCTGGAGAAAACCCGTTGAAGCTGGCCATCATCCGCCAGCGCTACACCCCGTTCGGCGGCGCCGAGCGTTTTCTCGAACGGGCGCTGGCCGCGCTCAGCCTGGACGATCTGGAAGTCACCGTGATCGCCCGCGACTGGCCCGAGGGCGCGCAATCCGCCTATCGCCGCGTGCTCCTCACCCCTTTCGCCATCGGTCGCGCCTGGCGCGACGCCGCCTTCGCCCGGGCCGCCTGCCGGGAAGTCGCGCGTGGCGGTTATGACCTGGTCCAGTCGCACGAGCGGCTGGCCTGTTGCGATATCTTCCGCGCCGGCGACGGCGTCCACCGCGAGTGGCTGTTCCAGCGCGCCCGCCGCCGCGGCCCCCTGGCGCGCGGCCTGGATCGCCTGAGCCCATTTCACCGCCGGCTTCTGGCCGCCGAGCGTTCCCTGTTCGCCAGCCCCCGGCTGCGTGCCGTGATCTGCAATTCCCGCATGGTGCGGGACGAGATCGTGCGTCATTACCAGGTCGAACCGGGCCGCCTGCATGTCATTCCCAACGGCGTGGACAGTCAGATGTTCCACCCCCGCCTGCGCGAGCGGCATCGGGCCGAGATGCGGCGGAAACTCGCCATTCCGGATGCACATCCCCTGTTCCTGTTCGTCGGTTCCGGGTTCGAGCGCAAGGGCGTCGATCTGCTGCTGGAACTGTGGCCACGCCTGGCGGGCGACGCCCATCTGGTCGTGGTCGGCCACGACCGGAAACTGGAACGCTACCGGCAACGTACCGCACCCATGGGAATGGCCAGCCGGATTCATTTCGCCGGCCCCCAACAAGATGTCGCCCCCTGGTATGGCACCGCCGATGCCTTCGTCCTGCCCACGCTGTATGACCCCCAACCCAACGCGGCACTCGAGGCCTTGGCCTGCGGCCTGCCGTTGTTGACCAGCAGCAAATGTGGCGCCGCCGAACTGATCGAGCCAGGACGCAACGGCGATGTACGTGATGCCCTGGACCTTGATGGCTGGCTGGAAATCCTCCACGCCTGGGCCGATCCCGCGCGCTGCGTGACCGCCGCCCCTCACGCACGCCAGGCTGTGGAAGCCCTGACCCTGGACAACCTGCAAGCGCGCTTCCATGCGCTCTATGCCCACCTGCTGAATCGCACATGAACAGCCGCACGCTCTATTTCAGGCTACTGGCCTACGTCAAACCGTACTGGAGGGTGTTCGCGGTTTCCATCCTGTCGCTGGTGCTGATGGCGGCCACCGAGCCCCTGTTCCCGGCGCTGATGAAGCCTTTGCTGGACGAAGGCTTCACCAAACAGAACCAGATATATATCAAGTGGACCCCCATTTTCCTGGTTGCCATGTTTCTGGTGCGTGGCATCTTGTCTTTCATGGGCTCATACGCCTCCAGTTGGGTCGCCAACAAGGTCGTTACCGATCTGCGCATCCGCATGTTCGAACGACTAATTCAACTGCCGTCCACCTTCTTCGACAATCGCTCCAGTGGCGCCCTGGTCTCGAAGATCGCCTATGACGTCAATAACGTGACCGGCGCCGCCACCCAGGCACTGACCACCATCGTGCGCGACACCCTCACCGTGGCCGGCTTGCTGGGATGGCTACTCTGGCTGGACTGGAAACTGACCCTGGTTTCCTTGGGTATTGCCCCTTTCATCATGCTCGTGGTGCGCTATTTCAGCCGGCGGCTGCGCCGGGTCAGTCGCGAGTCGCAGCGTTCCATGGGCATCATCACCCATGTCATCGAGGAAGGCTGTACCGGCCACAAGGTGGTCAAGATATTCCAGGGCGAGGAATACGAAACCGCCCGCTTCCGCAAGGCCAACGAGGTGCAACGCGGCTACGCCATGCGCGCCACGGTCGCGGCGGCGGGGGTAACGCCGCTGGTGCAGATGTTCGCCGCCATCTCCGTCGCCATCGTGGTCAGCATGGCGCTCACCGGCACCAATGAAGGAACCACCACGGCGGGCGGCTTCATGTCTTTCCTGACCGCCATGTTGATGTTGCTGGCGCCGATCAAACGGCTCACCGACGTGAACTCCACCCTGCAACGCGGATTGGCGGCGGCCGAGAGTGTGTTCGAAATGCTCGATGAAAGCCCGGAAACAGATACGGGTACGCTGGAACCCGAGACCGTGGCCGGCGGCATCGTCTTCGACCATGTCCACTTCGTTTATCCGGGCACGGAAAAAGACGCCCTGACCGACCTGAACCTGTCCATCGAAGCGGGTAGCACCGTCGCCCTGGTGGGCCGCTCCGGCAGCGGCAAGAGCACGGTGGTCAGCCTGCTGTCCCGCTTTTACGACAGCACCTCGGGAGAAATCCGGATCGATGGGATGCCCATCCGTGACATCCGGCTCAAGTCCCTGCGCCGCCAAATCGCCCTGGTAAGCCAGGACGTTCGCCTGTTCAACGGCAGCATTGCCGCCAATGTCGCTTACGGACACCCCGATGCCGGCCACACGGAGATCGAAGCCGCCCTGCGCGCCGCTCATGCCTGGGAATTCGTTATGCAACTGCCGGAAGGCATCGACACCCTGGTGGGTGAAAACGGCGTGAAACTCTCCGGCGGCCAACGCCAGCGCATCGCCATCGCTCGCGCCTTCTTCAAGAATGCGCCCATCCTGATCCTCGACGAAGCCACCTCCGCGCTTGATACCGAATCCGAGCGCCAGGTGCAACTGGCACTGGAAGGATTGATGCAGGGCCGCACCACGCTGGTCATTGCCCACCGCCTGTCCACCATCGAAAACGCCGACCGGATCGTGGTCATGGAACAGGGGCGGGTGGTGGAAAGCGGCAACCATGAAGAACTGCTGGCGCGGGACGGCGCCTATGCGCATTTCCACAAACTCCAGCATCGCCATGATGTGGCGATTGATTGACCCTGGATTTCACACCACAGCGGTGCAGATTACGAAAACACTGTCTCCTTATCGAATGACTAGACCCATAGTTATCTTGTAGATTGATCGATTACCGATCAAAATGATAGATATGTATCAACGCCACCTTCTTGCCACCCTCAATGAACGACTGGGGTATTTCCCTGGCGTGGTGATGCTCGGGCCAAGGCAGGCCGGAAAGACCACCCTGGCGCGACAGTTGGCTTCTTCGCGACCCGATGCCTTGTTTCTCGACCTGGAGCGGCCTGGTGATCGGGCAGCGTTGGCAGAACCGGAGCTATTTCTTCGTCAGAACAGACATCGGCTGGTCATTCTGGATGAAGTGCAGAATCTGCCCGATCTTTTCGCCGTGCTGCGGCCGGAGATTGACGATGATCGCCGCCCAGGACGTTTCCTGCTGCTGGGATCGGCCTCAGGCAAATTACTTCGGCAAAGCGCCGAGTCCCTCGCCGGTCGCGTCAGCTATCTGGAACTCACGCCCTTGCTGGCAAGCGAGGTGCGGGCCGACGCGACGAGCCTCTCCGTATTGCTGCTGCGTGGTGGCTTCCCACCCAGTTACGACGCACCAAACGAGGCACTGTCCTTGCTCTGGCGGGAAGAGTTCATCCGCACCATCCTAGAACGCGACCTGCCGCAACTTGGCGTCACTACCCCCGCCTCCACCCTGGACCGATTCTGGCGCATGCTTGCCCATCTGCATGGGCAGCAATTCAATGCCTCTCAACTGGGTCTGGCTCTGGGTGGCGCCAGCCATTCCACTGTTGGGCGCTATCTCGACCTGCTGCAAGACGCCCTGCTCGTGCGGCGACTGGAACCGCTAACCGCCAATCTGGGCAAGCGGCTGGTAAAGACGCCGAAAGCCTATGTCCGAGACAGCGGCCTGCTCCACGCCCTGCTGGGTATCGGCAGCATCAACGCGCTCCACGCCCACCCGGTCGTTGGCGCATCGTGGGAGGGCTTTGTCATCGAGCAGATTGCCGCACATGCCCCGGCAGGCGCCGATCTTTGTTACTTCCGCACCGCTGCCGGCGCCGAACTGGATCTGGTACTGACACTGGGCGGCAAGCGCCATGCCTTCGAGATGAAGTATTCGACTACACCCAAACCCGCCCGTGGATTCTGGACCGCACTCAATGATCTGGCCATCGATCGCGCCTGGGTGGTCGCACCGGTGGAACACCGCTATCCGCTCGCCAGGAATGTCGATGTGATCCCAGTGCAGGATGTGCCCCGCATCCTCGCTACTCTGAGCGGAGACTCCGCAACATGAAAATCCTCCATACCGAAGCTTCCTGCGGCTGGGGCGGTCAGGAAATACGGATTCTGGAAGAAGCGCGCGGCATGCTCGCGCGCGGCCATGAAGTCACCCTGGCCTGCTCGCCCGAGGCGCGGATATTTTCCGAATCGGTCCGCTATGGCGTCCCCGCCATCGCGCTGCCCATCGGCCGCAAGAACCTGCGCGGCCTGTTTGCACTGCGCCGCCATATCGCGCAGAGCCGGCCCGATGTCATCAACACCCACAGCTCCACCGACACCTGGCTGACCGCCCTGGCGCGACTGCTCGTTTCAGAGTCACCGCCGCTGGTGCGCACCCGCCATATCTCCGCGCCGGTGCCTGACAACGCCTCCTCGCGCTGGCTCTACGGCAAAGCGTCGGCACATGTAGCCACCACCGGCGAGCGGTTGCGGGAAACCTTGATCCGGGATCTGGGCCTGGCGCCGGATCGGGTCACTTCGGTACCGACTGGGATCGACACCGTGCGATTCCAGCCCGGAGACCGTCTCGCCGCGCGCCAGGCGCTGGGGCTGGCGACCGACAGCCGCTGGATCGGGATCGTCGCCACGTTGCGTAGCTGGAAGGGACATCTCTACCTGATTGATGCCCTGGCCAGACTGGGTCGTGATGACGTCAGGCTGCTGATCGTCGGTGACGGCCCCTATCGCGAAGTCATCTCCGCGCGTATTCGGGAAGTGGGCCTGTCCAACCGGGTGACCCTGGCCGGCGAGCAACGCAACCCGGAACTCTGGCTGCGTGCACTCGACCTGTTCTGCCTGCCCTCCTATGCCAACGAAGGCGTGCCGCAGGCCTTGATGCAAGCCATGCTGACCGGTCTGCCAGTGATTAGCACACCCGTCGGATCCATCATCGAGATCATCAAGGACGGACTCACCGGCCTGATCGTCCCGCCCCAGGATGCCCCAGCCCTGGCGGAGTGCATCGCGCGGCTGCTGGCGGATCGCGCCCTAGCGGAACGCCTCGGCGTGGCTGCGCGGACCGAGGCCGTGGCACGATTCGGCTTCGATCGCATGATCAGCCGGATGGAAACCCTCTTCCAGAACGCCATCGCCCAACAAACGTCAGCACGATGAACACGCCTCGCCATATCCTGGTCATCAATGTCACCCGCATCGGCGACACGCTGCTGACCACGCCGGTTCTGCGTGCCCTGGCGGCGGCCTGGCCGGACGCCGAGATAACTTTCGCAGGGCACAAAAAGCGCATCGAGGTTCTCCGCTACCTGCCCTTCATTTACCGGCTGACCAGCATCGACAAGCGAATCGCACCGTTCATGGGCCGGATCGGCGGACATCGTTATGACATCGCCCTGGTCTATGGCAATGACACCACGCTGGTCAAATACGCCCTGCGCGTATCCGACAAGGTGATCGCCTTCCGCCAGCCATCCGAGGCAATCAACCAGCGATTGTTCGCGATCGCGCGGGAAGATGGCTTTCAGCCCACGCACGCGGTGACCTTGAACCTATGTCTGGTCCGCCCGCTCGGCCTCAAGCCCGCCGGTATGCACGTCTCCTACCAGGTCACCCCGGAAGAGGATGCCTGGGCCAAACAGCTACTGGCGGAGAAGTCTATCCAGGGCCAGCCCCTGATCGGCCTGCAGGTCGCCAGTTTTCCCACCAAAAGCCACCGCGACTGGCCGATCGAAAACTTCATGGAATTGTGCCAGCGTATCCTGGCCGCCCACCCGAACACCCATTTCCTGATTTTCGGTGGCCCGTTGGAAGCCGATCGTACCAACCGGCTGCATGCCAGCCTCGACGACCACAGCACCCTGTTCGCGGGACGCCTGAGCCTGCGCCAGACCGGTGCCCTGATGAACCAGGTCGAGCTCTATATTGGCGTCGACACCGGGCCAACCCATATCATGAGCAGCCGGCGCAAACCGATGGTGACCCTGTATCACCCGACCGCACCGAGCAGCGCCCTGGGGCCGATGCAGCACCCCTGCTGCTTTGCTCTGGATCATCCCCTGGCGGCCGGCGGCAAACCCTGGCCCGACAACGGTTCGACGTTCGACACCCCCATGGCCGACATTTCCGTCGCTACGGTGCTGGAAAACGTCGAGGCCGCACTGGCCGGGCATTGCCCCGGCTCGTTGCCCAACCCGCCCTTCCCCACGCCAGCCGATGCGGAAACGATCCGCAAGCGCCTGGGCGCCGCCTGCTGAGGAGCCGTCGTGAACCGCCCACCCCGTTTCAGCGTCGCCATCCCCACCTACAACCGCCGCGCCAGCTTCCTGCCGCAGGCCATCGAGGGGGTGTTGCAACAATCATTCACGGATTTCGAACTAATCGTCTCCGACAACGGCTCCAGCGACGGCACCGCCGACTACGTCCGCTCCCTGGCCGATCCGCGCATCCGTCTCGTCCGCCGCGACCCGACCATCCCCGCAGGCGAGCACTTCGCCGCCGTGGCGCGGGAGGCGGTCGGCGAGTTCTACGTCATGCATCAGGACGACGACCTGCTGCACCGCGATTTCCTCGCCCGCGCCGACGCCGCTTTCACCGCGCACCCGGAGGCGGTCATCTATTCCTGTCCGATCTGGCGCCAGGCGCACGGCCACGGCTACCACTCACGCCTGCTGCGGCACCGGGAAGGTCATGACGACATGGCCGTCATCCGCGACGAACAAACGGTCTTCGCCGGCCCCTACGCCGCGATCCAGTTCTTCGATCCCATCCGCCAGTTCCTCCACCCGACCCTGGCGGTGCGCAACGCCACGCTGGCCGAGATCGGCGGCTACGACCCCGGTGCGACCTACCAGTCGGACCTGGTCACCCAGGCGCGTCTGCTGTTTCACGGCACCCTGGCCTACGACCCCCGCCCTGGCGGCGTCTCTCGCGTGCATCCGAGCAATTTCATGCGCACCAAGGGCAAGGCCTTCCGCAAGATGTTCTTCCACAACAGCCATGTCGAATTGATCAGCGCCTTCGAGCAGGCCGGAGTGCCCTGGCAGGCCCTGCTCGACGAATACCTCGGCAAGCTGTCAGAGAAGGAAATCCTCGCCTGCCTGTTCGAATGGACTTACTACCGCACGCCGCTGGAACTACAGAAACTCGGTTTCGCCGCGCTGCGGCGCACCCAGAAGTCGGGCAGGCACCATGTCCGCCAGTGCCTGACCAAGCTGGGACCGCGCAATCTCATGCGCTACGGATTCAGCCATTGGTCGGATGCCGGTGAAACCTCCTGGAGCCTCTCACGATGAAAGCCGTGATCCTCGCCGGCGGCCTCGGCACCCGCATTTCCGAGGAAACCCATTTGAAGCCGAAACCGATGGTCGAAATCGGCGGCAAACCCATCCTCTGGCACATCATGAAGCTCTATTCCGCGCATGGAATCGACGACTTCGTCATCTGCTGCGGCTACAAGGGCTACATCATCAAGGAATATTTCGCCAACTACTTCCTGCACATGTCCGACGTCACCTTCGACATGCGGAACAACCAGATGGAGGTCCATCAGCGCAAGGCCGAACCGTGGCGGGTGACCCTGGTGGACACCGGCGAGGACACCCTCACCGGCGGGCGCCTGAAGCGCGTCGCCGATTACGTCAGGAACGAGGAGGCGTTCTGCTTCACCTATGGCGACGGTGTGGCCGACATCGACATCGCCGCCGAAATCGCGTTCCACAAACAACATGGCAGGTGGGCGACCATCGCCGCCGTGCAGCCTCCAGGCCGTTACGGCGCGCTACAAATGGAGGACGCCAAGGTATCCGGCTTCAGCGAGAAACCGCGCGGCGACGGTGGCGTCATCAACGGCGGCTTCTTCGTCCTCTCGCCGCGCTGCCTCGACCTGATCGACGGCGACCAATGCAGTTGGGAAGGAGCGCCGCTGACAAAACTCGCCGAAAGCGATCAACTCATGGCCTTCCGGCACGACGGCTTCTGGCAGCCGATGGACACCCTGCGCGAGAAAAACATGCTGGAAGACCTCTGGGCCTCGGGACAGGCACCCTGGAAGGTGTGGTGATGAACCGTGATTTCTGGCGCGGCAAACGGGTATTTCTTACCGGCCACACCGGCTTCAAGGGCGGCTGGCTCAGCCTCTGGCTGGCCGACCTGGGTGCCGAGGTGCACGGCTACGCCCTGGCCCCACCCACGGAACCCAATTTCTTCACGGTCGCCGACCTGCCATCGCGGCTGGCTTCCAGCCAGATCGCCGACATCCGCGACGCCGAGGCGCTGGCCCGCGCCATGACGGCCGCGCGGCCGGACATCGTCCTGCACCTGGCGGCGCAGCCCCTGGTGCGCTACTCCTACGCAGCCCCGGTGGAGACCTACACCGTCAACGTCATGGGCACGGTCAACCTGCTGGAAGCCGTGCGCCGGACGCCCGGCGTCAAAGCCGTCATCAACGTCACCACCGACAAGTGCTACGAAAACCGGGAATGGGTCTGGCCCTACCGGGAGAACGAGGCGATGGGCGGCGCCGACCCCTATTCCAGCAGCAAGGCCTGCTCGGAACTGGTCACTGCGGCCTACCGTGCTTCCTTCCTCGATGCGGCGGGCATCCACCTGGCCAGCGCCCGCGCCGGCAACGTCATCGGCGGCGGCGACTGGGCGGCCGACCGGCTGATCCCGGACTTCCTGCGCGCCCTCGATGCCGAACACACCCTGAATATCCGCTCGCTGCGGGCGACGCGGCCCTGGCAGCATGTCCTGGAGCCCCTGGCCGGTTACCTGACGCTGGCCGAAAAACTGCACGACGACGGCGCGGCCTTTGCCGAAGCCTGGAATTTCGGGCCGGACGACGATGACGCCCGGCCGGTGGGCTGGATCGTCGAGCACCTCTGCCGCCAGGTACCCGGTGCCACCTGGCAATGCGACGCCGCGCCGCAGCCGCACGAGGCCAACACCCTCAAGCTGGACAGTTCCAAGGCCAAGGCGAAGCTGGCTTGGCAGCCATGCTGGAACCTGGAGACCGCCCTCGGCCGTACCCTGGAATGGCATCGCGCCTGGCGCCAGGGCGAGGACATGGCCACCACCAGCTTGCGTCAGATACTGGCCTACGAAGCAGCAACGCGACCCGGATGAACCTGAATTGTCCATTGGCCAAGGCTTCGGAGGCGGCCTCCCATGTAGCGCCGGCGCTACATGTTCGCCTGGGCTGATGGACAATCCGGCATGAACAGCCGCTTCGACCTGCTCGCCACCCCCATCGCCGACCTGCGGGTGCTGCAACGCAAGCTTCTGGGCGACAGCCGAGGCTACCTGGAGCGGATGTTCTGCGCCGAGGAACTCAAACCACTGCTGGCGGGACGGCGCATCGTCCAGATCAACCACACCCTCACTGCCGCCCGGGGCACGGTGCGCGGACTGCATTTCCAGTATCCTCCCCACGCCGAAACCAAGTTCGTGAGCTGCCTGCGCGGCGAGGTGTTCGACGTGGCGGTGGACCTGCGCCGCGACTCCCCCTCATTCCTGCTCTGGCATGGCGAAATACTCAGTGCCGAAAACCATCGAACCCTGTTCATCCCGGAAGGCTTCGCCCACGGCTTCCAGACCCTGACCGACGACTGCGAAATGCTCTACTTCCATACCGCCACCTACCGGGCGGATGCCGAGGGCGGTTTGCATGCCCTGGACCCTTTACTGGCCATAAAATGGCCGCTGGAGGTGGTCATGATGTCGGATCGTGATCGTTCTCAGCCGCTTGCAAGCGAGTTCATGGGTCTTCCGGAGGTGCCGAGTTATGCAAAACACAATTGAAATTGAGTGCCCGCAAGAACTTCTTCTGGGTTTGCATCTGGATGCAGATCAGTTCGCCGATCTGGTCAAGGAAGAAACCGCGATCGCCTTGTTCCGCGACGGTCGCCTGTCGTCTGGCATGGCGGCAAGTTGGCTAGGCGTACCCCGAACCCATTTCCTTTTGAACGCCATGCGAACGGGCAACGCCAACTTGTTGGACAACAACGAGGACGATTTCCAAAAAGAGATTTCCTTGCTGTGATTGTTTTTTCCAACACCACCCCATTCGTGGCCGACGAGGCCGGTTCGGCATTGCCCATCCTGTTTGATCTGGATCGCGGTGAAAAACAGACCATTCTCCTCGCAAGAAATATTGGGGCGGACCGAGTGCTCATTGACGAGCGGATCGGTCGCCGGGTCGCTGAATATCTTGGCCTAACGGGCATGGCGGCCCCGCCGCCCCGAACGATGAAACCGGACGCTCCTGTAGCGCAGGCGTCCTCGCCTGCTCTTGGCGCTGAATGCAGGCGGGGCGCCTGCGCTACAGAGGTGCGGTTGTTTCACGTTAAACGTGACTGGCACGCTGGGTGTACTCGTCAAGGCCAAGTCCACCGGACTTATCCCGTCATTTCACGAAGCCGCACACGCCATGCGCCAACAAGGCATCCATTACAACGCGAGTCTGATCACCCGGCTTGCACAACACCTGGGTGAAATAGCCAAATGAAATGCCGTCACTGCGCCTCCGAACTCCAACTCCCCTTGGTCGATCTGGGCAGCGCGCCCCCCTCCAACGCCTATCTCACCGAACAGACCCTGCACGCGCCGGAAAAATGGTTTCCCCTGCGGGTGCTGGTGTGCGAGCACTGCTGGCTGGCGCAGACCGAGGATTTCTCCCAGGCCCACGAACTGTTCGACGCCGACTACGCCTATTTCAGCGGCTTTTCCAGCAGTTGGCTGACCCACAGCGAGCGCTATGTGGCCGATATGGTCACGCGCTTCGGCCTCGACGCCGGCAGCCATGTGGTTGAAGTCGCCGCCAACGACGGCTACCTGCTGCAATACGTCCAGGCCCGCAGCATCCCCTGCACCGGCGTCGAGCCCACCGCCAGCACCGCCGCTGCCGCCCGCGCCAAGGGGCTGACCATCGTCCAGGATTTCTTCGGCGTGCGCCTGGCCAGGGAACTCGCCGCCCAGGGCAGCCAGGCCGACCTCACCGCCGCCAACAACGTGCTCGCGCATGTCCCGGACATCAACGATTTCGTCGCCGGCTTCGCCCATCTGCTCAAGCCGCAAGGCGTGGCCACCTTCGAGTTTCCCCATCTGCTGCGGCTGATCGGGGAAAACCAGTTCGACACCATCTACCACGAACACTATTCCTACCTTTCGCTCACGGCGGTAGAGCGCATCTTCGCGGCCAACGGTTTGCTGGTGTTCGACGTGGAGGAACTCCCCACCCACGGCGGCAGCCTGCGGGTCTACGCCCAGCGCGGCGATACCGGTCGGCGGCCACGCGAAGCGCGAGTGGAAGAGCTGCTGGACCGGGAAATTCGCACCGGCCTGCGCGACGCCGGCTACTACGCCGGATTCCAGGAGCATACCGACCGGGTCAAGGACGACTTCCTGCTGTTCCTCCTGGAAGCGAAACGCCAGGGCAAGCGCGTCGCCGCCTACGGCGCGGCGGCCAAGGGCAACACCCTGATGAACTACGCCGGCATCCGCCCCGACCTGATCCCCTTCGTGGTGGATCGCAACCCGGCCAAACAGGGAAAATACATGCCCGGCAGCCGCATCCCCATCGTCGAGGAAGCGCGCTTGCAGGCCGAGAAGCCGGACTATGTCGTCATCCTGCCCTGGAATCTCAAGGCCGAAGTGACGGAACAGCTCGCGTATATCCGTGAATGGGGCGGGCAGTTCGTCACCGCCGTGCCAATGCTTGCGGTAACCCTGGCTTCCCATGCAAGAGAATGAATGACCGTGAAAACCGTACACCTACCAAACTGGCAATGGCCGATGTGGCTTTCGATGTGTTGCTGGAGACAGGAATCAATATCTCCCCGTTGCCGGTATGGATGGACGAGTGGGAACATCCCGAAACCTACTCGAATCCACTTCTGTTGAAGAACATCGCCAATGAAGGTGTTCGCCTGTGAGCGGCGAGCCTACCCGTTGCCGTGCTTACATACATGAGGAGACCCAAATGATGCAGACAATCGAGATCGAAATCGACGCCAGTGGTCGCATACACCCGATCGAGCCTTTGGACTTCACGCCCAGCGGGCGGGCGCTATTGACCTTGCTCGATCAGCCGGTTGTTTCGCGGGATGCCCCCATGCCGGGCAGGGCTGGAGACATTTTGTCCCTGCTGGCAAGCCCGCGATTCGCCAGTCGCCCGGTTGCCGTCAAAGAAGAAGTGGAGCGACGAATCGCCGCGCTCCGTGACGAATGGGATGATCGCCCATGATGCGCAGGGTTTATCTCGACACCTGTTGCATCATTTATCTGCTCGAAGATGTAGCAGTGTTCAGCAAGGCCATGCGTGACCACCTTGCCGCCAACGCCGATGCCATCTTGTGCGTATCGCCATTAGTCCGGCTTGAGGTGCTTACAAAACCCCTGGCCGATGGGAATCAGACATTGGCAAGGGATTACGAGGATTTTCTCGCCGCACAGCAGTGGTTGCCCATAGCGGACGCGGAGTTTGACCGCGCGACCCGGTTGCGTGCCGTCCATAAATTAAAAACGCCCGATGCGCTCCACCTCGCCACCGCCATTCGCCATTCCTGCACCGAGTTCTGGACGAATGATGATCGTCTGAACAACGCGGCGGTGGGCATGGCCGTGAATATATTCACCGCTCCACGAGTAGCGGACAACGATTCGATTCGTACCCGATGAAACCTCGCATTCACTACACCAAGCCCTCGATCACCGACCTGGAGGTCGGCTACGCCACCGATGCCGCGCGCAACGGCTGGGGCGAGCAGTTCGCAACTATCGTTACCGACCTGCGCATCTCCCCATGAGAGTCGCCGTCACCGGCGCGACCGGCTTCATCGGTCGCCATGTCCTTGAAGAACTGGCCCGACGGGGTGTCGAAACCATCGCGGTAGTTCGCTCTTCCACCGCCTCTCCGCCCGCCCTGCCCGGCACCAGGATGGCCTGTATGGACATACATGCGGCACCCTCGGATGCCTACGACTTGATCGGCCGCCCCGATGCCCTGATACACCTGGCCTGGGGCGGCCTGCCCAACTACCGTTCCCTGCACCACTTCGAGCAGGAACTGCCGGCGCAATACCGCTTCCTGAGGGGGTTGGTTGAGGCCGGCCTGTCCACCCTGGTGGTCGCCGGCACTTGTTTCGAATATGGGATGCAATCAGGCCCACTGAACGAAAGTCTGGAGACCCGGCCGAATAACCCCTACGGCTTCGCCAAGGACATGTTGCGACGCCAGCTTGAATTCCTGAAAGCGGCCTATCCCTTCGCCCTGACCTGGACACGCCTGTTCTACCTGTACGGCGAGGGACAAGCGGAAAATTCCCTGTACCCGCAACTCAGGAAGGCTGTGCAGCGCGGCGACAAGACCTTCCCCATGTCGGGCGGTGAGCAACTGCGCGACTACCTGCCCGTGAGCGAAGTGGCACGCGCTCTAGTCGCTCTGACACTCAGGCAGGAAGACATCGGCACGATCAACCTCTGCTCGGGCCAGCCTGTTTCCGTGCGCAACCTGATCGAGGGGTGGATCAGAGAGAACGGCTGGAGTATTTCCCCCAACCTCGGCCACTACCCTTACCCGGACCATGAGCCCCTTGCCTTCTGGGGCAGTTCAAAAAAATTGAGTTCACTCATTGGAAATGCCTCATGAAAAACCCACACCGCGAATTTCTTGACGAATGCCATGCACGCATTGATTCCTATGCCAACTCAGCGCTGGAAATAGCCGCTGATGAATTCATGCTGGCGAGCACGCAGCCAAAATATTCCTACAACTTCTCCTGGCTCGGCCGCCCCATCATCCAGTACCCCCAGGACATGGCGGCCATGCAGGAACTGATCTGGTCGGTCAAGCCCGATCTCATCATCGAGACCGGCATCGCCCACGGCGGCTCCCTCATCCTGAATGCTTCCATGCTGGCGCTGCTCGACATGACGGAGGCGATCGAGAACGGCACAAACTTCAACCCTGCGGAGTCCAGGCGCCGGGTGCTGGGCATCGACATCGACATCCGCGCCCACAACCGCGCCGCCATCGAGGCCCATCCGCTGGCCTCGCGCATCAGCATGATCCAGGGTTCCAGCATCGCGCCCGAGATCATCGACCAGGTCAGGGCGTTCGCCCGGGACTACAAGCGCATTCTCATCAGCCTCGACTCCAACCATACCCACGAGCATGTCCTGGCCGAACTGGAAGCCTATGCGCCGCTCACCAGCGTCGGCAGCTATTGCGTCGTCTTCGACACCATCATCGAAGACATGCCCGCCGACATGTTTCCCGACCGCCCTTGGGGCCCCGGCGACAACCCGAAGACGGCGGTGTGGAAATACCTCGAATCGCACCCTGAATTCGAGATCGACCGCCGCATCGACCACAAGCTGATGATCAGCGTCGCCCCGCAAGGGTATCTCCGCCGAATCCGCTGACACCCCAGTGCGCTTCGCCCTGATCCTGACCAACTTGGCGGGCGGCGGTGCCGAGAAAGCCATGCTGAAGTTGGCTGCCCTGCTGACGGGACGCGGCCACCAGGTGGAAATGGTGCTACTCGAAGACCGCCGCGAACATGCCTTGCCGGATGGAGTGGAACTCCGAACTCTGGCCGAGCCAGGTAGCCTGTCACACGGCTGGATCGGCAAGCGCGTCGCGGCCTGGCGCCTGCGTCGTCTGCTCAATGCGGGACGGGACCATGAACTGATCGTCTCCACCCTCCCCTTTGCCGACGAAATCACCGACCTGGCCCGCCTGCCCCACCACTGGTGCCGCATCGCCAATACCCTATCGGCCGAAATCGCCCTGCTGGCGCGAGGTAACCCGGCTAAGGCGGAAAGGCGGCGGGCTCGTTACGCCACCTTGTACGGACGACACCCCCTGATCGCCGTCTCGTGGGGGGTAGCCGGGGATCTTCGGGAAAAACTGGGATTGGCGACGCGCATCGTGGCGATTCCGAACCCTTTCGATGTGACCGCGATACGCCAGCGCACGACCCTACCTACACCGGGCCTGCCTGCCAGGCCCTATGCCATCCATGTCGGCCGCTTCGCTCCGCAAAAACGGCACGACCTGCTGCTGGATGCCTGGGCACGATTGCCGCAGGCACCCAATCTGTTCCTGCTCACCGCGCCTGACCCGCATCTGGAGCAATTGATCGTGGATCGAGGCCTAAGCGAACGGGCCCATGTCGTCGGCTTCCAGGCCAATCCCTATCCCTGGATGGCCGGTGCGCAGCTGCTGGTGCTCTGTTCCGACCACGAGGGGCTGCCCAACGTGCTACTGGAAGCCATGGCCTGCGGCACGCCAGTGGTCAGTACCGATTGCCCCTCGGGTCCTGCGGAAATACTCCGCGATTTCCCGGAATGCCTGGTGCCCTGCAACGATACCGCAGCCCTTGCCGATGCCATCGCACGCAACCTGGCGGCACCGCCAGACCTCTCCCGAATGGACTTCTCAACCTATCTCCCGGAGCGGGTCGCCGCTGCCTGGGAAGCCCTGGCGGGAGCCTGAACCATGTGCGGCATCTTCGGCCTCGTCACCACCCCCTGGCGCGCCAGTGCCGAAGCCGCGCTGGCCGCTCTGGACTCGCGCGGGCCGGACGATCGTGAACTGCTTGATCTGGGCGAAGCTCAGTTCGGCCATACCCGGCTGTCGGTGATTGACCTGGCCGGTGGGCACCAACCCATGCGCAGTCCGGATGGGCGCTACACCCTGGTGTTCAACGGCGAGATCTACAATTTCGCCAGCCTGCGGCAACAACTGGAAGCGCTGGGCTACCGTTTCACCACCCGCTCCGACACCGAGGTTCTCCTGCATGGCCATGCTGCCTGGGGCACGCGGTTGCCGGAACGGCTCGACGGCATGTTCGCCTATGCCGTGTGGGATGGTCATGAGCGTCGCCTCAGCGCAGCGCGCGACCGCCTCGGCATCAAGCCGTTCTTCTATAGCGACATCCAGGGTTTCGCCTTCGCCTCCACGCTGGCCCCGTTCCGACGTCTGAGCGGGTTTCCCCACGAACTCGACTGGCAGGCACTGCGGGATTACCTTGCATATCAGGTCTGCCTGGCGCCTCGCAGTTTCTATGCCTCCGTGGCGCAATTGCCGCCCGCCTGTCGGCTCGAATGGTCGCCGGGGAGCCAGGCGTGGGTCAGTCCGTATTGGCGCATCCCTCACCCTGGCAAGACCGCACCGCCCCATGAGGAACTGGTGGCACAGGTCGATGCAGCCATCGCCGCCAGCGTCAGGGCACAACTGGTGGCCGACGTGCCGTTGGGTGCGTTCCTTTCCGGTGGCGTCGATTCCAGCCTGATGGTGCGCTACATGGCCGAGGCCGGTGGGCGACAGCTAAAAACCTTCAGCATGCGTTTCTCCGAGAAGGGCTTCGACGAGACCGCCCATGCACTCGCGGTAGCGGAGCGCTTCGGTTGCGAACACCACGTGCTCGACGCCCCGGACATCGACGCCACCCACTTCGCCGCCACCATCGCCGACCTGGATCAGCCGCTGGCCGACCCGGCTTATGTGATGACCCACGCCCTTTCGGCCCTGACTCGCAGCCATGTCACGGTGGCAGTGAGCGGTGACGGTGGCGACGAACTGTTTGCCGGCTATGCTCGCTATCGCATCGAACAGAACCAGTTTCCCCGCCATCCCGGACAGGCGCTGCTCCGCAATGCGGTGCTGCACGGTCTGCTGCCCAGTTCTCTGCTGCGAAGGACGCTCTGGGGCGAGGAAAGGATGCTCTACCGCCAGGTCGAGGTGGGCCCCTGGCCAGTCTCGCGCAAGAGCCTGACTGCCCTGCTCGCCCCAGAACTGCATACCGCCTGCCGGCCGGAGGACACACTGTCCCGCTGGAGCGAACTCGCCCTCTCCTTCACAGGCGAAATGGATACCGCCAGTCTGATGCGGGCCGACCTGTGGACTTATCTTTCCGAGAACTGTCTGGCCAAGACCGACCGAGCCAGCATGGCGCATGGACTAGAGGTGCGGGTACCCATGCTGGGCAACGCGGTATTGGATACGGTGCTGGGACTGCCGGCAAACGCACACTTCGATGCCGCTGGCGGCAAGGCGCTGTTACGTGAACTGGCGCGGCGACATTTGCCGGAAACCGTGTGGAACCGGCCAAAACACGGTTTTTCCGTTCCCCTGCGTGCCTTGTTCAGCGGCCCCTGGCGCGAACTAGGAGACGATCTGGTGGCGCGCACCCCCACCCTGGCCCCTTTCCTCAATGCCGGCGCCGTGGCAAACCACTGGCGAGCCGCCCGGACCGGCCACGGAGCGCCCCGACTGACCTATACCCTGCTGGTGTTGCTGCTGTGGCTGTCCACCACGGGGAAGCCCTGATCATCAAAGGGTCGAACATGAACGACGGCGAAGCACATCCGCACAGCAAGCCCGACGCCTTCATCGGGCTGCAGGTGGCGGCCGGAAGCTGGTGCCGGGCTCGTGCTATTCTCGCAGCCCCGTGGCCTCTGGCGCCCATTTTCCGAGCCTCATCGTGATCCGCAAAAAAGGACGAACCGCCCGCCGCCTGCGCAAACTCGTCAGGCCCATCTACAAGCCTGATTTTGCCGATAACTTCGGCATACTGCTGCCGCTGAAGCACCCCCTCATTACCCCCGGCATCGCCAAGGAAATCTATTTTGGCGACTACGAAAGGAAAGAGGCGACCATCGTTTCCCAGCGCCTCGAAGCGGACGACGTGGTCATGGAAATCGGCGCCGGCATCGGATTTCTTTCCGCCTATTGCGCCAAGAATATCGGCAGTGAGCGCGTGTTCGCCTATGACGCCAATCCCGCCCTGGCGGACATCGTCGCCACTACCTACGAGGCCAACGACATTCAGCCGACGTTTCGTACCGCGATGCTGGGTAAAGGCGTGGGCAAAGCGCGGTTCTTTGTCGAGGCAGAGTTCTGGGCATCCAGCGCCAACCAAGACATCAGCGGCAGGAGCAAGGAAATCGAGGTCGACCGGATCGACCTCAACGAAGAGATCGCGCGCATCCGCCCGACCTTCATGATCGTTGACATCGAGGGCGGCGAAGCGGATCTGTTCGCGCTCGCCGATCTCTCCGGGGTGAAAAAAATCTGTGTCGAGACCCATGCACACGTTCTAGGCAACGATGGCGTCACCAATATGCTCGCGGGCTTGTTCCAGCAGGGCTTCTGTCTCGATCTCGGGATGATCCAGAAATACGTTTTCTATCTCTACCGCCCGCAAGAAAACCGCGCCCGCTGACACTCTTCCCATGGATTTGCTTCAGATCAATCTGCAAGAGGGCTTTGGCGGCGGTGAGGTCTATACCTGTTTCCTCGGCAAGGCCCTGCGCGACCTCGGCCAACCTTTCGACCTGGTGGTCAGCCGCAACGCCCGCTGGTGGCGGGAACACGATACGGGGGCACGCCACATCCATCCCGTTTCCAGCCACCAAGATATTCCCGACTTGCCCTTCGCGCGCCCCGCCTGGCTGATTTATCACACACCCGATGGCGGCGAGCGCTTGCGCCAATTGCAGGAGCAGGGCTGTCGCTTGGCGAGTTTCGTGCACATGCCGCTCTACCAGCGCCGGTTCGAGCATTTCCGAGGCTACGACCTGCTTGTCGCGGTATCAGGCTATGTCCTCTCGGGCCTGCTCGAACGCGGACTGACTCAGGCTTACCCGGAGCCACTGTATGGCGTCGCCCACCTCGACCGGCCAGGTGCATCAAGCGACCGGATCGTCGCTCATTCCAGGTACAGCTGGGATACCCGAAAAGTGCGCGACCGCGTGTTGTCCTGGGTTCACCCCCTCTGGCAAGCCTGCCAGCCGAGCCGGCCCTATACCCCTCGTGCCGGCCTGACTCTGGGCATCGTTTCCCGCATCACCCCGATCAAGCAGTTTCCCGCACTGTTTCAGGCCATCGCGCCGACCCTCGCGGCACGCCCCAAGGTGAACCTGGAAATATTCGGCAGCGGCGGCTATGCCTCGGTGCGCGATACCCGTCAGGCTTTGGCGCCACTCGGCAACCGGGTACGCTGGTGGGGCGAACAGCACGATGTCCGCCACGTTTATCCTTTGCTCGACTATCTCCTGACCGGACTGCCGGAAAAAGAAGCGCTCGGTCTCAACATCCTGGAAGCCCAGATCTGCGGGACACCGGTGCTGGCGCCCAGGGCGCCACCGTTCAGCGAAACCATCGCCGAGGCGCGCACCGGTTATCTCTATCCCGACCCCCGCCAAGACGGCGCGCGTGGCCTGGCTGATTTGCTCGACGATCTGCTTGACGGCAAACGCGCGCGCCCCGACCCCCTGTTGGCGGTGGATCACCTGGCACGTTTTTCCGAGGCGGCCTTTCGCGACCGTGTGGCGCGTCTGCTGTCCGCCCTGCAAGCCACATGAACGATCAAGCCCCGCGCATCCTGCTGATTCGCCGCGACAACATCGGCGATCTCGCCTGCACGACGCCTTTGTTCAGCGCGTTGCGCCAGCGCTATCCGAACGCCTATCTGTGCGCTCTGGTGACCAGCTACAACCGCGCGGTGCTGGATCACCATCCCGCGCTGGACAAGGTGTTCGCCTACACCAAAGCCAAGCATCTCGATGCCGGCGAAAGCGTCATCGCTTGTCACCTCAATCGCCTGCGTTTGTTGCTCGCCTTGCGCCGCGAACACTTCGATTACTGCGTGCTAGCCGCTCCCGGATATCAGAAACGCGCGCTCACCCTGGCGCGTTGGGTCGCCGCCCGCCATGTCATCGGCTTCGTCGAGGAAGGCAAACCGCATGCCGCGCTGATCGATCGCCCCGTACCCTGGCATTTCGACCCCACTCAAAGCGAGACGGAAGATGTCTGCGGCCTCGCCCATGCCTTCGCCATCGAGGTGCCGCCGGGCAAACAGATGGTCCGCCCCGCGCCCCAGGCGGTAACCAATTTGCTCCCCGAGGTCGCGCCGATTCGTGCCTTGGGGGGTCGCGTTGTCGGTATTCACCTGTCGGCGCGCAAACCCAGCCAGCGCTGGCCCAGCCTGCGCTTCGTCGAACTGATGCGGCGGCTGCGCCATGAGCACGGTTGTACCTTCATGCTGCTTTGGTCCCCAGGCACTGCCGACAACCCCCGCCACCCCGGCGACGATGCCAAGGCGGCGGAGGTGTTGGCAGCCTGTGCCGATCTGCCTGTACTAGCCGTGCCAACACAGGCGCTGGAACAACTGATCGCCGCAATTTCGCTGTGCGACGACTTCATCTGCGCCGATGGCGGCGCCATGCACCTGGCCGCCGCCACCGGCAAACCCATCGTCTGTCTGTTCGGCCACAGCGATACGGCACGCTGGCGTCCCTGGGGCGTCCCCTATCGGCTATTGCAAGCACCCAGCCGCGATGTGAAAGACATCGGAACGGACGAGGTCGTGGCCGCTTACACCGTGTTGCGCAAAGAACAGGAGCACGCCTCGCCATGAGCCACCGCCCCACTCTCAGCCTGGTCATGCCGATCTACAACGTCGCGGCTTATCTGCCCGCGTGCCTGGACAGCGTGGTCGCGCAAACACGCCAACCGGACGAGATCATTGCGGTGGACGACGGCTCTACCGATGCGTGTCCGGCCATCCTGGCCGACTACGCCGAGCGTCTGCCCCAGATGCGCGTGGTGCGGCGGCAAAACGGCGGCCTCTCGGCTGCCCGCAACACCGGACTGGAGCACGCCAGCAGTGAATGGCTGGTGTTCCTCGACTCCGACGACCGGCTCGCGCCCAATCACTGTGAAATCGCCCTGGCCATGGCACAACACGACGATCTCGACATCGCCCTGTTCAACGGCTGGTTCGACTTCGAGGAGCGGAAACCGGAAGTGCTGATCTATCCGGACGAGCCGAACGGCGAGGTCACGACAGGCGCGGACTGGTTGCGCGATCGATTGCTCAATCGCCAGTTCTTCCATTTTGTCTGGCTGCATCTCTACCGCCGCGAATTCGTGGAAAAACTGGGTCTGCGTTTCGTGGCGCCCTGGGTCCATGAGGACGTGCCCTGGACCACCCGCGCCCTGATCGAGGCGCGCCGGGTGCGCTACAGCGCCACGCCCCTGGTTCACTACCGCAAACCCCTGCGCCCGCCCAAGCCGGGTCCGGTCCAGGATGCCCGCCTGCGGCTGCTGATCGAGAGTTCCGCCTTCAACGCCATGGCCCTGGACAAGCTGATCGTCGGCCTCACGGACCGGGAACTGGCCAGACAGATCGCCTGGCAACTGGTGGATGGCGGTCTTTCCATCTTCCATCACATGGCCAAGATCGACTCGCCGAACAAGCTGCGGGAGCTGCGCCGGGCGCTGCGCAGGCTGGGACTCTATGCCCTGCTCTGGCACCATGCCGCCACCTTGCCGCAACACCGTCGCATCGCCCGCAACTGGCTGAAATCCTTCACCTGAGCTGCCATGCCCCCAAACGATAACCGCAATCTGGTGCTGTTCGGATTGAATGCCGGGTCCGAGATGTTCCACGATGCCTTCCAGAACCTGGGCTACGAAGTCGCCGTCGTCGGCGACCATCCGACGCCCGCACAACTGGCCCGGGCCGCTCTCTGCTTCACCAGCGTCTACAACGGCGTGCGTGCCCCCTGGTCCGCCTTGAAGCTGAAACGCCAACTCAAGCGCGCCGGGGTGCCCCTGATCGGGATCGACCGCGATGGTCCCTGGCACATGGGCCGGCTGGTGCGCCAGTTACGCCTGTTCGCCTGGCTCAAGGTTCTGGACATCTACGCCCCCCACACCCTGCAACCCACCTACCGCTTCGCCCCGGTGGTGGTCTACAACGCCAACGCGGTTTGGCAGCGGAACTTCAACCTGCACGGCCGTACCCTGGAAGAGATGCGCGATCCGGCTTTCTTCCGATGGGACGTGAGCTTCGTCGGCAACATGCATGGCGAACGCTACAAGGAACACGCCGAACGCCAGCGCTTCTTCGCCGCCCTGCGCCCGCGCCTGGAAGCACTGGGCCTGCGCGTGCTGTTCACCAACTCCGGGGGCATGAGCGAGCAGGAACAGATCGATGTGATCCAGCGCTCCGTCATCAACCTCAACTACCGCTCCTCTTGCGACCACCCCTCCCGTTCTGGAGTGGAGATGTCCTGGGGCCTGCCGGAACGCTGCTACGGCGTGCCGGCACGGGGCGGCTTCATGCTCTCCGACGAGCGTCGCCATGCGGCAGACGACTTCGACCTCAAGACGGAATGGGCGAGTTACCGCGACTTCGAGGATTGCATCGCACGCATCCAGCACTTCGTCGGCCATTTCGCGGAAACCCGAGCCGTTGCCGAGGCAGCCCATGCACGTGTGATGCGCGACCATACCTACGAGAAGCGCGCGGAAAACCTGCTGGCAGCGGCGCGCCGCTGGCGTGAAGCCCGCGCGGCCTGATGCGCTTGCCATGAGACGAATCCCCGCTGCGGCCGCTGCCGCCCTGCCCCTCATCATCACCGGAACCATCATTCCCCAGGCCAGCTTCGTGCATATCGCCGACTGGCAGGTGCGCCGTCAGCAATACCTGGAGGCCCTGCGCTACTTCTGCGAACGCGGCTACCGGGTGTTCTTCCTGGAAAATTCCGCCTACGACATGGATGCCGATCCGGATTTCGCCATGGCCCATCTGACCACGGTGAAGCTGCGGGATGAAGATGCCAGCGGCTACCAGCGCGGCAAGGGCTACCAGGAATTCAAGATGCTCGACCGCTTCCTGGCGAGCGAGCAGGCGCCGCAGCGCTTCTTCAAGCTGTCCGGCCGGCGCACACTGCACCAGATCAGCTATTTCCAGAACCGCTACCGCGCCCCCGGCAGGCAGTGGTTCGATCTCTGGCAGAACGACGCCTTTGCCGACACCACTTTCTTCTGCTGCGACCTGGATTTCTACGACCAGCACCTGCGCGCGCTCTACGCCCAGGCGGACGATGGCAGCGGCCGCATCATCGAAAAAGTGGTGTACGCCGCCCTGCATGGCCTGCCCGCTGTCCGTTTCCACCCCCTGACGCCGCTGTTCACCGGACAGCACGGCACCTCGGGCAACAAGCTCAAGGGCAAATACCATTTCCCGACGGAAATGCGCCGGAAGCTCCGTTCCCTCCTGGGTAAACACAAGCTGGACAAACGTATCCTGGATTGGCCCAGGGCTCGATGAACCTAAAAAGCGCAGTTGGCCGGATCGTGGGAGCGAGCTTGCCAGCGATGAAGCACGGCCAATCGCGGGCAAGCCCGCTCCTACGTCAACCACGCGGCTTTACCCGGAGGGTGAATGCCGTAGGAAGCCCCGGCGCTTGCATCCATGCGGTAGTCCAAGGATTGATGAGCGTTCAACTGAGGAATCCAGGATGAAACAAGCGCTGCGGTCTACTCGGGAAAAGTCGAGTTCGAGCCTGCGCGCATCTGAAGCTCGTACAGCTTCGCGTATTTCAGGAAACTGGTCAGGCAACCGATGGAGATATGCACCAATCCCGGCACGCCATCGAGAAAACCTCGGCGCAGGAAGTAGAACTTCACGAAGCGCGCCAGCGGGCTGGTCAGCATCTTCCAGGCGCTGAACCGCTTTCCGGCCGCGAACATGCGCGCGGCCTGGAGGTCGGTGTAATGGTTCTGCTTCGCCAGGTAATCCGCCAGGCCCTGCTCGGACTCGTGCAGCAGATCGCCTGACAGTTTCACGACTGCCCCGCCGCACACCAATTTCTCGTGTACGACATCCTCGCTCCAGTTGGCGCGGCGGCGGTCGAACAAGCGCACGCACCAGTCGGGATAGCCTTCGCCGTGGCGCAGCCAGCGGCCCATGAAGCGGTTGCGGCGGGGCAACAGGTACGCAACCGTTGCTCCCTCTGATGAAACTACCAAGCAATCGGCTAAGCGGGCAAACGGCGCCCGCCAAGCCGCTGCTTGTCCCCCGGCCCCTCTGATAAAGCCCCTACCCTTCGGTATCCCGGAGGGAGAGGGGAGAAGAGCGCGTTCAATGCTGGCACGCAATTCCGGCGTCACCCGCTCGTCGGCGTCGAGGGAAAGTATCCAATCGTGTTTCGCCTGCAAGGCGGCGAAGCGTTTCTGCGGGCCGTAACCCAGCCACGCCTGGTGGATGACCCGCGCGCCCAGGCGCTCCGCCACCACCACGGTGTCGTCGCTGCTGCCGGAATCCACCACCAGCACCTCGTCGGCGCCGGGCACGCTGGCGATGCACTCGGGCAGCAGTGAAGCGGCGTCGCAAACGATGATGACCAGGGAGAAAGGGAGGCGCGCCTCATTCATTCCGGCAACCCCTCCAGCACCCGTTCCGGACCCAGCTTGTTCAGGCAGTCCAGATGCCCCAAGGGGCACTCCCGCTTGAAGCAGGGGCTGCATTCCAGCCCCAGGCGCAGCACACGCGCCTTGTCTGAAAACGGTGGCGTGTAGCCGGGGTCGGTGGAGCCGTAGACGGCGATCAGCGGGACATCCACGGCGGCGGCGATGTGCATCAGGCCGGAGTCGTTGCTGACCACGGCGCGGGCGCAGGCGAGGAGGTCGACGGTTTCTTCGAGGGTGGTCTGGCCGGCAAGGTTGACGCAGGCATCACGCGTCAGCTGGTTGATCGCCTCGGTTACCGGCCGATCCTTGGCCGAACCGAACAGCCAGACTTGCCAGCCCTCTTGCAGTTTGGCGCGTGCCACCGCCGCGTAGTGGGCTTCCGGCCAGCGTTTGGCGGGGCCGTATTCGGCGCCGGGACAGAGGGCGAGGATGGGCTGGGCGCGGTCGAGGCCGAGACGGGCGAGGCTGGCCTGCTGAGCTTGGGGGTTGACGGTCAGCCGTGGTTGCGGGGCCTGAGAAATCCCATCTTCGATGACGTCGCCCCCTGCCCCCCTTTGCGAAAGAGGGTTTGCCGCCGCCGGATAAGCCAGGGCGCTAAAGCGCTCTACCAGGCGCGGCATCGCCTTTTCATCGAGCCGGCGTATGTCGTTGAGCAGCCGCACGCGGAATTCACCGAGGTACCCGGTGCGCAGCGGAATGCCGGCGAAGAAGGGGACCAGGGCGGATTTCCAGGAATTGGGCAGGACAAAGGCCTGGTCATAGCCTGCGCGCGACAGTTCGCGGCCGAGACGCCAGCGCTCGGTCAAGCCGAAACTGCCGTGCGCGAACGGCGCCACCAGGGCGCGCCGCACTTCCGGCATGCGCGCGAGTATCCCGTGCGACCAGGCCGGGGCGAGCACGTCGAGTTCGAGGCCGGCTTCAATGCCAACTTCGCGCGTGGCCAGGGCCTTGAACAGGCTTTGCGCCATCAGCATGTCGCCCACCCAGGACGGGCCGACGACCAGGCAGCGATAGGGAATTTCCCGGCCTACCGCCATCACGCCGGGTTCTGTTCCAGCCAGGCGAGATATTTCGGAACCCCCTGTTCCACCGCCATGAACTCCGCCGTGTAGCCGGCCTGGCGCAGCCGGGAGATGTCCGCCTGGGTGTAGCTCTGGTAGCGGCCCTTGAGATGATCCGGGAACGGCATGTAGTCGATCTCGCCGCGGCCGTGGTGTTTGATCACCGCGCGCGCCACGTCGTTGAAGCTCTGCGCGCGGCCGGTGCCGACGTTGAAGATGCCGGAGACGCCGGGGTTGTCGAGCAGCCACAGCTTTACCGCGACGGTGTCGTCAACGTGGATGAAGTCGCGCAGTTGCTCGCCGTTGCCGTAGCCGTCGGTACCTTCGAACAGCTTCACCTTGCCGTCCTTGAGTATCTGATTGTGGAAGTGGAAGGCGACGCTGGCCATGCTGCCCTTATGCTGCTCACGCGGGCCATAGACGTTGAAGTAGCGCAGGCCGGCCACCTGGCTGGCCAGCGCGTTCCAGTGGCGACGTAAATACTGGTCAAACTGGAATTTTGAGAAGGCATACAGGTTGAGCGGCCGCTCGTACTGACGCGCTTCCTTGAACACCGGGCCCATGCCGTAGACCGAGGCGGAGGAGGCGTAGATGAACGGGGCTTCGATGGACTGGCACCAATGCAGCAGGGTCTTGGTGTACTCGAAGTTGTTCTTCATGATGAATTCGCCATCCCACTCGGTGGTGGCGGAACAGGCGCCTTCGTGGACGACCGCGTCGATTTTGCCAAACTCCCAACCGGCCTGGATGCGCTTGATGAAATCGAGCCGATCGACGTAATCGACGATGTCGCAGTCGGCCAGATTCCTGAATTTGATGCCTTCCTTGAGATCGTCAACCACCAGGATCTCGGAAATGCCGCGCTGGTTGAGCGCTTTGACCATATTGCTGCCGATGAGGCCGGCGCCGCCGGTGATGATGAACATGTTTCAGCCCTTCTTGATGGTTGCGATCAGGCCGGAGGTGGAGTGTCCCGGCACAAAGGTCAGAATTTTTACTTCGCCGCCCGCCGCCAGGACGCATTCGCCGCCGGCGATGTCCGTGGGCCGGTAATCGCCGCCTTTCACCAGCACATCCGGGCATATCCGGCAGATCAGGCGTTGTGGGGTGTCTTCGGAAAATGGCACCACCCAGTCCACCGCCGCCAGGGCGGCGAGCACGGTCTGGCGGGCGGCGAGCGGGTTGACCGGACGGCCCTCTCCTTTCAAGCGGCGCACGGAATCATCGTCGTTCACCGCCACGATCAGGCGGTCGCCCAAGGCGCGCGCCTGTTGCAGGTAGGTGACGTGGCCGGCATGGAGGATGTCGAAGCAGCCATTGGTCATGACGATGCGTTCGCCCGTGGCGCGTGCCCGCGCCACCAAGGCCAGGAGATCGTCTTCCGAAACGGCGCCGGTCGGTACCGGCAGGTGCTGTTCCATCGCCGCCGCCAGTTCGGCGGGCGACACCGTGGCGGTGCCGAGTTTACCGACCACCACGCCCGCCGCCAGGTTGGCCAGCGCCACCGCGTCGAACATCGGCTCACCCGCCGCCAGGGCCGCCGCCAGCACCGCGACCACCGTGTCGCCGGCGCCGGTGACGTCGTAGACCTCGCGCGCGTGGGTGGGCAGGTGCAGCGGGGCATGGCCGCGTTGCAGCAGGCACATGCCCTTCTCGCTGCGCGTGACCAGGAGGGCGTCCAGCTCCAGCGCATCACGCAGGGCGCAGCCCTTGGCGGCCAGGTCGGCCTCATCGGCGATCCGCCCGGCCACCGCCTCAAACTCCACCTGGTTCGGCGTCAGCAGGGTGGCGCCGCGATAGCGCTGGAAATCCGAGCCCTTCGGGTCGATCACCACCGGCAGGCCGCGTTCGTGCGCGGCGCGAAGCAAAGGCTGGGTGTCGCGCAGCACGCCCTTCGCATAATCGGACAACACCACCGCCTTCGCCCGCGGCAAGGCTTGCAGAAAGCGGCCGAGGATGCCACTGCCATCGCAGGCCTCGAAGCCATCCTCGAAATCCAGGCGGATGAGCTGCTGATGCTTGGAAAGGATACGCAACTTCGTGATGGTGCGGCTGCCGGGAACCACCACGAAATCGCTGGAGACGCCACGAGCCTGTAGACGCTCGGCGAGCAGACCGGCTTCGGCATCCTCACCCACCAGGCCGACCAGGGCCACACGGGCGCCCAGGGCGGCGGCGTTGAGCGCCACGTTGGCGGCGCCGCCGGGGCGCAATTCGTCGTCTTCCACCTTGACCACCGGCACCGGCGCTTCCGGTGAAATGCGCGAAGTCGGCCCCTGCCAATAGCGGTCCAGCATCACATCACCCACGACCAGGACGGAGGCAGTTGAAAAATCAGGCAAATTCAAATGCATGAAGGGGGAATTGGGTGGTTAAATCGGTGCGTAGTTTACTTGGGTCAACTCTACTTGCGCCCCATTTCCCATGCCTTCGATTTCAGCCACGATTTCAGCCACACTCGACGCCCATCTGGAAGCCATCAGGGTGCTTCGTACACAGGAAGCCACGATTCGGGAACTCGGTGAAATGCTGGTGGCCCGCCTGCGCGCCGGCAACCGAATTTTCCTGTGCGGCAATGGCGGCAGCGCGGCGGATGCGCAACATATCGCGGCTGAAATGGTCTGTCGTTTCGAGGCCCATCGCCGCGCCCTCCCCGCCATCGCGCTGACCACCGATACCTCCGCGCTCACCGCCATCGCCAACGATTTCGGTTATGAGCGCGTGTTCGCGCGCCAGGTCGAAGCCTTGGCGCGTCCCGGCGATTTGCTGATCGGCATTTCCACCAGCGGCAACAGCGGCAACATCATCGCCGCCGTGGAACAGGCGAGAGACATGGGCGTCGCCACGCTCGGCCTGCTCGGCGGCGACGGTGGCAAACTGCGCGGCCTGGTCAACCACGAGATGCGGGTGCCAGTACGCGAAACCGCGCGCATCCAGGAATGCCACATCCTCATCGGCCATATCTGGTGCGGCATGATCGACGAAGCGTTCGCGGAACCCGTGTAGCGCAGGCGTCTCGCCTGCTTTGTATTTTTAATCAGACCCACGAAGCAGGCGAGACGCCTGCGCTACAAAAACCGCCCCCCCTTCATGTCCCCCATCCTCTCCGTCTCCGAACTCAACCGCCTGGCGCGTCTGGCGCTGGAAAAGGCGCTGCCTTCGTGCTGGGTGGCGGGGGAGATTTCCAATCTCAGCCGGGCGTCGTCCGGGCACTGGTATTTCACCCTCAAGGACGCCCAGGCAGGGGTGCGCTGCGCGATGTTCCGCAACCGCAACCAGTTCATCGACTGGCAACCGCGCGAGGGCGACCGCGTCGAGGTGCGGGCGCAACCCACTCTGTACGAAGCGCGCGGCGACTATCAGCTCATCGTCGAGGCCATGCGCCGCGCCGGTGCCGGCGCCCTGTTCGAGGCTTTCATCAAGCTGAAGGCGAAGCTGGAACAGGAGGGCCTGTTCGCGCCGGAACGCAAACGCGCCCTCCCCCCCTACCCGCGCGGCATCGGCGTCATCACCTCGCCGCAGGCTGCCGCCCTGCGCGATGTCCTCACCACCCTGAAGCGCCGCTGGCCGGCCGCCGCCGTGGTGCTCTACCCGGCTCCCGTACAGGGCGCCGAGGCGCCCGCCGGCTTACGCGCCGCCCTGGCCCAGGCCGCCAGCCGGAAGGAATGCGATGTGCTGCTGTTGGTGCGTGGCGGCGGCAGCCTGGAAGACCTGTGGGCATTCAATGACGAAGAACTGGTGCGCGCCATCGCCGCCAGCCCGATCCCGGTGGTATGCGGCGTCGGCCACGAAACCGACTTCACCATCGCCGATTTCGTCGCCGACCTGCGCGCGCCCACGCCCACCGGCGCCGCCCAGCTCGCCACCCCGGAGCGCGAGGAACTCGCGCAGCATCTCGGCCACCTGAACCAGCGCCAGATTCAGGCGCGGCGCCACCACCTGGATACGCTGGCACAACGCCTGGATAGCCTCAGCCGCCGCCTGCGCCACCCGGCGCAACACCTGGCCGCGCAACGCCAGCATCTCGATCACCTGGCCAATCGTTTGCGCCTGGCGCGGATTACACAGCGGGAACGCGCGGGTCTACGACTCACCCGTTTGCGTGAACGCCTGGCCGCCGGCAAACCGAATCCGGACGCGCTGCGCGAACCGCTGGCGCGGTTACAAACCGCGCTCGCGCGCGCCTGGGCCAGCCACCCCGCACGTTTGCGCCTAGCCGCCCTCACAGCTCATCTTGGCCACCTCAACCCGCAAGCGGTGCTGGAACGTGGCTACAGCATCACCCGCGATACGCGGGGCCGCGTGGTCAGGGATGGCGCGGGGCTGGCGGAAGGAGAGCGGCTCGATCTGACCTTCGCGGTAGGCGGCGCAAGCGTGCGGGTAGCCCACGAGCGTTAACGTTTGTTTCATGTTGATAGCGGCTTGTCCGCGTTTGCCCTCGGGCCTACCATGGCCACGGTTTCCACTCAACCGAAAAGGCTCCTCATGAAGCTCTCCATCGTGTTGCCCACGCTGGCCCTGGCGCTCGCCGCGGCCACCTCATTCGCCACCGCCCCCGCGCAAGCCGCCGAACCCATCGTCATCAAGTTCTCGCATGTGGTCGCTCCCAACACGCCTAAAGGCCGCGCCGCGGACTACTTCAAGAAGTTGGCCGAGGAACGCAGCCATGGCCGCGTCAAGGTCGAGGTCTATCCGAACAGCCAGCTCTACAAAGACCGCGAGGAAATGGAAGCCCTCCAGATCGGCGCGGTGCAGATGCTGGCGCCCTCGCTGGCGAAATTCGGGCCGCTCGGCGTGCGTTCCTTCGAGCTATTCGACCTGCCCTACATCTTCCCCAACAAGGAAACCCTGTACCGGGTGATGGACGGCGACATCGGCAAAAAGCTGTTCACCCTGCTCGACGCCAAGGGCATCACCGGCCTGGGCTTCTGGGATAACGGATTCAAGCAGATGAGCGCGAACACCCCACTGCATTCGCTGGCGGATTTCAAGGGTCTGAAAATGCGCATCCAGTCTTCCAAAGTGCTGGAAGCACAGATGCAGGCGCTGGGCGCCAACCCGCAGGTCATGGCGTTCTCCGAG
This sequence comes from Hydrogenophilales bacterium CG_4_10_14_3_um_filter_63_21, assembly GCA_002784045.1. Taxonomy (GTDB): domain Bacteria; phylum Pseudomonadota; class Gammaproteobacteria; order Burkholderiales; family Thiobacillaceae; genus PFJX01. Next base: position 34,747 of record PFJX01000026.1, read on the forward strand.
GTCTATTCGGCGCTGCAACAGGGGGTGGTGGACGGTACCGAGAACCCCATGTCCAACCTCTACACCCAGAAGATGCATGAAGTGCAGAAGCATCTGACCCTCTCCGACCACGGCTATCTGGGCTATGCGGTGATCGTCAACAAGAAATTCTGGGGCGACCTGCCGGCCGACCTGCGCGCCACCCTGGACCAGGCGATGCGGGACACCACGGTGTTCGAGCGCAAGATCGCCCAAGTAGAGAATGACGAGGCCCTGGCCAAGGTGAAGGCGGCCGGCACCACCCAAGTCTACGTGCTGCCTTACAAGGATCGCGTGGCCTGGCAACAGGCGCTGCTGCCGGTGCACAAAGCGTTCGAGGAGAAGATCGGCCGTGACCTGATCCAGGCCACTTATCGAGTCGCCGCCCAGGTGGAAAAGGGAAAAACCACCGCTCGCGCCAATAAGCACAAGGCGGCCAAGCCCGAGAAGAAGTAAGCGGCACACTTCATCAGCCCCGGCCTCGCGCCGGGGTTTCTTTGCCACCGTAGTTGCCACCGTAGTTGCCACCGTAGTTGCCACAAATTCGCAGGGGAAGTTTCATGTTCCACCACACGCTGGATCGTCTGGAGGAGTGGCTGATCCTGACCTTCATGGCCACCGCCACCCTGGTCACCTTCGTTTCCGTGGCAATGCGCTATCTGATGGGCACCGGCTTCACCTGGGCCACGGAACTCACCATTTACCTGTTCATCTGGATGGCCAAATTCGGCGCCGCCTATGGCGTGCGCACCGGCATCCACGTTGGTGTGGACTACGTGGTGAACAAGGTAGAGGGCTCGATGCGGCGCTTTCTGGTCATTGCCGGCATGGTTCTGGGCATCACTTTCACCGGGGCCATCGCCTTTTTCGGCGCCCGCTGGGTGATTTTTATCCACGGCACCGGGCAGGTTTCACCCGACCTGGAATGGCCGATGTGGATCATCTATCTGGCGATCCCTTTCGGTTCCGGCCTGATGTGCTACCGCTTCATCCAGTCCCTGGCAAAATTCCTGCGTAGCGGCCAGACTGTCTCGGCCGGGCCGGTTTCCGATATGCGTGAAGGCGCCCTGAAAGAGGATGCTCAATGACCGCCGCCCTCATCATGGGCATCCTCACCCTCATGCTCATCACCGGCACCCCCATCTCCATCGCCCTGGGGATGACCGTGCTGGTATTCATGCTGTTCTTTTCTTCGTTCGACATGGTGACGGTGAACATCATCTCGCAGCGCCTGTTCACCGGCCTGGAGAGCTTCGCCATCATGGCCGTGCCGTTCTTCGTGCTGGCCGGCGCCTTCCTTACCGATGGCGGCGTCGCCAAACGCATCATCAAGTTCGCGGTGAACCTGGTGGGCTGGATGCCGGGCGGCCTGGCGATGGCCAGCGTGGTGGCCTGCGCCTTCTTCGCCACCCTGTCCGGCTCCAGCCCGGCGACGGTGATGGCGATCGGCTCGCTGATGCTGCCGGCGATGATCCAACAGGGCTACCCGAAAGGGTTTTCCACCGGCGTCATCGCCTGCTCCGGCTCGCTCGGCATCCTGATTCCGCCGTCCATCGTGTTGATCATCTACGCAGTGGCGACCTCGGAATCCGCCGGCAAGCTGTTCGTCGCCGGCATTGTGCCCGGCCTCCTGCTGGCCCTGGTGCTGATGGGCGTGACCTTCCTCTACGCCAAGAAGCACCACTTCCCCACCATCCCGCGCGCCAGTTTCAGGGAAGTTGTGAAGTCTTTTTTCGATGCTTTCTGGGGCCTGATGCTGGTAGTCATCGTCATGGGCGGCATCTACGGCGGCCTCTTCACCCCCACCGAAGCGGCCGCGGTGTCAGCGGTATATGCCTTCCTCTGCGCCAGCTTCATCTACCGCAGCCTGCCGCTGCGTGGCGTTCCCAAGGTATTACTACATGCCGCCAACACCTCGGCGATGCTGCTGTACATCATCACCAACGCCATCCTGTTCAACTTCCTCCTCACCTCCGAGCAGATTCCACAGGCGCTGTCGCAGTGGGTGGTGGAGATGCATCTGCAATCCTGGCAGTTTTTGCTGGTGGTTAATCTGGTGCTGTTGCTGGCCGGGCAGTTCATGGAGCCCAGTTCCATCATCCTGATCCTGGCGCCCTTGTTCCTGCCCATCGCCAAAGCGCTCGGCATCGACCCGATCCACCTGGGCATCATCATGGCCATCAACATGGAGATCGGCATGATCACCCCACCGGTGGGCCTCAACCTCTATGTCGCCAGCCACCTCTCACACCTGGGGCTGACCGAGGTCTCCAAGGCCGCCCTGCCCTTCTTGGGCGTCATGCTGCTGTATCTGGCCCTGATCACCTACGTCCCAAGCATCTCGATGTTCCTGGTGGACAGGCTGTATCCCTCCAACCCGGCAGCCGTCGCCTTGCCGGCGCAAGTGTTCGATTGAGTCGGCGTTGCCACCTTTGCGCCTGCCGGCGCAGTCCGCTCCCACGGCATGGCGGTTGTTTCACGGTAAACAAGATAGAATCGCCCGGCCAAATCGGCCACGCGCCTTGGTGCAAGCACCGGCGGTACATCTGATCAATGGAGGAAGCATGCCGACAGAGGCACAAACGGTTCTTTATGTGCGCTTGCCTTGCTGGAAAATCTATCCGGGTGGGGTCATTTATGTCGCCGACTACATTCACAAGCAACGTCCCGGCATCCGCCAGCATCTGCTCGATCTGGCCTTGATCGCTCCGGGAGAACGCAGGCGGGTACTGGCACAACACCTGCGGACCCTGAAGCCCGACATCGTCGCTTTTTCCTGGCGCAACATGCAGTCCTTCGGCCCGCATCCGGAGGACGACGCACTCGACGTGGTCATGAACTTCGATCACTCGCCGATCTGGCGGCGCAGGCTGAGGGCTGCCTGGGACGCCATACGAATTGTCTGGGACTACACGGCCAGCCGCTTGCACAACTTCGGCTACATGAAGCTGGTGCGCCGTCTGCTGCCAACGACGCGGATTGTCGTCGGCGGGACGGCGGTATCCATCTTCGGCAAATACGTCGCCGAGAAATGTCCGCCGGACAGCATTGTCGTTATCGGCGAGGGCGAAGACACCATGCTGTCGATCGTCGATGGTTTCGTCGCCCCCATCGGCGAGTACTTCCACAAGGATGCAATGGGCCAGGTCACGCATCGGGCGCGCGTGGAAACCTTCAACCTGCCGAGCCTTACCGCCGTCGATTTTCCCTACGTGGAATCCATTTTTCCGAATTTCCACGACTATCTCGATGGCGATATCGGAGTCCATACCAAGCGCGGTTGCCCACTACAGTGCCATTTCTGTCTCTACAACAAGATCGAAGGGCCGAACCAGCGTTATCGGGACCCGGTCGAAATCGCCAAGGAAATCGAGACGCTCAGCAAGCGCTATGGCGTCAAACGTATCTGGTTCACGGATGCCCAGTTCTGCTCGACCAAACGGAGTGTCGATCACGTCGAGAAAATCCTCGACGAAATGCTGGCGAGGAAAATCGATATCCACTGGTCCGGTTATCTCCGACTTAACCACCTGACCCCCGCAGTCGCTCGCAAGATGGTGGACAGTGGCATCAGCAGCATTGATCTGTCGTTCACCGGTTCTCAGGAAATCATCGACAGCCTGACCCTGGGTTATTCGCTGGATCAGCAGATGGAGGCCTTTCGTATGTTCAAGGCCAGCGGGCTCACCGACCAGAAGGTCAAGCTGTACATGCCCCTGAATGCCCCTGGCGAGACGGTCTGCACCCTGAGCAAGAGCATCGAAAAGATCAACGAGCTGTACGCGCTATTCGGTCGCGACAATGTATTGCCGTTCATCTTTTTTATCGGCATCCAGCCCAATACCCCGGTCGAACGTCTGCTGATCGGCCAGGGTTACCTGCCGGCCGACTACAACCCGCTCAGTTTCAATCCCTTCGTCATCAAGAAATTGCTCTACAACCCGCTGCCGCTTGGCCGACTGATCGGGCGCGCCTACCTCGAAGCACTGGAGGCGCCCAACAACGACTTCGACTATATCGGTCGCGCAACCATGGACATCATCGACCGGGAACTGTCGAAACCGGAGATCCTCGCCGCCTGCAGGGAGGCCGAATCCCGGCAGAAAGAAAGACGGTCTATCCGCATCCGGACTTCACCCATCCCGATTCCGGATTTGGCCAGCACCGAAACAACGACAACCTGTGGCCAGCCCTAACAGCCATGGCTTTGATGCCGCCCCGGAGGATGAAACCGGGCGCACTTGTAGCGCCGGCTTTATGGCCTGAATGGCCGGTATCCTTTAGGGCCAGCCGGCGTCTTTCTGATTAGGCCTACGAAGCCGGCTGGAAGCCCGGCGCTACAGTGGGGGTGCTGGCTTGTTTCACGTTAAGCATTTTGCTTCAACCGCCGTTTCCAGAATCCCGCAGCACCCTGGGCACAAAGCAACCCACCTTGCCCGCCTCGCAGATCGGCTTCGTGGCGGCGCTAGGCGATCATCAGACAATTCATCGGCCTGGCCGCGCTCCCTTGTGCGCCCGGTTCCACTCTTCCATGAAGCTCTTCAGCTTGCCTTCGCGCACCTGGCCGGGGACGAACATGACGATCTCGCCGGTGGGGTCGTAGAGGTAGGAAGTCGGGAAGAAGTCTACCGGGCCGACCTGGCGGTAGATGCTGGCGGGGTCGCGGCGCGAACCGCCGGCGACGATGGTAACTTCGAAATCATGGCTTTTCGCCGTTTCCCGCACGGAATTCGCATCCGGTCCGTAGTCGAGGCCGACGCCGATCACCACGAAGTCGCGACGCTGATTGAGCTTGTTGAGGGTCGCCGTCTCGGCCCAGCAAAGCGGGCACCAAGGCGCCCAGAAATTCACCAGCACCCATTTTCCCCGGTAGTCGGATAGCCGCAGGCTCTTGCCAGCGACATCGGTGAACTGGAAGTCGATGGCCTTTTCAGGGGTTGCCTTCTCGGCAAGGGCCGGCGGCGACAGGAATGCGGCCAGGGCCAGCGCGAGCAACGCGCGTTTGATCAGGTTTCCAGTTTTCATTTCGAGTCTTTACCTTTTACCCAGACATAAAACATCGGCAGATAGAACAGGCTCAGCACCGTGCCGATGAGCAAGCCGCCGATGGCGGTATCGGCCAGTGGCGACAGGCGTTCCAGCCCGACGGCGTGCTCCAGCGCCACCGGCAAGAGGCCGGCGATGGTGCCGAAGGCGGTCATCAGGATGGGACGATAGCGCAATCGGATGGAATCACGTGCAGCTTCCAGGGGTTTGGCGCCATCGCGCTCGCGGGTGTGTATGAAATCCACCATCAGGATGGAATTTTTCACGATGATGGAGAACAGCAGAATGATGCCCAGGATGGCCGGCAGCGCCATCGCCTTGTCGAACAGGAGCAGGCCCCACACCGCGCCGATGCCCGACAGCGGCAGCACGATCATGGCGATGCCGGCCAGCGTAAAGCTGCCGTAGGCCGGCACCAGCACCGCGAACAGCAGCAGCATACCGAGCATCATGCCGGCCATCATCGCCTTGCTGGATTCGGTGCCCTGGCCGTTGTCGCCCTTTTCCTCCAGCGTGACGCCGGGCGGCAGCACGGCGCGGGCGGCGGCTTCCGCCTGCGCGGAGAGCACGCTGGACGGCGCCTTCTCACGCCAGGCCAGGATGTCCAGGCTGTATTGCATGCGGTCGCGGGTCAGCGTGGAAACCGCTTGGGCACGGGCCAGGGTGCCGAGTTCGCTCAAGCTGACCGACTGACCATTCGGGGTCTGGATCGGCAGCAACATCAGCGTGGCGGGTTCGGCGCGGTAAGCGTCGCTGAAGTAGCTGCGCACTGGGATCGCGCTCACGGTGGACAATTTGGACAGGCTGGCCACCGCGCCACCTTTCAGCGGCAGTTGCGCCACCACCATTTCCGGCGTCAGGCCCAGGCTGCGCAGGCGTTCCTCGTCGAGCGCGAGCACGGTTTCCTGGGCGTCGGCATCCCACACCGTGGACACCGAAGTCAGCCCCGGCACCTTGGCCAGCGCTTCGCGCACCTTGGCGGCGGCTTCCGGCAGGCGGCGCCAGTCCTCGGAATAGAGGCGGATATCCACCGTCGCCTTGATGGTGGATATCGGGGTGATGCCGTAGCCATAGACGTCAGCGGCGGTGATGCCAGGCAACGCGGCCAGGCGTTTACGCAGATCGGCCTCGATGCTCCAGGTGTCTTCGCTGCGCTCGAAGCGATTGACATAGGCCAGGGTGAAGGTGGCCTCGGCCGGCAGTTGGCCGGAGCCCTGCGAGATCACACCCGGCTCGGAGCCGAACACCAGGCTGACTCGTTTCAGGCGCTTGTCCCTCGTCAGTGCCTGCTCGAAGGCGGCCAGCCGGGCTTCCGCCACCGCCACAGGCTCGTTGGCGGAGAAGCGTACATGCGCCTTGATGATGCCGCTGTCCATCGGCGGCAGGGCGTCGCGCCCCACCAGCGGCATGATGAACACAAAGCTGGCCACCAGCAGGCCATAGGCCGGCAACACCAGCAGCCAGCGGCGCAGACTGCCGCCGGCGAACGACCAGTCCAACCCGCGCATATACATCGCCGCTCCCGGCCCCAGCGTGCGCTGATAGAGCCGTTCCAGGAAACGTTCAAAGCGGGTCTTCTCCGGCAATCCGTTGCGATACCAGAAGAAGGAAAGGCGCGGGATGAAGGTGATGGCCACGAAATACGATACCAGCACGGCGATGATGAGCGGAAACACCAGATGCTTGAACATCTGTTCAGTGAAGTCGCCGACGAACATCAACGGCGCAATCACCACGACGGTAGCGATGGTGCCGACAAACACCGGGAACAGCACTTCTTCGGTGCCGTGGCGGATGGCCGTGGCGATGTCCTCGTGCAGTTCGCCCAGGTGGCGCTCGATGTTCTCCAGCACGACCACGGCGTCGTCCACCAACATGCCCAAGGCCAGAATCACTGCGGTCAGCACGATGGTGTTCATCTCCCAGCCGGTGAGCCAGAGCACCGCCAGCGTGATCAGGAACACCAGCGGGATGGAAATCAAGGCGGTAGTCACCGCACGCCAGTTGCCGAGGAAGAACAGGATGACGATGCTGGTGAAGATGATCGCGTCGCGCAGCGCCTCCATCATGTTGTTGTTAGAGGTCTCGATCAGCTCGCCCTGGGTGTCGGCGATAGCGATTTCCAGGCCGGGATAACGCGCTTTCAGTTCTGGCAGTTTCGCTTCCGCTTCATTGATCGCGGTCGCAACCGCACCGCCGGGTGCGCGCTGGATGGCCACGGCGATGGCCGGCTTGCCATTGCCGTGATAGGCGGAGAAGCGTTCACCCTCGCCCAG